>NZ_CP021850.1:3469558-3784972 GCF_002896855.1 Clostridium thermosuccinogenes | reverse complement strand
GGAAGGGGAGTGGCAGTTCTTTCGGCAGCAAAGGCCGGTGTGAGTGTTTTTGAATACACGCCGCTGCAGGTAAAGCAGTCGGTGGTGGGCTACGGCAGGGCTGAAAAGGCTCAGATTCAGCAAATGGTTAAAATTATCCTGAACCTGCCCAGTATACCAAAGCCTGATGACGTTGCAGACGCCTTGGCTGTTGCCATCTGTCATGGCCATTCCTACAGGATGAACGCTTATTTGAACAGGAGGTAAGCATGATTGCGTACATAAAAGGAAAAATTGCCTATAAGCACAATGAATATATAATAGTTGAAACCAACGGGATCGGATATAAAATATTCACATCCCTTTCCTCCGTTCAGGCGATGGGGCCGGTGGGGGATGAAGTCAAGATGTATACATATCTGTATGTCAGAGAGGATATCATGAGCCTTTATGGGTTTTGTACGCAGGAAGAGCTCAGCATGTTTGAACTGCTGATTTCAGTTTCGGGAGTGGGGCCGAAAGCCGCTGTTTCCCTGTTATCATCCATCACGCCGTCCAAATTCAGCCTGGCGGTAATCACCGACGATGCCAAGACCCTGACAAAGGCTCAGGGCGTAGGCAGCAAAATGGCTCAAAGGATAATATTGGAGCTTAAAGACAAGATAAAGAAGGAGCAGCTGGTGGCTACCGAAAAACTTAAGGAGGAGAGTGTGCCGGCGGATGGTGAGAATACCAGGATACCTGAGGCCATAAGCGCGTTAATGGTTCTGGGATATACCCCCATTGAAGCGAGCAGGGCCGTATCTGCGGTGTATTCCGATGATATGGATCTGGAATCGATTATAAAAAATGCCCTGAAAGGGCTTGCGCGATAGTTGGAAAGTGCTTTTGACTATTGATGTTGGAAGACAAGATGGAAATATATACGGGGAGACTCTGCGGGAAGCTTGGCCTTTTACTCAGCAGTGTGCCCCGAACTTTTGGTGACCGGAGGTTATGTATGGAAGAAGAAAGACTTGTGGGATGCGAAATCAAACAGGAGGATTATGACGAAGCCAGCCTCAGGCCTAGAAAATTCAGTGAGTATATCGGACAAGCAAAAGTAAAGGAAAACCTTTCGATATTTATAGAGGCGGCAAAACAGCGCAAGGAGGCTTTGGACCATGTGCTGCTTTACGGACCGCCCGGCCTGGGAAAAACTACTTTAGCCGGGATAATAGCTTCCGAATTGGGAGTGAATTTGAGAGTCACGTCAGGGCCTGCCATAGAAAAGCCCGGGGACTTGGCAGCATTGTTGACCAACCTTGGAAATTACGATGTGCTTTTTATCGATGAGATCCACCGCCTTAACAGAAGTGTCGAGGAAATTCTTTATCCTGCCATGGAGGATTATGCCCTGGATATTATTATAGGAAAAGGCCCGAGCGCTCGTTCCATAAGGCTGGATCTGCCGAAATTCACTTTGGTGGGGGCCACCACAAGGGCAGGGCTGCTTACATCTCCCTTGAGGGACAGGTTTGGTGTCATCAACAGGCTTGAAATATATAATACGGAGGAGCTGAAGCAGATTGTAAAAAGGTCGGCCGGCATACTTAATATAGGGATAGATGAGGAAGGCGCTGAAGAAATCGCCCGACGGGCGAGGGGAACGCCCAGGATAGCAAACCGGCTTTTAAAGAGGGTGAGGGATTTTGCACAGATAAAAGCCGAGGGGTTTATTGACGGCAAAGTGGCAAAAATGTCGCTGGATGCGTTGGAGGTAGACAGGATAGGCCTGGACGGCGTAGACAGGAAAATGCTCATGACAATAATAGACAAGTTTGCCGGAGGACCGGTAGGGCTGGATACCCTTGCCGCATCGATAGGGGAGGAGGCCAACACCATTGAAGATGTGTATGAACCCTATCTCCTCCAGTTGGGATTCATCAACAAAACTCCAAGGGGAAGGATGGCTACGAAGCTAGCTTATGAGCATTTTGGGCTCAGATATGAATAACACCTCAATGTTACAATTTAATTAAAGTTTTATTTTAGTTAATTTAAAATTGGCAAATATGTCGAAAAATATGGTAATATAAACATGTTGAGGATATTTCCGGTCCATTTGACAACTAACTATTCAAAAGATAAAATGACGAGGTGTTTTCATGAAAAAGCTTGCAATATCTATCTTGGCATCAATTACACTAATCTCTTCCACAATTAATACTGTAGCACATGCAAAGCTCGTGGCTGTCTTACCTCCTGCTTTAGGAGCTACCGTTAGCGGTGAGCTGAAAAATGTTGAATGTTCCACAAACGGCAGCCAGGACGTAATCAAGATTAATGTCAGCAAGCTTAAGGATTATAATGTTTTCTACCTGCCCAACCCCGACAGGGTTGTGATTGATATTCCCAAAGCAAAAGCGCCTGCCACACAGAATAAAATCGATGTTGGAGGCAGGTATGCATCATCGGTAAGGTATGCGCAGTTTAACGAGGATACAGCCAGGGTAGTGGTTGATCTGAAGGAAATGACTCAGTACTTTGTCAGGAAGGAATCGGGAATGTTGGTTCTTTATTTAACCAAACCCATTGTAGACAATGTCATTTATTACAATGACGACGATGGGGGAAATCTGGTGCTGGATGGAATAAAGCTTTTTGGCGGGGATAACGGGTCAGAAAAGCTCTTCACGGAAACTTTTGATTCCAACGGCAAAAAGTACACCATTGCTTTTCCCAACACCCTGGGAGAAGTGAAAAGCAAAATAGTGAGCATCAATGATGGCTATATCAATATGATCCGTATTTATAACAGCAAGTCTGCGGGAAAAACCACCATGACGATATACGCCAAAGAAAATTTTACATATGAAGTCATCCATGATGACAAATTGGGAAGTTCCGTCGTTTCATTCCGCAAGGAACCTTCCCCGGATGAAGGTGATGGAAAACAGGAAACCGAGGAGCCTAAAGATGATAAGCCGGAAACAGAGAATCCTGAACCCAAAAAGCTGGATGTCAAATATTCCGCAATTTCAAATGGGGACAGGGTTGCGTTGACTGTCGGCAGCTATGAAGGGTACAATGTTTTCAGGCTTACCGACCCTGACAGAATAGTGATTGATATACCGAACGCTTCGGTGCCTGAAAAGCAGGGAACCATAAAGGTGGACAGCGGAAGGATAAGCACGGTGAGATATGCCCAGCATAACAGCAGCACAGCCAGGGTTGTGATTGATACAAAAGGCTTGCCCCACTACAGCATAGCCGAGAAAGACGGGCAGTTGATCATTGATGTGCAAAGTCCCACATATAAAAATTTGGTTTACCACAACAGCGGAGACCGGGTATATTTTTCGCTGAAAGGCGCAAAGCTTACCGAGGGAGGAGCGGACCTCAAGAAATTCTATACCGGAAAGTATGACTCTTCCGGGCAGAAGTACACCATAACGTTCAGAAGCAATCTGGCGAATATAGGAACCGGCACATTGGAAATAAATGACAGCTATCTGAAATCGATAGAGATCAGCACTGATGAAAAAAGCAAGAATACCAGCATTACCTTTAATGCAAAGGACAAATTCGTATACGAGATTATCACCCGTGCTGATGTTAATGATACTGCGATAACGGTATTAAAGCCGTACTCTGCCAAGGACAAGCTGGTGGTGATAGATGCAGGGCACGGAGGCAGCGAGTCAGGAGCGACGAGTGCAGGTGTCAAGGAGAAAGACCTGAATCTGGATATTGCCATGAGGCTGAATTCCTTACTTAAAAGCAAAGGTGTAAATACATATATGCTAAGGGAGGATGACAGCTATGTAGGGCTGTATGAGAGGGCATACATAGCCAACAGCCTGAATGCTACACTGTTCCTGAGTATACATAACAACGCTTTCAATAATAAGGAAACGGGAACCGAAACCCTTTATCATCCCAACAGTGCAAAGAGCAAGAAGTTTGCTCAGATAATTCAGAATGAGCTTATAAGCACTCTTAAAACTAAAGACAGAAAGCTTAAGGAAAGACCCGGACTGGTGGTATTGAAAGCAACCAAGATGCCTGCTGCATTGGCTGAGATAGCTTTCGTGGATAGTGCTGAGGACAGAAAGAAACTTCTGGACGAAAACTTCAGGCAGAAGGCCGCAGAAGCCCTGTGCAGAGCTATAATCAAAGCTTTGGAGGATTATTGATGTATATAAGCCTGTTGTGACCCGAAATCTCCAGAGGCTTTGTCCTGTAATTTATGCCGGGAGATGCCGGTACAACAAGTTAAAATATATAAAAAAAACGGTAGATTTTATATAATCTACTGGTTTTTTTTACCCCATGCTTATGGTAACATAGCATTAACAGTGGGAAATAATATACACCTTCATATTTTGTCTATAATAACAGTATAGGAAAATTATTACTGTTAGGAGGAAAATATGAAGAGGAGTTTATGTTTACTACTGGTAGCAGCCATTGTCCTTTTAACCGGATGCGCATTGCCGGTGGAGGGCAATCCCAGAGGTGCAGAAGATACTTCTGTCCAAGGTAATATGGTAGATGTTGAAGAAGGTGACGTGAGCGACCAGGGAAAGGTAAGTTACGATAATAAACCTGTTGAGACTGATGAACCTGATGAGCCTGAAAAGCCGGAAAAACCGACAATGCAGGTGAATATATACTATCAGGATGCAGATGGTTACATAATACCGGTAACCAGGAGGATAAGCAAACAGGAAGGAATCGCAAGAGCAGCAATTAACAGTTTGATTGACAATTCCATCAATCGGGAGGAAATAGATTATTACGGGTTATATCCTGTACTGCCGAAAGGTACCAGGATACTGGGATTGACAATCCGGGAAGGTACGGCAATCATCGATTTCAGCGGTGAGCTTCTGGATTATGACAGCGAGAAGGCAGAAAAATGCATAATTTCATCCATAGTTTACACGCTGACGGAATTTAGCACCGTGCAAAGGGTTAGAATCCTGGTGAATGGCAGCCGAAAGGACAGGTTGAAATTCGGCACAGATATATCTGAAGATTTGGACAGACAGAATATATTGATTAATTCCGAAAAAATAAATGTGGAACAGGGTATGGCCAAGTATGATGTTTACCTTTTTAAAGCTGCAAATGACAGGTTTTCATACATATTGCCGGTATCTGCCGAGGCTTCCGGTATCGATGCTGATGCCATTGCGGCAAGGATCATATCCGACCTGGGCAAAAAGCCTGCCGGAGGGGTTCTGTTTTCGGAACTCCCTGAGGGAACAGAGCTTATCGGAAGCGATATCAAGGATGATATGATTGTTCTTGATATCAGTAAGGAAATAATGAACTATGGAGGTAATGCGAGGGAAGAAGGCATTTTGAGGCAAATCCTCTACTCCATGGCTCAGATAGAGGGAGTTAAAAAGGTAAAAATACTGGTAGGCGGAAAGGCAACCAACCTCCCGGAGGGTACGGATCTTACGGAAAGCATGTCAATTCCTTCCGTGATAAATGATTATATAGATAAATGATTCTTGCAGATGGCGAATTGAAAGGTAGGAAGCAAATTGAGAATTGACGGCAGAGATAACGCGCAGTTGAGAGACGTCAGGATAACACGGAATTACACGAAATATGCGGAGGGGTCCGTCCTGATAGAGATGGGGGATACGAAAGTAATATGTACAGCTACGGTGGATGACAAGGTACCTCCATTTAAAAAAGGCAGCGGGGAAGGGTGGATAACTGCCGAGTACTCCATGCTGCCCAGGGCAACTAAAGTTAGAAATCCCAGGGATATCAGCAAGTTGAAAATTAATGGCCGGGCACAGGAAATTCAGAGGCTGATAGGAAGGTCTTTGAGGTCTGTTGTGAATTTTAGTGCGCTGGGTGAGAGGGAGATACTGATAGACTGTGATGTAATACAAGCCGACGGCGGCACAAGGACAGCTTCTATTACAGGTGCTTTTGTAGCCCTTGTGGATGCATGCAAGGTGTTGATAGACAGCGGGATAATCGAAAAAATGCCTGTAACTGATTTTGTTGCGGCAGTAAGCGTTGGGGTAGTAGACGGCTGTGAGATGCTGGATTTGTGCTATGCAGAAGACTCCAATGCTCTTGTGGATATGAATGTTGTAATGTCAGGTAATGGTCAATTTGTTGAGATACAAGCAACAGGAGAACAAGCGACCTTCGGCAGGCAGCAGTTGGATAAGCTTTTGGAATTGGCCGAGGGTGGTATAAATACCTTAATCAAACTTCAGAAGGAAGCTCTCGGCTCCTTAGCAGACGAAGTTGGGAGAATTAGCAAGGATGAGAAAATTCTTAGTAGCGACGAAGAATAAAGGCAAACTTAAAGAAATTGAGGAAATACTGGCAGGGCTGCCCTTTGAGGTTGTTTCCATGGAACAGGCAGGTATTGATAAAGACATTGAGGAATATGGCACCACATTTGAGGAAAATGCCATGATTAAGGCAAAGGAGCTTCACCGTCTGACAGGTGAAATGGTCATGGCGGATGATTCAGGGCTTGAAGTTGATTATTTGAATGGTGCACCGGGTATATACTCGGCGCGTTTTGCCGGGGAAGGTGCTACTGATGAAGATAAAAACAAAAAGCTTTTAGAACTTCTGGAAGGAGTGCCCTTCGAAAAGAGGTCAGCGAGGTTTGTATGTGTTATAGCCGTCGTTTTCCCCGACGGAAGAAGCTTCACCGTAAAGGGAACCTGCGACGGATATATAGGTTTCGTGCCTCAAGGTACCAATGGTTTTGGTTACGATCCTCTATTTTTCCTGCCTGAATACAATATGACGACAGCCCAATTGGACCCGGATGAAAAAAATAAAATTAGCCACAGGGGAAAAGCCCTGAAAGCTATGGTCGAGAAACTTAAAAAATATGAGAATTTCACGTAGCAATGCGATACGGCAATTGATTAGGAGAAGTTGTAAACTATGAAGATATTAGTATTTAGCGATACACACGGCGAAACGGACCGGGCGGAAGACGTAATAAGAAACAGCAATGGTATAGATCTGGTAATACATCTTGGTGATTACTTCAGGGATGCTCAGAAGCTTTCTAATATGTTTCCGCAGATTCCCTTCGAATATGTTTATGGGAATAGTGATTTCATGATAGGCAGCGTAGCGGCGGAAAAGATTCTGGAATATTGCGGCAAGAGAATCCTCATCACCCATGGCCACAGATATTCGGTCAACTGGGATTACAGCAAGCTTTATAAAAAGGCGGAGGATACAAAGGTTGATATGATTTTATTCGGGCATACTCATATCGCCCATATTGAGGACAGAGGAAGCTGCATACTGCTTAACCCGGGAAGCATAAGCGACCCCAGGGATGACAGCAGGGAGTCCTATGCAATAATAACGCTGGATGAGAACAGCATCCAGCCTGTCATATGCACCTATAAAAGATTTATGGTAAAGACAGCTGCCAAATAATTGGGATATATAGATTCTTATCCTTTTCAGAAATGGATTTGCAGTATGCCGGCAGCCAAAGGATAACATTGAATAGGCCCTTAGCCACACGGAGAAAGGGAGAATACAAGGGAAGCCGGCAAAACTGCCGTTTTTAAAAAGGACAGCTTTACCTTCCGGAAAGAAGCAACGCCGGAAGGTCCTTGCATATGAAAGCATTTGCTTATGGCTATAGTGCTTTACCCTGAGATGAAAGAAAATGTATAATAAAAAATATAAATAACCATAAAATAATTGTTGACAAGACGGTAGTTAGTCTGTATAATATTTAAAGTCGGCAGTTGATACTGATAACCGATGAGTAGGCTTAAACAAGCCGTTTGCGGGTGTAGTTCAATGGTAGAACATCAGCCTTCCAAGCTGATTGTGAGGGTTCGATTCCCTTCACCCGCTCCACAATCCAATATGTGCCTGTAGCTCAGCTGGATAGAGCAACGGACTTCTAATCCGTAGGTCGGGGGTTCGAATCCCTCTAGGCACGCCAAATTTGAAAAACAGGAGATTGATTTTATCAATCTCCTTTATTGTTTTTAATTCAACTCCATTTCAGATTTTTTTTACCTTTTAATATTTCTTTTTCTATTTATCTTACAGCAGATTATTTTTGAAATGGTTCCAAAGAGACGCCTTAGACATTACTTTCAGATTAACTATGTAGTTTTGATTACTTAATAATTTATTTTTTGTTTTTCTTGACTATTGAAAAATTATGTACTACAATGACAATGGGAAAAATTTTTGTGTTAATACATGATATGATGCAAGAGGAGAATAAAAAGACATTAAGGAGCTGAATTGCAGACTAGCTAACATTTTCCAGGTATTTATGGTGTTGTACCGGTTAGTGCATTCACCATCAGAAGATTGCCTAAGGAAATCCGAATTGTCTTTCCTTGCAGGTGCAAGGCTCCTCAGGTATGGATGTTGCAAAATAGCTTTTACAAGAACTGCTGTTTTGCAGATAAAGTATCTGGTTGTCCTTGTTCCGGTTTTTCATACAGCCCGATATAAAAGCATCACCTCTGACCCGGGAGGCATTGTAACAGGCTTTCTGCCTTTCCAAATTGCGAATTTCAGCTATCAAGTTTTCGGGGCGACGCTTTAAGTCATTGTTTCCAGTTTTGTTATAATCCGGGAACAATGGCTATATTGATGCTGAGTTTAGCATGTAAAGACATAAGTGCTCTTAGCGGCAGCTTATGATGGCGTGCATATAAAAAGCGCAACACGTTCAAATCACAACATCACCCACGTACTTAACACCATGAATATTGGATTATGTTGATTAATGTCTTGATATTTTTCTCTGCAGATATCAGCATAAAAAAATGTAGAGGGGCGAAAAATATGGACATTTCAACAGCACTAATTCTAGCAATAGTGGTCTCACTGTTATCCTTCGGAGTAGCTGCGTACTTTTACATATGGGTAAAGAAGCAGCCTTCCTCCAACAAAACGGTCCACATGGTTGGTGAACTTATCCAAAAGGGAGCCAGCACATTTCTTAGGCGTGAATATGCCCTGTTAGCACGTTTTGCAGGCGTAATAGCTATTTTAATTTTGCTGTTCTTGCCTCAGCCTATTTGGTCGGGTGATTTTAAAGACAATATCGCCATGGCTGTATCCTATATATTTGGTACGGCCCTTTCCGCATTAGCCGGAAAAATAGGAATTACAATTGCCACTATTGCCAATATGAAAGCAGCCGAAGCTGCGACAAAAGGCATCAAGCCTTCATTTCTCGCCGGTTTTCGTGGCGGTGCGGTCATGGGTATGGCTGTTGTAGGCTCAAGTCTTTTAGGAGTATCTTTAGTGTATGCCATTACAAGGGATGCAAGCGCAATGCTAGGTTTCAGCTTTGGAGCATCCAGCCTTGCACTTTTTGCGAAAGCAGGTGGTGGAATCTACACCAAAACTGCCGACGTAAGTGCCGATTTGGTTGGTAAGGTTGAACTCGGCATACCCGAGGATGACCCGAGAAACCCTGCTGTTATTGCCGACAATGTCGGGGATAATGTCGGTGACGTTGCAGGCATGGGAGCAGATTTGTTCGACTCCAACGTTGCATCTATGGTTGCGGCTCTGGTTATGGCAATTACACTGGACAAAGGAGCCGGAAATTTCACCATGATGGTATTTGTTTACGCAGCTCTTGGACTGCTTGCTTCCAGCATTGGTGTTATCACAGCCCGAATGGGTAAAAGCGGTGATCCCTCAAATGCGCTGAATATGAGCACTTATGTTACCACTGCTCTTTATGCCGGCGCTACTGCGTTAGTCACATGGATTTTCAAATTTGAGTGGAGAATTTGGGGAGCCATGATTGCAGGTCTTTTGGTTGGAACTATAATAGGTATAGCCAGCGACTATTTCACCAATGACAATAAGAAACCTGTCCATTATGTCGCTAAAGCCTCTGAATCCGGACCGGCATTCACAATTTTGTCGGGCGTTTCCTACGGCTTCTTAAGCGTTTTACCTGCCCTGGCAGGCATTGCAGTTTCCGCTCTTGTAGCTTATAACCTTACTGCTCAGTTAAATCCCGGCAATCCGGTTTACGGAATGTTCGGCATATCTATGGCAGCAGTCGGTATGCTCTCCATCGTAGGTATGATAATTTCCAACGATGCTTACGGACCGATCGTTGATAATGCAAGAGGACTTGTTGAAATGGGCAATCTGGGCGATAAAGCTCTGGAAATTACGGACTCTCTGGATAGCGCGGGTAACACGGTTAAGGCAGTTACCAAAGGTTTTGCCATCGGTGCGGCAGGACTGACTATTATTGCATTACTCGGTACTTTTATGAGTGAGGTTAATGTTGCAGCTAGTGAACGTGGACTTGCCGGAATTGAGAATTTCGATATATTGAATCCTACCGTATTCTTCGGATTGCTGGTGGGTGCAGCAATTCCTGCGGTATTCTCTGCCATGCTCATGCTTGGCGTTGACCGTAACGCTCAGCGTATGGTGGGAGAAATTCATAGGCAGTTCAATGAGATTCCGGGTCTTAAAGAAGGTAAGGAAGACGCTATGCCGGAATATGACAAGTGCATTGACATAGCAACGACCGGCGCATTGAAGGAACTCATTCCTGCAGGCCTTATGGCAATCGCTGCTACTATTGTAGTGGGTTTTGTCGGAGGCGTGAATGCGGTGGGCGGCTTCCTGGCAGGAAATATCATCAGTGGCTTGCTGCTGGCATTGTTCATGTCCAACTCCGGAGGCTTATGGGATAATGCCAAGAAGTATGTAGAAGCCGGCAACCACGGAGGAAAAGGGTCTAATGCTCATAAATCCGCTGTAGTCGGTGACACAGTAGGCGATCCGTTTAAAGATACCGCAGGACCTTCCATCAATACACAGGTTACAGTTGTATCCTTGGTATCCTCCATTATGGCTACGCTGTTCCTGACAATTAAAATATTCGGTTGATGCAACCCGGTGTCGACAATATATAGTTATCGTTCGATCCTTTGCGCAGGAGATGTGAGATGGCATCTCCTGCGTTTTATATTGTGAACGACAACGGCTTGCCTGATGCTGCGGTTTGTCCGGAAAGCTCGGCGGCATTTTCATATACTCTGCCGGTAATAGAAGGAATTTCCAATGGCATATTGAAATTATATCTATATATATAAAACAGTAAAGGGGAGATGTGGAATGGAGGATAAGTTAAATGTCGGGTTGATCGGTTACAAATTCATGGGCAAGGCTCACAGCAACGCTTTTCAGCGTATAGGGATGTTTTTCGAGCCGAGCAGAAAGATTGTCATGAAAGCTATTTGCGGAAGAAACGAATCCTGGGTGAGGGAATCGGCTCAAAAATATGGATGGGAAGGATATGAGACTTCCTGGGAAAAGCTTGTCCGTCGGGATGATATCGATATGGTGGATATTACCACTCCCAGTAATTTTCATAAGGAAATTGCCATTGCTGCGGCTGAAAATGGAAAGCATGTTTTTTGTGAGAAACCTCTGGCCTTAAACCTGAAAGATGCGAGAGAGATGCTGAAAGCGGCTGAAAAGAACAACATCAAGCATCAGATTGGTTTCAATTACAGGTTTATACCGGCCATACAACTGGCAAAAAAGCTCATCGATAAGGGGAAAATCGGTAAAATCTATCATTTCAGAGGAACGTATCTTCAGGACTTCATCGTTGACCCCCTATTTCCCCTGGTATGGAGGCTGGATAAAGAAGTGGCCGGTTCCGGGTCCCTGGGAGATCTGGGAGCCCATATCATCGATGTGGCGAGGTTTTTAGTAGGGGAATTTGATAGAGTAATAGGCATAAATAAAACCTTTATTAAAGAAAGACCTCTGGTGGAAAGGATGACGGGCTTAAGTGGAAAAGCCCAATCGGATGCTCCCATGGGAGAAGTAACGGTGGATGATGCCACCATCTTTTTGGCGGAGTTTAAGAATGGGGCCTTGGGATCAATTGAAGCCACCAGGTTTGCCAATGGTCATAAAAATGCCATGTCCTTCGAAATCAATGGCAGCAAGGGCAGCATTAAGTTTGAGTTTGAACGTATGAATGAGCTTCAGTATTTCTCTTCGGAGGACGAGGAAGGAGTACAGGGCTTCAGACTCATTCAGGCTACGGAAGGAATACATCCGTATATGCAGGCATGGTGGCCGGCAGGGCATGTAATTGGGTATGAGCATACGTTTGTGCATGAATTGTATGAGTTTACGGAGGCCATAGCAAAGGATAGGCATCCTGAGCCTGACTTCAATGATGGGGTGAAGTGCTCTCAGGTTCTGGAAGCTGTGGACTTGTCCATCGAAGAAAGACAATGGGTTGAGGTGGACAGCTTATAAGGATTTGGGTGCTGGTACAGCTTCTCCCAATCAATAAAATTAAGTTTCTGATAACAGCAAAATTCAATTTTAAGAAGATGCAATATGTATTATAATAATTAAAGTGGTTTTACTTAAGTGTAGATAAGAATTATAAAATCTGTCTATGTGAATAAATAACTGACAGAAGGGATTTTTCCTGTTTTGCATGCGTTAAGCCTGATGTGCGGGACAGGAACAAAAAGGTATTAAGAAGGAGGATTTGGCTTGGAGATTAAAGAAAGAGTGGAGAAATTAAGGCAGCTGATGAAGGAAAACGGAATTGACGCATACATAATACCCAGTTCCGACGCGCATCAAAGCGAGTATGTGGCCGATCATTGGAAATCCAGGCAGTGGATATCAGGTTTTACCGGTTCAGCAGGCACTGTGGTTATTACGGAAAAAGATGCAGGCTTGTGGACTGACGGCAGGTATTACATTCAGGCGGAAAAGCAGCTGGCCGGTTCCGGGATTCAATTGTTCAGGGCAGGAGAGCCGGATGTGCCTTCATACGAGAAATGGCTTAAAGATGTTCTGAAGGAAGGGGACTGCGTCGGCTTTGACGGAAGCCTCTTTTCGGTAAAGAGCGTTGATGAGATGGAAAAGGAGTTTTCCGAAAAGAAAATATCCTTAAAGACCGACAAGGATTTAATAGGCCAGTTGTGGACGGACAGACCGGGACTTCCTGAGGGCACAGTCTTTGTGCATGATGTTAAATATGCGGGGAAATCAAGGGTTGAGAAGCTCAATGAGGTAAGAAAAGAGATGAAATCCCTTGGAGCAAACTACTATTTGCTGTCTTCCCTGGATGATATCGCATGGCTGCTGAATATCAGAGGATCGGATGTGCCCAACAACCCGGTGGTAATATCAAACGCCGTGATATCCATGGACGGCTGTATCCTGTTTGTCGACCTCAAAAAGATACCTTCGGAAATAAAAAAGGAATTGAATTCTGATGGCGTCGAGTTGATGGGATATGGCGATATCCAGAAGTTTCTGGAAGGTATCGGAGATGGGGACAGCATAATCATCGATCCTGCAAGGACAAATATGAACCTGTATAACTCCATAAACACCAACACTAAGAAAATAAGGCATCCCAATATTACTACACGGTTGAAAGCGATCAAAAATGATGTGGAGATCCAGAACCTCAGAAACTGCATGATAAAAGATGGCGTTGCGATGGTTAAATTCATCAAATGGCTGAAGGAATCGGTGGGAAAGGAGAAAATCACTGAAATATCGGCAGAGGAGAAGCTGGAGGAATTCAGGAGGCAGCAGGAGCTTTTTGTGGAACCCAGCTTTGATACCATAGCAGGATACAAGGATCATGCGGCAATGATGCATTACAAGGCGACTCCGGAATCCCAGTATACCTTGATGAATGAAGGTTTCCTCCTGGTGGATTCGGGCGGACAGTATCTGGACGGCACCACCGACATTACCAGGACTATAGTTCTGGGCAAGCTCACTGAGGAGGAGAGAAGGGATTTTACCCTGGTGCTTAAAGGTTATCTGGGACTGGACAGCGTGAAGTTCCTTTATGGTGCCACAGGCTCCAATCTGGATGTTCTGGCAAGGAAACCCATCTGGGAATACGGAATGGATTATAAATGCGGAACAGGTCATGGAGTGGGCTTTTTCCTGAATGTGCATGAGGGTCCTCAAAGGATAAGCCAGGTTGTAAACAATGTCAAGCTGGAAAAGGGCATGATTGTGACCAATGAGCCTGGTATATATAAGGAAGGGAAGCATGGAATCAGGACCGAAAACATCATGCTTGTCGTAGAAGATGAGAAAACCGAATCCGGGCAGTTTATGAGATTTGAGGCCCTTACCTGCTGTCCCATTGATCTGGATGGAATCGATGTGGATTTGTTGACGGAAGCTGAGAAAAAGAGATTGAATGAATACCACAAGGATGTATACTCCAAGCTTTCACCTTATCTCAATGAAGAAGAGAAAGACTGGCTTAGGAAGGAAACCCGTGAAATATAGAGGGTGTCCCTCTATATAGGACATTCATATTTTGTAATTAATGTGTTATAGGGCGTAATTTAAATCCACCCTGCCGGCATGTATCCACAACAGGGCAAAGAATTTGTCCGAATATGGCGGCAGAGTGGAATATTGCCGCGATTTGCCTTTCCTGTTATACAGTTTAGCAATGAATTCAGCTAATAATGGATGTATTGATTGTTATATGCTTTGAATCCTTTCGGAACAACAGTCATCCATTTCAATTAGCTGAATTCAAACCGATTTTATATAAATAAATAATGTCTGCTAAAATAAAAGAATGTCCCTTAATAATTAGGAGATGATTAGGATGGAAAAAGGAAAAGGGCTTCAAATAAAGCTATTGAGTTCATTGACCAAGGTGTTTGCCGATGAGGAGCTAATGGCAGAGCCATGGTGCAGAGGTTCGATGTTGTCCAATGAGGTTTACTCATTCCAGGTCGCTTATAGGTGGAGCGGCCCGATGATGAAGCAGGTGCAGGTGAAAGTTGTTTCAGAGCTGGCTCCGTGGATATCAGTCCGCAGCGTAGGTCTGGTTCCTTCGGAAATGCCCTGTTATGCCGACCATGACGACTATATTTTAAGATCCACTCCCGGATTGTATCCCGATCCATTGATGCCTCTGGATGAAGAGGGGATTGTACTTCTTCCCGATCAATGGCGGTCCTTATGGGTGGCAGTTGACCCCAGGGGAGCGGCAGGGCCGGGAAATTATACCGTGCAGGTTATATTCCTTGACAGCTCGGGAGAAGAGTTGGGCGATGCTGTATTTCATCTGGAATTGATAGGGGCGGAGCTTCCCAAGCAGTCGCTTATACATACCGAATGGTTCCATACCGATTGCCTGGCGACCTTGTACGATGTGGAAATATTCAGCGAGGAGCACTGGAAGCGCATTGAACAGTTTATCCGCACAGCGGTTAAGCATGGGATAAACATGATTCTGACGCCCATCTTCACCCCTCCCCTGGACACGGAAGTGGGCAAAGAGAGGCCGACTGTGCAGCTCGTGGATGTGGAAAAATCGGGGGACAGCTACAAATTTGGATTCGACAGGCTCCACAGATGGATAGACCTGTGCCTAGCCTGCGGTGTGGAATATTTTGAGTTTTCCCATCTTTTTACCCAGTGGGGTTCAAAACATGCGCCCAAGATCATGGCAAAGGAGAATGGAGAATTAAAGCGCATTTTCGGATGGGACACCGATGCGGCCGGAGAGGAATATAGCTCTTTTCTGGGACAGTTCCTGCCGTGCCTTGTGGACTTCATACAAAAAAAGGGGATCGAAAAACGGAGTTATTTCCATGTCTCCGATGAGCCGTCCACGGAGCAATTGGAGTCCTATAGAAGTGCCAGCGACATAATCAACAGGTATCTTAAAGGCTTCCCGATTATAGATGCGCTGTCGGATTATAAATATTACGAGTTGGGCTTGGTAAAAAGGCCCATACCGGCTACAAACCACATAGAACCGTTCCTTGATAACAATGTGCCGGATTTATGGGCGTATTACTGCTGCGGACAGTATTGCGAAGTATCAAACCGGTTTTTCAACATGCCTTCGGCCAGAAACAGGATAATAGGCATGCAGCTGTACAAGTATGATATAAAAGGCTTTTTGCAGTGGGGGTACAATTTTTGGTATTCCCAGTATTCCCGATATCCCATCGATCCGTTCCGTGTAACGGACGCCGGATATGCCTTTCCGTCGGGAGATGCTTTCGTTGTATATCCGGGTAAGGAAGGACCTATTGAATCTTTAAGGCTTGAGGTCTTTTATGAAGCCCTTCAGGATAAGAGAGCCCTTCAACTGCTGGAAAGACTGATCGGAAAGGAAGCTGTCCTTCATATGCTGGAGGATGGACTGGATGAGCCCATCACTTTCAGCAAATATCCTAAAGGACACGATTGGCTTCTCTCAAAGAGGGAGCAAATAAACAGGGTGATAGCAGAAAACGTACGAATGTAAGCAACTATACGGAATTTTGCAAATAAATAATCTTGTAAATAGTAATCAAAAGGTGTTTAACAGGAGAAGGTTTCTCTTTGCTGTAAGCAAATATAAGGGAATGCCTTCCGAGGAAAGGAAAAGGTTTGGTGCCGGGGATGCATCCTGCTGTTCGGGTAAGTCCCCGGCATTTCCGTTCAGTTTTTATAAGATGCAGCATTTCAATATTGGAAGGGTCTTGTACGATAAAGGATAAGCGATGACTGTACCATGTAACCATGCAGCATTGGTATAGTCCCGGTATCGGTGCCGGTATAAATTCAGTTGTAGTTATAATTCTTTTTGCGATATTTTACATAATTCTGGTTTCAATTGCAGCATTAAGGGAAGGTAAAATTGTTGGAAGCTATTGCCTCCAATGAAACGATATGGTAATATTTTGCCGTGGTCAGTAGAAGCTAATATAGACGTCTATACATATAGATATTAAATATTGTATAATTAGAGTGCTCGATATGCTTGAAACGTTGGAGGAGACTTAGTTATGTCAGTTTTAAAAAAATTCATGAGATATTACAAGCCGTATCGCGGTATTTTTTTTCTTGACATGTTTTGTGCCCTGGTTCTAAGTTTAATAGACCTGGCATTTCCGCAGATATTGAACATATTAACGGATGAAGTTTTTACAGACACGACCGGAAATATAACCCGGGTGGTTGTATATGTCGGAGCCGGCCTGCTGGTGATGTACGCAGTCCGATATGTCTGTGAGTATTACATAACTTCATGGGGGCATGCAATGGGTGCCCGCATGGAAAGCGATATGCGGCAGGATTTGTTTGACCATTACCAGCGGCTTTCTTTTTCCTACTATGACCGCAACAATACAGGGGAAATGATGTCGAAGCTGATCTCCGACCTGTTTGACATAGCGGAGCTTGCCCATCACGGACCTGAGAATATTTTTATTTCAGTATTGAAGATTATAGGCTCCTTTGCCCTGCTGATGATGATAAATGTCAGAATGACTCTGATACTGCTTTGTGTTACCACTGTTATGGTCGTTTTTTCTTTCCGAAAAAACATAAAGATGCGCAGGACGTTCTTGGATAACCGCCGGAAGATTGCAAAGGTTAATTCCCGGCTGCAGGACACTCTCTCAGGGATACGAGTAGTGCAGTCCTTTGCCAATGAAAGCTTGGAGCAAGAGAAATTCAGCAAAAGCAATATTGAATTCCTCGACTCAAAAATAGAAAGCTATAAAGTCATGGGCAGCTTTCACGCAGGGAACGGATTTTTTCAGGGACTTTTATACACAGTTGTGCTGGTAAGCGGAGGATACTTCATCGCAAAGGGCAGTCTTAAGGCTGACGATCTGGCGATATACGCCCTGTATATAGGCATATTCTTAAACCCGCTCAATGTGCTCATTAATTTTACAGAGCAGTTTCAAAAGGGATATTCAGGTTTTGTCAGGTTTCTGGAAGTAATTGAAACAGAGCCTGAAATCGTTGATAAAAAGAATGCGGTGGAGCTCACAGACGTAAAAGGCGACATCACCTTTGAGAATGTGTCCTTTCAATATAAGGACGATGCCGAGGTTTTAAACTCCATCAGCATCGATATAAAAGCCGGAAAAACCGTAGCCTTGGTAGGTCCGTCGGGCGGTGGAAAGACCACCCTTTGCTCCCTGATACCCCGCTTTTATGACGTAACTGCCGGAGCTGTCAAGGTTGACGGTATAGACGTGCGGGATGTCACGCTGAAGTCGCTGCGAAAAGCTATAGGAATCGTGCAGCAGGATGTTTAT
Organism: Clostridium thermosuccinogenes; assembly: GCF_002896855.1. NCBI lineage: Bacteria > Bacillati > Bacillota > Clostridia > Eubacteriales > Clostridiaceae > Clostridium > Clostridium thermosuccinogenes. Next base: position 3,766,886 of record NZ_CP021850.1, on the reverse strand, counting down.
ATATTTGATGGAAGCATCCGTGATAATATCGCTTACGGGAAGCCTGGAGCAACGGATGAGGAAATCATAGAAGCTGCTAAAAATGCCGACATTCATGACTTTATCATGAGCCTTGAGGATGGCTACAACAGTCATGTCGGGGAGAGGGGAACCCGTCTTTCCGGTGGACAAAAGCAGCGTATAGCCATAGCCAGAGTATTTTTGAAAGATCCTAAAATTCTGATTCTGGACGAAGCGACTTCTGCGCTGGATAATGAGAGCGAGCGACACATACAAGCTTCTCTCGACCGTCTGTCAAAAAACCGCACCACTATTGTCATAGCCCACAGGCTTAGCACTATCCGCAATGCTGATGAAATATTGGTAATCAGCAATAATAGTGTTCAGGAGCAGGGTACCCATGAAGAACTGCTGAAAAGGAACGGACTTTATGCCAAATATTACAACATGCAGTTTGAAGGGCTGGATGAGATAATAATGTAAAGGTGTGTTGAAAGTGTGACAACGGTTAAATCAACCGTTGATAAAAATCAATGAATTTAGGTGATAGTGTGAATATATTTGATATTATAGGTCCTGTGATGATTGGACCTTCCAGCTCCCATACCGCAGGCGCCATCAGGATAGCCAGGGTGGCAAGGATGCTGCTGGGGGAAGAGGTTGCAAAGGCTTTGATAAAACTGCATGGCTCCTTTGCAGAGACTTATCTTGGGCATGGCACCGATAAAGCTATTATTGGAGGGCTTCTGAACTTTGACACCGACGATATAAGGATAAGGGACAGCATCCAACTGGCAGAAGAAGCCGGGATGCAGTATACCTTTGAAACAACGGATTTGGGAGAAGTCCATCCCAATACTGCATACATAGAGGTGATGGGTAGGTCAGGCAGGAGCATATCCGTTATGGGTTCCTCGATAGGTGGTGGAAATATTGTCATAACCAGGATTAACGGGCTTGAGGTGGAGTTTACAGGGCAGTATCACACTCTAGTCATACAGCATAGGGACAAGCCAGGCATGGTTGCCAGGGTAAGCGGAATTTTAAGCGGCAGCAGCATTAACATTGCCAGTATGAAGGTGTATCGCACATCCCGGGGAGGAAATGCCATAATGGTCATAGAGACCGATGATTATGTGGATGGAAATATATCGGAAATAATAAAGCAAATTCCGGATATTTTTGAGGCCACCAGTTTACACAAGCTTTAGAATTTTTCATTACCGGAGGAAAATATGTTGACTTATAAATCGATACAGGAGCTAGTAGAAAATGCTGTGGCAGAAAACGCAAGGATTTCGGATGTCGTGCTTTCTGATCAGGCTAAGCAGCTGGCCTTGTCAAAAGAGGAAATCTATAAAAATATGGCCTTCAACTTCGCTGTCATGAAGGAAAGCATTGCTGCCGGGATGAACTCTCAAAGCAAGTCCCACAGCGGCCTGAGCGGTGGAGATGCATATAAGCTGAGACAGGCTATGGATTCAAACAGAAGCATAGGAGGCAGAATTTTTACCGGGGTTCTTGCCAGGGCATTGGCAGTTTCCGAAATGAATGCATGCATGGGTAGAATTGTGGCGGCTCCGACAGCCGGCTCCTGCGGCATATTGCCTGCTGTCCTGGTCACGATTATGGAAGAGAAAAAAATACCGGAGGAGAAGGCGATCATGAGCCTATTTACAGCAGCCGGTATAGGAATGGTCATTGCCAATAAGGCTACCATATCGGGAGCCGAAGGAGGTTGTCAGGCCGAATGCGGCAGTGCGTCCGCCATGGCGGCTGCAGCTGCTGTAGAGATGCTGGGGGGGTCTCCGTACGAAGCTGCAAATGCCTGTGCAATAGCAATAAAAAACACCCTGGGATTGGTATGCGATCCCGTCGCCGGATTGGTGGAGGTGCCGTGTGTAAAACGCAATGCCGCCGGAGCGGCAAACGCCTTGACTGCTGCAGAACTGGCACTGGCGGGCATCAAGAGTGTAATACCTCCTGATGAGGTGATTGATGCCATGAAATCTGTGGGAGTGTCCATGCCCTATACTTTGAAGGAGACTGCAAAAGGCGGTTTGGCTGCAACACCTACGGGCAAGAGTATAGCAAACAATTTCAAAAAAGGAATAAAATAGTGTCAACATTGTTGAACACTTTTCGAAAAATGTTTAACAATGTTGACAAGAGGTATATATATTAGTAAAATAATCAATAAATTATAAGATGGACATAATAGTTTAACAACCGATTAAAATGTTGTTCTATTATTATTGTTTGTGAGGTATTGTACTAATGAATGATACTACGGCCTATAAAGCCTTAGCCAAAGAAATTGAAGAATTGAAAAGCAAGCTCTATGGAATATCCAGCGATAAGCAATTGAGCAGCAAGGAAGTCGTAGAAATGAGCCAAAAGCTGGATTCTCTCATCGTGAAATATTATAAGCATGTCTATATGCCGCCGACTTGGCTGGATTGTCATTAAAAAGAACAAAAAAACGAAAAAAAATCCAATATAATAAAATTTCACTATAGTAATATTGGATTGAGAATACTAGATGAATAATCTCCATGATTATATTATAATATTGTCATGAGCGAAAAGAAGCGTTTACTAAATCTTTGATTAGGAGGAGATCAAATGAGCTTACTGGAGGAAATTTCCCAATTTCTGCAGCAGGGCAGAGCCAAGAATGTTAAAGAATTGGTGCAAAAGGCTATTGACGAAGGTATGGATGCGAAAACTATATTGGAAGAAGGCCTTCTTGCAGGAATGAGTGTTATAGGTGAAAAATTCAAAAACAATGAGGTATATGTTCCGGATGTACTTATTGCAGCCCGTGCTATGAATGCCGGTACCGAAATACTCAAGCCTTTACTTGCAGCAAGTGGGGTTAAGGCAGTCGGCAAGGTGGTAATCGGAACTGTAAAGGGCGACTTGCATGACATCGGAAAGAATCTCGTAAGAATGATGATGGAAGGTAAAGGCCTGGAAGTTATAGATCTGGGTGTTGATGTGCCTCCTGAAAAATTCATAAATGCGGCAAAAGAGCATAATGCGCAGATAATTGCATGTTCCGCGCTTCTTACGACAACGATGGGAGAAATGAAGAATGTTGTGGAAGCAGCCAAGGTGGCTGGCATAAGAGATAAGGTTACAATAATGGTAGGAGGAGCTCCTGTAACCGACAGCTTCTGCAAGAATATAGGTGCGGATATATATACTCCGGACGCGGCCTCTGCCGCAGACGAAGCCGCAAGGGTTTGCAAGGCTTCCTGATGAAGGGAAACCGGTTGATTGAAGCCAATTAAAAGGGAGATGTATTTTTATGCATCTCCCTTATGTTTTATAACAAGTTATATTATGGTATTCTTTATAACATAAGCTGTGATTGGTCTGATTAAATTAACAGGACGTATGAAAACCAAGGTGCAATACCTTTAGTCCGTTCCTCCTGCGATAAATTACGAATATGGATTAAAAAACTATATGAATAGCCTTTGGCAAGTTTCAGGCGAAGTTTCGGCAGACGATGGAGGAAGGTCATATCGCAGTTAAAAAGTGATGGATGCAAAATGTTGTAAAGGGGGATTTTAATGGACTATAACGTAAAAGTGCATGATAAAAGCGGAACCAGGAGTTTAAAAGCCGGCGCCGGGATCAATTTGCTGGATTTTTTGAGGATGAATTCCGTTGATGTAGATACTCCATGCAGCGGAAAAGGGACCTGCGGAAAATGCAAGGTAAGGGTGCAGGGGCTTATGGAAGAAGCCTCTGAAAAAGAAATGAAACTGCTGGGGAAGAATGCTTTGGAAAATGGGTACAGACTTGCTTGCTATAATAAAATCACCTCCGATATTGAAGTGTATGTGGATTCGGATGCCGGGGAGGCGAAGATTGCTACCGGGGCGAAGGAGAGAGAGGTGGAGCATTGTCCCATAATCTCAAAGCGGTTTGTGAAGCTGAAAGCTCCTGACATAGAGGATCAGGCTTCGGATATAGAAAGGGTGACTGCTTGCTCCGGCGGGTTTGATATGCCGGAGGATATTGCACTTATCAGAACATTGCCTCATGTTTTAAGGAACAGCGACTTTGCCGTAACATGCGGATACATGGATGACAAACTGATTTTTGTTGAACCGGGGGACACTACTCAAAAGCTCTATGGAATTGCCGTGGACATAGGTACAACCACTGTTGCGGCCTATCTGCTGGATTTGAACACCGGAAAGAAACGGGATGTGTATTCCCTGCTGAACCCTCAGAGAAAGTATGGTGCTGATGTTCTCTCCCGTATCGATTATACGGTAAGCTGCCCCACCGGCTTGGATGAAATGAATGAGCTGATAATCAGCTGCGTGAATGAAGCCGCTTCTGTATTCTGCAGCAGGGGAAACCTTGCCAGGGAAGATATCTACGCCGTCGTGCTGGTGGGGAATACCACAATGATGCATTTTCTGATGAAAATACCGGCGAATAACATCGCTGCAGCCCCGTTTATTCCTGGGACAACGAGGATGCACAAGTTCAGGGCGAGGGATATGGGGATAGAAATCAATCCTTTCGGCTATGCCGTAATGTTTCCCTGCGTATCGGCATATATCGGAGCGGATACGGTGGCAGCAGTGCTTTCCAGCGGAATGTATGAGAACGATGGGATTTCGCTCTTGATCGATATCGGTACCAACGGAGAGATAGTGCTGGGAGGCAGGGATTGGTTGTATTCATGCTCTACCGCCGCTGGGCCGGCTTTTGAGGGGGCAAACATAAGAAACGGTGTCGGAGGAGTAAAGGGAGCGATAGATAAACTGGATTTTGCCGGTGGTTTCAGCTATACCACCATAGGGGACAGCAAAGCTATAGGCATATGCGGATCGGGCATAGTTGATGCAATAGCGGGAATGCTCTCTGTCGGTGTTATAGATGAGACAGGAAGGATTGTGGATGAAGATGATGAGATATATAGCCAACTGCATGAAAGCATCAGGGAGAGGCTGGTGGACATCGACGGCATGAAGGCCTTTTTGATTGCAAAAGCGGAAGAATGCGCTTCACCCATTGATATAGCGATTACCCAGAAGGATGTAAGAGAGCTTCAGAATGCCAAGGCCGCCATAGCAGCAGGTATAAAGGTGCTGGTTAAAGAGGCTGGTATAAAGATGGAGGATGTCGACAGGGTTTATCTGGCCGGTGGGTTCGGCAGCTATATCAATATTGCCAGCGCGTTGAAAATCGGTCTTCTGCCGGCAGAACTTGAGGGAAGGGTGGAGTCCATAGGAAATGCCGCCGGAGCAGGAGCGATAGAAGGGATTGTATCTTCCGTCATGCTGGCAAAAGCGGATGAGATAAGAAGCAGGATAAAGTATATTGAGCTTTCCGCCAAGCCTGAATTTGTGGATGAGTATGTGGAATGCATGATGTTTGAATGAAGTGGTTTTCCATGGTGTGTTTAAGCATGAAGTATGATGGCACTTTTTAAGGGGAATTTTTGCAAAAAAAGGCTCCAAACGGAGCCTTTCGCCTGTTAATTCCGCATGACGGCATTGGCTTTTTTACATTTTTTTAAAGCGTGGTATGGTTAAAAAAATTAGAATACGATATGAATTTATTTGGTTTTACTTCTATCTGCTTTTTTGTTAATATATAATATGTAAAGCATTATACATGGTTGTTCTAGGCGTGGTAGCGCTATGATACTAATACTAATCGGAAGAAAGGAAGATGTTAATGAGCAGCTTGCCCGTATCAATTCAGAAGGAAATTGATGCAATATCGAAGAAGTTAAGTAATCGGCCCAAGCTTAGTGATATGTTTAGAAACTGCTTTCCCAATACTTTAGAAACAACAACAGAACTGCTGGAGGATGGCACAACTTTTGTTTTTACAGGTGACATACCTGCCATGTGGCTCAGGGATTCAACAGCCCAGGTGCGCCATTATATTCCCTTTGCGTCACAGGATGAGGATGTACGAAGGATAATAGAAGGTCTTATAAAAAGGCAGATAGATTACATATGCATAGACCCATATGCTAATGCTTTCAATAAGGAGCCCAATGACAAATGCTTCAGCAATGATATTACCGAACACAACCCTTGGGTATGGGAGAGAAAGTATGAGATTGACTCTTTATGTTACCCTATACAGTTGGCATACCTGTATTGGAAAGCCACAGGTTCGGTAGAGGTTTTCGATGAAAAGTTCAAAAAGGCTGTAGATGTGATTATAAACTTATGGATTACCGAGCAAAACCACTGGGAGAAGTCCAAATACAGCTTCCAGAGGTTTAACTGCCCTGAAAGCGATACCCTTATAAACGAAGGCAAGGGAGCAAAAGTGGGATATACAGGCATGACCTGGTCCGGCTTCAGGCCCAGCGATGATGCATGCAAGTATGGTTATCTGATTCCTTCCAATATGTTTGCCGTAGTAGTGCTCGGATACATAGAGCAAATCGCCGGCGAAGTATACAAGGACAATGATCTGGTAAAAAAAGCCGCATCCCTCAAGGATGAAATCGACAGTGGCATAAAGAAATACGGTATGGTTGATCATCCTGAGTTTGGAAGGATGTATGCTTATGAAACCGACGGCCTGGGCAATTACAATTTTATGGATGATGCCAACGTACCCAGCCTTCTGTCCATACCATATTTGGGGTACACTACGGCGGATGATCCTGTTTACATCAATACCAGAAAGTTTGTTTTAAGCGAAGCCAACCCGTATTATTATAAAGGAAAATTTGCAAAGGGGATAGGAAGCCCCCATACTCCTAAAGGATATATATGGCATATTGCTCTCACTATGCAGGCCTTAACCTCCAATGACGATAAAGAAATTGCAGAAATCGTCGATATGCTGGAGAAAACGGACGCAGGCACCGGATACATGCATGAAGGATTTAACCCCGACAATCCCAGTGAATTTACAAGATCCTGGTTTGCATGGGCCAACTCGCTTTTCGGTGAACTGATATACAAGCTGGTCAAGGAAAACAAATTATAATTGGCCGGATGATTATTCTGCATAGTTTGTAATGATTAGGAGGAGTTTTATGTCTTCAAAAACCAATGGGGCTAAGCTCATGATAGCGGCATATCTCGGTGACAGAAGCACGCATATGCTGAGAGAAGAAGATGTAATGAAGCTTACGCATATCAATTATGCTTTTGCTCATGTGAAGGATGGTGAGGTTACCGGTAGCCATTTGAAGAATATTGGCAGGCTGAATGAATTAAAAGCGCTGAATCCGGATTTGAAAACGGTGATTTCCATAGGCGGATGGGGAGCCGGAGGCTTTTCAGAAGCAGCTTCTACGCCTGAATCCCGAAAGAAATTTGCCGATACTGCTGTGGAGCTAATGCTAAGAAACAATTTTGACGGTATAGATATTGACTGGGAATATCCCTGTTCATCATTGGCCGGCATAGCTTCCAGCCCGGACGACAAACAGAACTTTACCCTTATGCTGGCTGAGATTCGTGAAAAACTGGATTTAGTAGGCAGGGAGAGCGGAAAACACTATATGCTCAATATAGCTGCCGGAGCCGGCCAGTATTTTCTGGATGGGACCGAAATGGATAAGGCCCAGCAGTATTTAGATTATGTCAATCTCATGACTTATGATATGAGAGGCAGCTTCCAGAATACTACCGGGCACCATACAAACCTGTACGATCAGACGGGGGATCCGGACGGAATAAGCGGGGAAAGAGCCGTGAATATGTTTGTGGAAGCCGGAGTACCGGTGGAGAAAATAGTTTTGGGGGCCGCTTTTTATGCCCGGGTATGGAAAGGCGTGGAAAACGCCGGCACCGGACTCAATAGGAAGGCTCAGACAACAGGATGCCATACAATTGATTATACAGGCTTGCTGGAATCTTATATAAATAAAAACGGTTATACAAGATATTGGGATGACCTGGCAAAAGCGCCGTATTTATTTAACGGAGATACCTTTATCTCCTATGATGATGAGGAATCTTTGACATACAAGGCTGAGTTCATAAAAAACAGAGGGCTTGCTGGAATCATGTTCTGGGAATATCCGCTGGACAGCAGCTATACTCTGGTAGATAGGCTTTATAAGGAGATTAACTGCAAATAAGAGTCTCCTGAAGCTGATATGTTAAAAACAAATATGGTTTGAGAAGGAAACTTCTCGTTTCAGAAAGAAAATAGGCCGGAGATTGCAATCAAATCCGGCTGATTTTGATAGTGCCGTTCCCGAACTTAAAAAGGCCGGGAGAATGCTCCTCCATGTGCAGGACATATTTAAAACAAGAAAGGGCATGTTTCAGCTTGGTGTTTAACTTTCCATCAGATTGGGTTTTAAAATTAAAAATATTTCAACCAATAACCTATTTAGGGGGTAATGATTTATGAATGATTATATGAAGGCAATGCTTTTTAAGCGCCCGGACGCAATTCCTGTCGGTATATCGCTTCTTCCTGCCACTTGGATGAAGTACAGGGAGGAGCTAAGCGACTTGGTGGAAAGGCACCCCATAATATTCCCGGGATACAAAAGAGAAGGCCATGATTATGACTGGAAGCCGGATTCCTATAAAGAAGGGGAATTCACTGACGCCTGGGGCTGTGTTTGGGAAAACGTAAAGGATGGCTTTGAATCAATTGTGAAAAAGCACCCTATACCCAGACGGGAAGACATAAGGAGCTTTAAGGCTCCCACTGTGGACGCGGGATTGCCTCATGGCTTCATGTTCTTAAGACTGACTGACTTAAGAGGCTTTGAGGAAGCAATGATAGATTTTGCAGAAGAGCCGGAAGAACTTCAGATGCTCATTGACATAGTTCTGGAATATAACATGAGACAGATTGATATATTGCTGAAAAATAACAAGTCTGAGATATTATACTTCGGTGATGATCTGGGGATGCAGACCAGCCTTCCCATCAGCCCTGAGAAATGGAGGAAGTATTTGAAGCCTTGTTATGCAAAGATGTACTCCAGGTGTCATGAGGACGGCAGGTATGTATATATGCATTCCGACGGGCATATATATGAAATAATACCGGATCTTGTCGAGTGCGGAGTCAATATAATCAATCCTCAGTTCAGGGCAAACGGCCTTGATAATCTGGTGCGGGTTTGCAAGGGAAAGGTTTGTGTCGCTATCGACCTGGACCGCCAGATGTTCCCCTTCTGCAGCCCGAAGGACATCGATGACCACGTACGGGAGGTAGTGGAAAAGCTTGGCTCTCCGGAGGGCGGCCTGATACTCCAGGCAGAATGTGCATCGGATGTGCCCCTTGAAATAATTGAAGCTCTTTGTGTAGCCATGGAAAAGTACCGGTTGGCCTTTTCGTGATAATGTGGGATCAAGGTATTTTCATGGACGGAATTGTATAATGGAGCAAATGTATCAGATAAAATTATTGTAATAGCTATTTTTAAGAGATAATAGGAAAAAGGCTGCATTCCAGAGGTTTTATGACGGAATGCAGCCTTTTATTCACTTGACTTCAATGACTTTTAATAGCATTAGTTTTATGAGCTGCCGATATCAATGTTCATCATAGAAAAAAGGCTGTTTTTCAACTGAAGAAAAATGACAGTGAAAAGCTCTACGAAATTATCATGAGGCTAAAATGTTCATGATGGATCGAATGTAAATATCAATAGCATATCCATAACCGGGGGGTAAGCTGGCTGCCTTGTCAGGGGATTCCCAGGCAAGGCAGCCGGTTTTAAGTTTATATTCCTGCCGTACGATTACTTATTGGCAGTTTCTCTTTTTTAATATATTTTCACAGAACTCCAGATCCTCTATAGTGTTTACTCCATATATTTCATCGGATGCGTCTATGGTATAGCTGGTAACTTTTTTGCCGTCCTTTATGAGTATCACCGGCACGTCGGTAAGGTAATACTCCTTTTGATTATTGTTGTTATCTAGCTTCTTGAGGCTTTCTAGCAAAAGCTTGCTCTTGAAGACATAGATGCCTACGTTCACTTCATTGATTTTCAACTGCTCCGGGGTGCAGTCTTTTTTTTCAACTATACTGATGATCCGTCCGTCGGAATCTCTTATTATCCTGCCGTAATCGGGAGGGTTTTCAACAACAGCTGTAAGTATGGTGCAATCTGCGTTTTCCTTTGCATGGACTTCGATGATCTTTTTATAAGTCTCCTCCCTGATAAGGGGCATATCACCATAAAGGACCAGAACATCTCCGTCATAATCTTTAAGGTAAGGCTCGGCCATCATGACGGCGTGACCCGTTCCCAGCTGCTCATCCTGGTTTACATATACATATTCGCCTCCGACAGCTTCCCGGACCATTTCCTTTTTGTAGCCAACTACGATACAAGTGTCTTCCTGCCTTATGAATTTTATATTCTCAAGAACATAACTTATCAAAGGTTTTCCGCAGGCGTTCCTCAAAACCTTAGGCAGGCTGAACTTCTCCGATTGAAGCCTCTTTCCTTTGCCGGCTGCCAATACCACCGCTTTCATTATACTATTTCCTCCTTATCCTTTCTTACACCGCTGTCCTGCTTCATTACCCTGCCGGGATACCCTAAATCGGCAACGGCTTTAATTATCCTGTCACAATCCTCATCATAGGCATAGACATAGGCGCATCCGCCTCCTCCGGAACCGTTTACTTTTCCGCCCAGAGCTCCGTTGGCATAAGCGGTGTCCAGAATGTTTTCTATGGTGGGGGTTGATATGCCAAGGCCATCCCTGAGATTGGCATGGTGCTTTTTCAAAAGCTCACCGAAGACTTCCGGGGAAAAGCTGTAGCCTTTAATGAGTGCTTCGGCTTCCTTTAAAATCCTGAAGTTATCTATGCTTGCCATTAACTTTGTCTTTCTTGTTTCATCCAGCAGCTTGAGATATTTGAGATTATCTTCATCATAATAGAAGTCCCTTACGCTTGATATACCGACATCCTTAAGATCGTCCAGGGCGCTTATTACAGGGTATTTTGCGTCGGCCAGCACCTTTGTGGTGTTTTTACGCTCCATGGAGTCAAAGAGGATAAAGCTGCCCGGTATTGTCCTGTTTATTCTGGAGACTTCCGTGGTTTCATTAAACTTCAGGTGAACAAGCCCCCCCAGGGCTGAGGTATAATGGTCCATCATTCCCCCAGGTTCCTTGAATTCTTCCACTTCAGCCTTGAAGCCAAGCAATGCAATCTTTTCAGCATTGTCCTTGTCGGGGGAGTCGATCATTTCCAGCAAAAGCTTTGTCAGCACAACAATCATCGTGGTGGATGAGGACATGCCTTTGCCTATTGGGATTTCTGAGTCCATGGTTATATCAAAACCATGCTTTATTGGATATCCGCTTTTCAATAGCAGGTTGACCGTGCTTTTCAGATAATCCCGGTTGTTTTCATAAACTATGGGCTTGGATATGTCAATTGTTTCTGTTTCGTATAGCCCTTGGGAGTTCTTAACTCCAAGGTAATTGAGCCTTTCATCCCTGATTCTGATGCGTATGAGGCTGTCCTCCCGGTCGGTTGCCGAAGCATAAAATCTTAAGTTTATTGCGGAGGCGATCACCTCAAGGCCGAGATAATCCTGGTGCTCTCCAAACAAACATATTCTGCTGGGTGTCGATACATATACTTTTCTTTTCATCCGGATGTTCATCCTTTCTTATGGAAATTAAACTAAGATAATTTAAGAAATTGCTGCATTTTTACGTTTACATCCTTTGCCTCGGCTTCCGCGGGCATCTCCGAGAATATCCGTATCAGTGGCTCGGTCCCTGAGAACCTCGCAACTATCCATCCGTCGTTTTCGAAATATACTTTTACTCCGTCTCTGTAACTTACCTCCCTCACTGGGTATCCGAAATCAGGAAGCCTCTTTTGCTTAAATAATATATCGGAAAGCTCCGTCTTATATTCCTGAGCAAATTTAAAATCCCTTTCCACTGTATACAGGTTGCCGAACTCCCTATGGATGGTATCCAGCATTTCGGAGATTTTCTTTCCGGTAGAGCATATCATTTCCACCAACAGCGAACCGGCAAAAATGCCGTCTTTTCCTTTGATATGGCCTCTTATCGTCAAACCGCCGCTGCTCTCACCGCCTATTACGGCATCTGTTTCCTCCATTTTGGAGCTTATGTGCTTGAAACCCACAGGGACTTCATAGCATTCCTCCCCGAAGGATTTGGCTATCCTGTCCAACATATGGGTGGTGGCGATATTCCTGACAACTCCGCCTTTCCATCCTTTATATTTGACGAGGTAATAGTATAAAAGCACCATGATATCATTGGGATGTATGAAATTCCCCTTGTCATCAATTATGCCAAGCCTGTCAGCATCGCCGTCGGTGGCTATTCCCAGGTCGTAACCTTTTTCCGTGACGATATCTTTAAGGCGGGTCAGGGTTGCTGCTGATGGGGAAGGCAGCCTGCCGCCGAAAAGAGTATCATGCCGGTCGTTAATAATGTCCAAATGGCACCGGGCTGTCAGAAGTATGGTCTGAAGAGAGCTTTTGGATACTCCAAACATCGGATCAAGAAGTATTCTCAAGCCCCTTGACCTTATGGCATCCGTATCAATCATGCTCAATATGGTGTCTATATAATCGTTAAAGGGGTCTATCAGCTTAATAATGCCATCTTTTAGTCCCTTTTCAAAAGGTGTTGACTTTATATCTTCCTTATGAAGATTTTCCATCCGGTTTTCCAGGCGGCGGGTCACATCTTCCGTGGCATCCCTTCCTCCTTCGGTGAACACCTTAATGCCGTTATAGTCAGCCGGGTTGTGGCTGGCTGTCACTGCAACCCCATATTTCGTGCCCAGCTTTTTTACGGTGAACATTATCATCGGGGTAGGAGCGATATTGTTTATCAGATGAACCGCAATCCCGTTGGCCGCCATAACTTCTGCAACCCATTTTGCGGCCTTGTCCGAAAGGAATCTTCTGTCGTAGCCTATCACTATGCCTTTATCTGTTTGATTTTTGGCCTTCATATCGTCGGCTATAGCCTGGGAGAGGAGCTTTACATTATCCATGGTGAAGCCCTCACCAATTATAGCCCTCCATCCTCCGGTACCAAATTTAATCATTTTATAAAACCTCCATGTGTTGTTAGTTTAATATTAAATCCTATTTCTTATAATGTATTTGCAATATCCTTCTATTTTTTTATAAAATCTTATTGGATGACTAAGCTCATATGATTAACAACAGCATTCACCGTATCAAGGATGGTGGATAATATGATAGAAAACCTGAATGCAATTAGCTTCAATAAATATGGAAACATCATATATGAAGGTTTCAGCCAGGGTATAAAATCCATTTACCATGGGGATGTAATTTTGGAGGAGCATGAGATAAAGGAAAAAACTGCCGGAAAGTTCCTGCGTGCTGAGGATTCTCCCGTGACTTTGGATATTGTTGACGGCATTGCCATACTGTGTGTATCTTTAATGCCGTCCCAGGAGGAGATAAGGATGTTTCTCCTGGACAAGGCGATAAGCATAAATCCGGGTGTTTATTACTGCGTGCTGACCCTTTACGGCAGGTGCCGCATTAAGTCAGCCATGCTTGAAGGCTCCCGCCTAAAAGAGCTGGAAAACTCCCGTGAGTTTGCTCCCCTGGGAATATACCCCAAGGTTGAGATAAATAAAGTCCACACCCTGTTTTATCAAGAGAAGGAAAAAGGATTTATCTTCAAGGGCGAAAAGCATGGCTTCTGGGAGTTCACCTACGTCGACCGGGGAAGCATGTATAATATAGTAGACGGAAAAGGTTACAGGCTGAGCCAGGGAGAGGCTATGTTCTACGGCAGTGACCAGCACCACATCCAGTGGTCCGATGTAGATTTATCAGTATGTTTTGTCACAGTAACCTTTGATATGGAGTTTGAGGAAGCATCTTTGCTGACGGACAAAAAATTTATCCTGGACCATGAAATGAGGGAGTTAATTGGAAAAATAATAGCTGAGAGCAGTAACAACTCCTATTATGCCGATGATCTGGTTATTTGCTACCTTAAAGAGCTTATCATAAAGCTCGTACGGGGTGAGAAGCTTGAAAGCACGATAGACAGGCAGGAAACCCAGGTCAGATTCAAAATAGAAAATTCAATTGTGGCAAGATGTCTGGAGTATATACACAATAATATAAGCAGGAAGCTCTCCGTATCGGATATTGCAAAAAGCATACCCATCAGCCAGTCTTATCTTTCCATCATATTTAAAAAGCATATGGATATGACTCTGGTGGACTATATAAACAGCTTTCGCCTTGAAAAGAGCAAGGAACTGATAAGAAGCGGAGAGTACAATATCACACAAATAGCGGACCTTCTTGGTTATACATCGGTTCACTATTTTTCCAACCAGTTCAAGCTGAAATATGGCATCAGTCCCAGGAGCTACGCAAAATCCATAAAGAGCTGAGGCCTCGTATTGCCGGTGAGAAATATTGGATTCATGCTCAGGGTACGCGTTCATACTTGGGATGCGCAGCTTTGCATGGGTGTAAAACTTAAGCGGCGCAACAGGCTAGGTAAGCCCCCAGATTATGTCAATGTAAAATGGATTGTGCAAAAATTTGTTCTTATGCTAAAATAATGTTATCATACAGGTGGTATTAAGGATTTTCGCGCTAGTGTCCGACGCCCTTTGTAAGGCTTGCTGCGGTGCCGGCTCGGTGCCTTATAATGAAATCCTTAATCCGCTTAAAAACAGATAAAATTTAAGGAGAGATACATTTTATGAGTTTGTATGAGCAATGGGAAAATGCTGTAAAAAACATAAAAACACAGGATGAATATGATAAGTACTGGAAGGCATATTTTGAAAAGGAAAAGAATGCATATGAGAAAATTCTGGGGGCAAAAGAAAATATCATCACCGGTACCCTCAGTGAATTGGCTGAACGCTTCAATATGAGCCCGGTGGATTTCACCGGTTTTATCGACGGAATAAACACCAGCCTTCTGGAAAGCATTGATCTGGATACACTGAATGAAAACAGTGAAATAAAGCTGGAGATAGATTTTGAGAAACTGTATTTCAATATGCTGGATGCTAAAGCCGACTGGTTGTATAATCTGCCCCAGTGGGATGATATACTGAGCGTTGAGAGAAGGCAGGAAATCACAAAGGAGTATAGGCAATCAAAAATTGCAGTAAGCAACAAGGTCGGGAGAAATGATCCATGTCCTTGCGGAAGCGGCAAAAAATATAAAAAATGCTGCGGCAAGAATTAAAGCTCCGATTCCGGCCTGTTGTTTCGCATCGGAGGTGAAATATGTCAGCTGTATGGAGGGAAAGACGCGAAGAGCAGGAGAATATGCTCAGTCCCTATGCCGCAAAGAGCAGGAATTCCCTGGGTAGGATTGTGGATGAACCTAAATGCCCGATACGGACGGATTTTGAACGGGATGGCAACAGGATATTGTATTCCATGGAATTCCGAAGGTTGAGGCATAAAACGCAGGTGTTTTTCAATGCAAAGAATGACCACATTTGCACACGGATGGAGCATGTGCTCAATGTGGGTTCTATTGCCACCACCATAGCAAGGACGCTGAATCTCAATCAGGACCTGACATATGCTATTGCACTGGGGCATGATCTTGGGCATGCCCCTTTTGGCCATAGCGGTGAGAAGGTTTTGGACCGCTGCCTTAAAAGCATTAATCCTGATTATTCCTTTCAGCATGAGCTGCACAGCCTGAGAGTGGTGGATCGCCTGGCTACCCGAATTTCAAAAGAGAAAATAAACGAAAAATGCGGGCTTAACTTGACCTTTGAGGTTAGGGACGGAATTGCATGCCACTGCGGGGAAAATTATGATGAATACAGGCTGGAACGGGATACGACCAAGGACTTGTCCAGTCTTAAGAACATGAAGAATCGTTCGGCCAAACCCTTCACTCTGGAAGCATGCATAGTGAGGTTGGTGGATAAGATAGCCTATGTGGGAAGGGATATCGAGGATGCCTTGAGGGTAAAACTTATAGACATAAATGACATACCTCTGGAGATCAGAAACATATTGGGCCACACCAACGGTGAAATCATAAATACACTAGTATGCGATCTAATAGAGAACAGCTATGACAGGGACTGCATTCAACTTAGCCACGAAAAGGGCGAAGCTCTGCAGAGCTTGATAAAGGAGAATGTAAGGCTTATATACCAGTCGGAAAAAATCAAGAGGTATGAAAAAACCGCAGAGAACATCATGGAAGGTCTTTTTTACGATCTTCTGAAATGTCTGAAGGATTTTGAAAGGCTGAAGCACAGCGAATTAAACATATACCGCAAGTTTTACAACTTCATTGTGGATATGGATTACGATGAGGATGAACCCGACGAGCAAAAGGTGATAGATTTTATTGCAGGAATGACCGATGGTTTTGCAATGAAATGCTTTGACGAAATATACTGGATGTAGCTGATTATCGGAAAGGAATCCGTCGGTTGGCTTATTTTCATCGGATTTATTTAAAAGGTACAAAGCTGCTGCCCGGGACTAACAGGCGGTAGCAAGGGGGAGAGCATGGCTAAATCAGGATTTCATTTTTTTGCGTTCCTTTCACGGATGAAATATATCACCCGCTGGGGGCTTATGAAGAACACCCAGCCGGAAAACATTCAGGAGCACAGCCTTCAGGTAGCAATGATAGCTCATGGGTTGGCGCTGATAAGGAACAAGTTCTACGGAGGAAATATCAATGCCGACCGGGTGGCGGTATTGGGCTTGTTCCATGACTGCAATGAGATAATCACAGGCGATATGCCCACACCCATTAAGTATTACAACCCGCAAATCAGCAGGGCATACAAGGATGTGGAAGAGACATCCAAGAGGAAGATATTGTCCATGCTTCCAAAAGAGCTGCAGAGCGACTATACCGAAATACTTTTTCATGAGGATATCGACCCTGAATCTTGGAAGATAGTAAAAGCAGCCGACAAGATATCGGCTTATATAAAATGCCTGGAGGAAGTAAAGGCAGGGAATATGGAGTTCAAAAAAGCCAGTGAATCCATATATGATGCCATTTCCCAAATTGACATGCCTGAGGTGGCTTATTTCATGAAGAATTTTATTCCCAGCTTTTCCCTTACCCTTGATGAGTTGGACTAATGATATAGGAAAATAATCTTTATGTGTTTGATTTTTTCAGCTTAGATCCCAAAAGCTGAATTTTTTTTTCATTTCTTTCAGAAAGTTATTGCAAAATGTGCAAAAAACCTATATAATATTTGTATAAAACAATGAAGTTTTAAATGGCTTTTTTGTAGCAAGCAATCGCAACACTTGTCTTAAAAAATCAATGATCTCTGTACCGGTATTTTGCAGATGGCTTATCTGTTGGCAACACATAACATTTTCTGAGAAAGTTGCATCATGCCGGAAATTACCATATTTGTGAATTTTAAGTTCTTTGAAAATCTAATAAAGGCTTTTAATTAAGTATAGGCATGATTCACATTTTTCTGCCAACTCATGTACTATTAGTATACATCTTTTTACTTGTCAGTTTTGCTATATATTGATATGGCAAACTTCCTTATATTGACAATAATGCAATTTTATGCATACCTGTTTTGGGCTTTTTATCATCATATTTCAAGGCTTGATTCCCAAAATGGTTCATTTTCATTCTTAGATAGGAGTGTGATCATCTTGGCTAAAAAACGGCGTTTTACTAAAGATGATATGGAATTGACTTTACTTGCTCTACCAACTGTGGTCTGGTATATACTTTTCACATACCTGCCAATGTTCGGCATTATCGTGGCGTTCAAGCGCTATAGGCCGCTTCCTGACTCAAATTTCTTAGTCAGCTTGATCAAGAGTCAGCCTGTGGGAATTGACAATTTTAAGTTCCTGTTTGCGACGCCTGATGCATGGATCATGTTTCGAAATACCGTTCTCTACAACTGCGTGTTCATCATTTTGGGTATTGTAATTCCGGTAACTCTGGCTATTATGCTTTCCAATCTCCATTCCAAAAGGCTTGCCAAGGGATATCAGACAATCATATTTCTACCATACTTTTTATCTTGGGTCGTAGTCAGCTATTTTGTGTTTTCTTTCCTGAGTGCCGATAAAGGCATGGCCAACCAGATAATGAACATGTTGGGCAAAGAAAGCGTTCAATGGTATATGGAAAAGAAATACTGGCCATATATCCTGATTTTCCTGAATTTATGGAAGGGCATGGGGTATGGAATGGTAGTATATCTTGCTAGTATATCGGGAATTGACAAAATGTTATATGAGGCTGCTATAATAGACGGAGCCTCCCGATGGCAGCAGGTTAAATATATAACGCTGCCCATGCTGAAAAACATGATCATTATAATGTTCATACTGTCGGTGGGAAGGATATTCTCTTCGGATTTCGGACTGTTTTATCAAGTTCCTAGAAATTCCGGACCTCTGGTGGATGTGACACAAACCATCGATGTTTATGTGTATAAAGCGCTCATGGGCATGAACAACATAGGTTTCTCATCGGCGGCCGCTTTTCTTCAGTCAGTTCTAGGCTTTATCACCATTTTAACGGCCAACTTTATCGTTAAAAAGATCGATCCGGAAAGCGGATTATTATAATGGCAGAAAGGAGAAAATCTATGAAAAAGCATCATCCGACAGGCGGAGTGGAGTATTACAACCGTATTTCCCAACCGGTTAATATCCTGTTTAATTTGATATTTACGGTAATTGCTTTGTCCTGCATCATACCCGTTTTGTTTGTCGTAATTATCTCGATTTCATCCAATGAATCCATAAGGCAGATAGGTTACAGCTTTTTTCCCAAAGAGTGGTCTATCAGTGCTTACAGCTATATATGGAAAATGCGCTCATATATCGGGAGGGCCTTCCTGGTCTCCATTGGAGTAACTACTGTCGGCACATTGTTGGGATTATTTATGAACTCTACCATGGGCTATGTGCTTTCCCGCAGGAACTATAAATTGCGCAACTTTTTTACCATATTGATTTTCATTCCCATGCTTTTCAGTGGAGGTTTGGTTTCCTCTTACTTGGTAAATACGCAATTTTTGAGGATAGGTAACACTTACTGGGCTCTGATATTGCCATTGTGTGTGTCATCGTTTTATATTATAGTGCTCAGGACGTTTTTCCAGACGACCATACACGATTCCATCATAGAATCGGCAAAAATGGACGGTGCATCCCAGCTCCTAATATACTTTAAAATTGTCCTGCCGATTTCGTTGCCCGGTCTGGCAACCATAGGACTGTTTTTATCCTTTGCATACTGGAATGACTGGTTTACTCCCATGTTGTACATTCAGTCCGACCATGCCCATATGTACACTCTGCAGTATATTTTGGTCGATATTGAGCAAAATATTCAAAACCTGATTCGCAATGCACAATATATGATGGCGGGTGAATCCCTTGCAAATATACCGTCGGAAACCGTAAGAATGGCAATAGTGGTGGTGGTAGTGCTGCCCATCACGATGTCTTACCCGTTCTTCCAGAAATATTTCATCAGCGGCCTCACCATCGGATCAGTCAAAGGTTGACAGAGCGGTTAATTATAGTATTCAATACGGCTTTCAGCCGATGGATAAATAAAAATATTAAGGAGGATTATCATGAAGAGAAAGCCTTTTGCATTGCTGCTGGTTACGATTATAGCCATATCCGCTTTATTCGGATGCTCCGGTTCAAAAACGCCAACGGGCGATAATAAGAACACTTCCGACAAACCGGTGGAACTGATCTGGATAATGGGGGATCCTGGCCAGGTTCCGGTAGATCAAGCGATAGTAGAAGAGAAACTCAATGAAATTTCTGTTGAGAAACTAAATGTCAAGGTAAAGACGTTGTATTATGACAATGACAAAACCATGTTGGCCCTTTCTTCCGGTGAAAAATGGGATATGGTTTTCACCTGCGAGTGGTTCAACAATTTCGCTGTTCAGGCTCAGGCCGGTTATTTTGCAGACATTACTGAAAAGGTCAAGACTTTGACTCCGGATTTGTATGCCACCATGCCTGAAATAGTCTGGGAAGGTGCAAAGGTTAACGGCAAGATAATGGCCATACCGGTAAAGAAAGACTACGCAGCTGAAATATTCTGGCGTTTTGACAAGAAACTGTTTGTTGATACACTGGGCATGCAGGTACCTGATACGATGAAATTTGCAGATGTGGAAAAGTACCTGGAAGCTGCCAAGAAGGCTTATGAAGATGGCGTTCCGGAAGCAAAGGACGCTCAGTATCCATTAAAGCTGAACAAGGGCGGATTTTCCGGAGTGGATTCCGACTATGACATGATAAACCGCGATGTGATGCTTGGTATTCCATATTCGGCAGTGGGAACCGCAGATCAGAACAAGATCGTGATAACCGCTGAACATCCTGACCTCTATAACCGTTTTGTTTTACTGCGCAAATGGTATAAGGCTGGTTATATAAATCCTGATGCCGCTACCACTGAAGAATCTTTCATTTACTCTGCAGTTAAAAACGGACAAGGATTCTATGGAGCCGACGCAATCTGGAGCTCCGGTGATGGTTATACTCAGTTGATATCCAAATACAGCGGACCTTATCTTTCTACTGCATCAATCCGTGGCTCTATGAATGCCATCAACGCCAATTCGAAGCACATAGATCTTGCTTTGAAATATCAGGAGCTGGTAAATACCAACAAGCAATACCGCGATATACTGCGTTATGGAGTTGAGGGTATACACTTCAACTATACTGAAGACGGACTGGTCAAACGTACTGAAAAAGGGAAAAACAATTACGGACCGTGGGCATTCTCACAAGGCTCCTACTCCTTGAGCTCTGTTGAAGCAGCAGACGGGGTCGATGTAGATCCTAAAATGTGGGAAGTTATTTTCAAAGGCTATGAAAATCTCAAAGCCACAAATACCATAGGATTCTCCTTTGATATCACACCGGTTGAAACACAGGTCGCAGCATGTAAAGTTATCAAGGATAAGTATTGGACCGGATTAATTACCGGTACCATTGACCCGGAAGTAGAAGTGCCGAAAATGATGTCAGAGCTGGAAGCTGCCGGTATACGTGAAATACAGAAAGAAGCTCAGAGGCAGTTTGACGAATTTCTTAAAAACGCAAAATAATAAATAATGGACGGACAATAAATAGCGTATAGCGGGTGATGAGTATTTTACTCATGCAAAAAGTGGCAATTTTGATTGCCACTTTTTGTTTTCGCTCATGCTGTTAAAAGGACAGCATATCATCGACGGGATGGGATCTATTTTGTTATCGTAACCTTGCTTAATCCCCTTGGGCTGTCAGGATTAAGTCCTCTGGCGAGGGACAGGTTGCAGGCAAACATCTGCGCCACAACTGCGTTGCAGAACGGCGACAACAGATCGCTGCCGGCTTTTGGTATTCTAAAAGAGGTCGTTCCCAGCTCCAGGATCTCATCTTTATCGGAGAATATCACGAGTTCCGCTCCTGCATCCTTCAATTTATGGATCATTTCCTCATTGTCTTTCAAGGAAGGTCCTTCGGGAGCCAGTAAAATTACAGGCATATCCTTATCGATCATAGCAAAGGGACCGTGGTGAAAATCGGATACAGCGTATGCCCTTGCCCTTATATAGCAGGTTTCCTGTATTTTTAATGCAGTCTCCATTGCTATGGAATAGTTCATACCCCTTGCCAGGACAAAACACTCATTCATATAGCGGTATCTTTGTACTTTTTCCTTGATAACATCTGAAAGCTCCAGAGTCTTTGATACCAAATCAGGCACTTTTGAGAGCTGCTGCTGCATATCGGCATCCTTTGCCCATACGGCTGCCAGATTGGCTAAAAGATACATCTGGGTGGTAAAGGTCTTGGTGGCGGCAACGCTCTTTTCCAGGCCTGCATCGGTATACAGATGATAGCTTGCTTCATTAGCCAGAGGAGAATCGTTAAAGTTGGTTATGGCTACAGTTATTGCACCTTGTTTGTTGCCTTCCCTTATTATCTCCAGAACATCGGCTGCCTTGCCTGACTGGGAAATCCCGATGACGAGGCTGTTTTTGAGCTTAAGGCTTTTTCCGTATACAGTGACTACTGAAGGTGCTGCCAGTGCCACAGGTATTCCGAGAGTGCTTTCAATAACATATTTGCCATATATGCCGGCGTGGTCCGAAGTACCTCTGGCTGCGATAACCACAGAGCTGATATCATGGGAGTCCAAAGCTTCCACAAGCATATTTATCACTTCTCTGTTGGTCTCAAGGCATCTTTTCAATGCTGCCGGTTGTTCGCAAATTTCTTCCCACATTTTAACCATAATTAATACCTCCTAAGTTATTTTTTATACAGAGATGAAAGATTATACAGTAAAGAAGCAAATTCTCTTCAGGCTTGCCTGTTCATCAGACTGTTTAGCCATGATGCAGGGGGACAGTCCGGCCTGGAAGGAGAAAATTGCTCTGGCAGTGTCTCTTTTGTGTGCTTCCATGCCAGTTGGTATAGACAGACCGCTATATATATGTATAGATGTATATACCACCTATATTATATTCTATGCCAAGAGCATTCTAAAGTCAACAAATATAAACAATTATTAAAGGGATTAAATATTATAAAACCATGCCGGTGTGTGTATATCAAGGCTTATGCTAGTCAGTATCCCTGTTGCCATACACCCGGACGCTATACTTGTACTCATCGGAGCGGTATACGGATCTTTCGTACAGCAGCTTTAATCCCGATTCTGTGAAATTCACGCTTACAATTTTCAAAACAGGTTTGCTTTCGGTGATTTCCAGCAGCTCCTTTTCTTCCTTTGTCGCTTTTGCCGCTTCAATAACATTATCGGCATAGCTTATGGCATGCTGATACTCATCTTTCATCAAGCGGTAAAGGGATGTGGTAAGATCATACCTGTCCAGCCCAGGGCAATACTTCTGTGGTATGTAGCTCTCTTCTATGCCGACGGGAACGCTGCCGACGAGCCTTAATCTTTTTATATGGTACACGGTTTCATTTTCACCCAAATCCAGCACATCACATATATCTTGTATGATATTTCCCATGCTGAAGTGAAGAACCTTTGTAATAGGCTCAAGACCCTTTTCCCGGGCCATTTCTGAGAAGCTCATCAGATTTCTCTGCTCAAGTTTTGCTTTGGAGACAAAAGTTCCCCTGCCTTTTTCCCGGTACAGGATACCCTCTGAAACAAGCTGGTTTAAAGCCTGGCGCACGGTCATGCGGCTGATCCCCAAGGTTTCGCAAAGCTCGCGCTCTGATGGAATGAGACTTCCAGCGGCATATTCGCCGCTTTTTATTTTTTCCAGAAGGATCTTCTTTAATTGATAATAAGCAGGTATAGGGCTCTTTTTGTCTATATACATTAAATCCACCTTTTTGTTGTGATGTTTACAATAATTTTAATTTACACCCTGCTAAAAGTCAACCTTCCCAAATAAAGGCCATGCTCTGTTTTTGAAGCGTTATATCCTGTATGGGTACTTGACAAAGGGATGGGAAAAGCATAAACTCTTTCCGAAGCATATATAGGGAATATATGCGGCAGAGAACTATATGCTTTGAAGCTGCTGATCTGATTGGACATGACATGGGTTCTAGTGCTTATTTCCGTATTATAGGGGTAAATCATCTAAATTCAAGTGCTTTAAGCACTGCAAAGGAGTGTTGTCTATTATGAAGGTTCCACAGGATTATCTGGAAAAGGTATATGCCGGGCTGCTGGGGAAGGTTATTGGGGTCCGCCATGGCTCAAATATTGAAGGATGGACGTATGAAGACATAAAAAAGGTCTATGGTGAAATCGAAGATTATCTTTTTACATTCAAGAACTTTGCTGCCGATGATGATACCAATGGGTCGATGTTTTTCATAAGAGCCCTTGAAGACTATACTCACACAAGGGATTTGACAGCTGAACAGATAGGGCTTACCTGGCTGAATTATGTGCCTTATGAGCATAGCTTCTTATGGTGGGGTGGCTATGGCATATCAACAGAGCACACGGCATACCTGAATCTGAGGAACGGAATCATGGCGCCCCGTTCCGGTTCCATAGAGCAGAATGGAGAGGATGTGGCGGAACAGATCGGCGGTCAGATATTTATTGATACATGGGGACTGGTGGTGCCCGGCGATTACAAGCTTGCAGCCGAATATGCCGAGAAGGCGGCCAGCGTGTCCCATGACGGAAACGGCAAATACGGGGGAATGTTCATAGCGGCGTGCATAAGCGCTGCCTTTGTGGAGCAGGACATAAGGAAGATCATTGAAGCAGGTCTGTCCGTGATACCGGAGGATTGCGAATATGTACGCATGGCCAGGGATGTCATAAGATTCTATGACAGATATCCCTGCAATTGGAGGGACTGCTTCCGATTTGTCAAAGAGAATTACGGATACGACAAATACCCAGGGGCGTGCCATATCATCCCCAATTCCGCCGTGATAATAATTTCATTGCTGTATAGTGAAGGGGATTTCTCAAAAGCCATCAACATATGCAATATGTGCGGCTGGGACACCGACTGCAATGTTGCCAATGTGGGAACAATCATGGGTGTAAGAAACGGGCTTTCAGGCATTGACTTCAAATGGAGAAAACCTGTCAACGATCTGCTCATCTGCTCCAGCGTAATTGGAAGCCTTAATATACTGGACATACCTCAGTTTGCGGTTTACCTGGCAGGTTTCGGATACAAGATAGCCGGGGAGGAGCCGCCGGCTGAAGTTAAGGATATTATTGCAGGAAAAGCAGCCAGGTTCAATTTTGAACTGCCCGGCTCCACCCACAGCTTCCGGATATCGTCCAATATGGGAGGGAATCCGGACTTGATGCTGGCCCATACGAACGAACATGCCCACAGCGGTAAGGGGGCATTGAAAGTGGCCGCAAGGTGGATGCCCGGCACCGGTGAAGTCAGCGTATATTACCAAACCTATTACAGACATGGGGATTTCAGTGACAGCCGCTATGAACCATCTTTCTCGCCGGTCCTCTATCCAGGCCAGACAATAAAAGGCAGTGTGATGGTCCCTGAAGACTCCAGGATGGAAGTGAAGGCCTGGCTGTATGTAAAGGATTTAAACAGCGGAAAAGTCTATGAATCCGGGAAAACTCTGCTGAAAAAAGGCGAATGGGCGGAGTTGGCATATGATATTCCTAAGCTGGACGGTGTTTGCATAAGCGAAGGGGGAGTAAAATTTATGCCTGCCGGTGGAGAGAGTTCTACGTTCATAGCGTATCTGGATGATTTTGACTTTACCGGCGAGCCTGATTATTCCATAGATTTTACGAGGGAACGGATGGAAGCTTGGAATGCTCAGAAGAAAGAAGTCAGCCAGTTCACATACCTTAAAGGAATATGGAAGCTGGAAGACGGAGAGTTGAGCGGAAGCTGCAGCGATTATGGCGAGGCTTATACCGGAAACTTCTGTTGGAAGGACTACAGCTTTGAAGCCACAATGATCCCCCGGCTGGGAGAATTCCACAATATAAATTTCCGTGTGCAGGGAGCAATCCGTTCATATGCTCTGGGGTTGGCTTCCGGCGGGAAACTGGTGCTCTACAAAAATGAAAACGGCTACAGGATTCTCCAGGAGGTACCCTGCGAATGGAGCTTAAAGGGCGAATATACCTTTAAAGTAGAGTTGAGGGGAGCGAATATTAAAGTTTTCGAAAGCGGCAGGCTTCTCATGGATTACACCGACGGCCAAAATCCATATCTCCGCGGACAGATAGGGGCTTCGTTGTGGAAGGGAAGTCACTGCCATTATAAGGATTTCAAGATAGGAAAAATCGCTTCCCAGGGATAAAGAGCCGGCAGTGTTCTCATTTGGCAGTGTACTCATATACAAGAGAATGCAAAGATTTAGCTGTTCATAAATTGCTTTTGGAACATGGGATGATTCTGCCGGGGAAAGATAATTGTGCTGAGGAATTTACAGTGTGGATTGCAATATAGATGAGCTTTAAAATATAGAAATCCTATATGAACCTTCATTACCGTTCATATAGGATTTTTCTGCAATGATACTGCAGTACCGACTAAGCTGCCCAAAAGGGGATGCGAGTGGTAAGGAGATATTCTCGGTGCGGGCAGAATCAATATCTGATGAGCTCGGCTTTCATTGATGCAGCTTACGTCCATCTATTATTTGACTATAACTGAAACAACCATAGAGGATTTTTCCATAACCGTCAGCTTGCGCCTATATATTATCTTATTATAACCCCACAGGCGAGGCGTTTGCCAGATGCACCGGCAGGCTGTGTACGGTAATCATCAGGATTTTGATGTATAATTACGGATTTGCCTACGACATCAGCAACCTTGAACTTGTCGGTAAAAAAGCACATAAAAGCCCTGCCATGGTTGGAAAACAGTACCGGTAAGTCACCGGCGTGATTGCCATGGGGCTGGTTGGTAGGGTTCCAGTGGTCGCCTGCTGCCTGGAAGGGGTTCTCGGGGTCGCCTACAGTGCAGTTGCCATATTGGTGTATATGGAATCCATGAGGCCCTATGGGTGGGTTCTCTCCTTCTGCCGGCTTATATTCAGGAAGCCCGTAAACATCGACATATACCTGGGTGCCACCGGGAACATCCATAAATATCACTCTTCCGTAAATATTAGGCGCCAGAGGACCACCACGTATAACAGCTGATGCAATTTTTGTGCCTTTATTTTCATATGAAACCGGTTTGGGGTAATACATGCTAAATCACTCCGTAAATCATTTTACCGTTCTATATTATGTAAATTAGCTTGAAATTGTGACGGTAAGAGAGATGGCAAGCGATGCCATGGGTAAAGATAGGGGACTGAATGACAAAAACTGTATAGCCCCTGCATTCAGGAAATTTTGAATGCAGAGCATTTTGGAAGCCTGGAATAAATATTGAAGCAAATGTTTTCTTTGAAAGTGATACCGAATGGTTGTCAAAGATGTGGATGACCTGAATTATGCCATTTATAAGATGCTTGTTAAAAGATTCTTTTGGTTATATTTATAAAATAAAGAAAAGCTTTGCAAAAAAGATTCTAACAGCCAGGAGTAAGTATTGCATATGACGAATGCAATTTTCCTTGCCGGTTACAGCAACTTCTGCAACAATACCGGCAATAAAAGCAAAGAATTTGATCGGGTGCGAAGGTTATAATGATAGAGTCGATATATTGCGTTTATTACAGCTATGGCAACATGTTGAGGTCGATTGTTAATAAAGGAATGATTGCTTGACACCATGGCAGGACGGGCATGGATAAAATAACCTGAGAAAACCAAAAAATAGCCTGGGAAAACCATAAAACGGTGTAAAGGAGCAATTGAAATATGGGAGGGAAAATATAATGAAAAAGTTTATGGATGAAAACTTTTTGCTTCAAACTCAGACGGCGGTGAAGCTATATCATGAATATGCCAAGAATATGCCCATATTCGATTATCACTGCCATCTCAGCCCAAAGGAAATAGCTGAAAACAAAAAGTACCGGAATATCACTGAAATATGGCTGGGGGGCGACCATTACAAGTGGAGGGCCATAAGGGGCAATGGCATAGATGAAAAATACATAACAGGGGATGCCGATGATAAGGAGAAATTCTTGGCATGGGCCAAAACGATACCTGCCTGTATTGGAAATCCTTTATACCATTGGACCCACCTTGAGCTAAAAAGGTATTTCGCCATAGACGACCTTCTTTCTCCTGAGACGGCGGAGAGCATCTGGAAAAGGTGCAATGAAATGCTGCAGGGGGATGATTTCACTGCGAGAGGACTTATCAAACGGTCCAATGTAAAAGTGATATGCACGACTGACGATCCGGTGGATTCACTGGAATACCACAAGGCCATAGCAGAGGATAAGGACTTTGATGTCAAGGTGCTGCCTGCCTTTAGACCCGATAAGTGCATCAAAATAGAAAAAGACGGCTTTGTTGAATGGATAAGAAAGCTGGAAGAAGTTACAGGCTGCAGCATCGGAAATTTCGATGATCTTAAGAAAGCCCTGATATCCCGGCTTGAGTTCTTCCACGCAGCAGGATGCAGGATTTCCGACCATGGCATGGAGCCGTTTGTTTATGCGGAAGGCACGGAAGAGGAAGCTTCAGAAGCTCTTAAATCAGCATTGGCAGGAAAAGAGCTTTCAGCCTCGGAGATCGACAAGTATAAGACTCAGGTTTTGCTGTTCCTGGGAAGGCAGTATGCAAGGCTGGGATGGGCGATGCAGCTGCATATGGGCGTATTGAGGAACAACAACACCCGAATGATGAAGCTGATAGGCCCGGATACAGGATTCGACTCAATAGGGGACTGGAATCCGGCTGAGCCTCTCTCAAGGTTTTTAGATAAGCTCGAGCAGACAGAAGAGCTGCCAAAGACCATATTATATTCCATCAACCCGAAGGATAATGAGGTGCTGGCAGCCATTGCAGGATGTTTCCAGGGTGGTGGAATACCGGGTAAAATACAATGGGGTTCCGCCTGGTGGTTTAATGACCAGAAGGACGGCATGGAAAGACAGATGATAACTCTGGCAAATATCGGCCTTTTGAGCAGGTTCGTGGGAATGCTCACCGATTCAAGAAGCTTCCTTTCATACACAAGACATGAGTATTTCCGCAGAATCCTCTGCAACATCATCGGAAACTGGGTGGAAAACGGAGAAGCCCCGGATGATATGAACCTTCTTGGAAAGATGGTGCAGGATATCTGCTATAACAATGCGGCAAATTATTTCGGCATAGAGGTGTGATATAAGCCTTCTCATCGATGCGGTAAATCATGATGGAAAGATTAATGAAACAGAGTATTAGCCATCTCTAAACTTACCACATGCTGTCTCAAATTAGGTAGCACAGTAAATTAAGTTAATGAACGGTGAAGATTATAACCTGAAGGGAAATCTTCACCGTTTTATTTTTTCATAAAAATTTTCATATCCATGTATATATTAACGCATTAGTGCCAATACTTATTAATGACCTCACAAAATACATTTTGACCCCCTAAAGGAGCCCCCGGCTTTAAAGTGCCGGGGGTTCACACTTTAATAAGCATGGCAGGTGTTTATTTTGTACAGGATTTGCTCGTGGATTTTATGGTTGTGGTTCAGATATGTATACTGCTGCGAATGAGTATAGATGAAGGCAATTTGGCAGGTTTATTATAATATAATGCTTCATCATAATGCTTCATCCCATAACGCAAAAATTTTTAAAAGGTGTCGTCAGAATAAAGGACACAGATTATTAAAAGCAATGGCCCAGGAGGCAATGCAGTTGATGGCAGTGAGCCTGGATATGTTAACGTGAAAGTAAGAATATCATTTTCATTATTTGTTTCTTCATTAATTTGTTTCGTTTTCAAACATAGGTGGTTGTGATATCACTTCCCCATATCTGATTTAAAGCTATCCCATCCCTTTCTTTAGCAACATAGCATTAACAGTAGGAACAAGACCTTCTCCACTTTTTTAAGGCAAAGTCCCGTAAGCCAAACCTGATGCTCTATAAACCAAACACGATGCTCTATAAGCCAAACTCCAATTTATCAGCTTAAATTGGCTCCATGAGTAATTTTTCTGCGCGACAGCCGTTGACTTCTTGTGCTCAGTGGCATCTTTAATATGGATCGTGCCTCCGTTAGAAAAAGACGCATTGATGGAGTATAAGGCTGTCGGAACTTATTTCCCTTATATGTCTTAGTGCCACTAAAATACTTTGACATTGAGTACGCTTTAATTTAAAATTGTAATTAATAGGGATGGTGTGTATATGAATTCTAAGATAAGGGATGAATCCGTAGATAAGCTTTTTGAAGCGATTCTGTTGTTAGAAAATATAGAAGAGTGTTACCGCTTTTTTGAGGATATAGGCACTATTTCTGAAATAAAGGCTCTTGCGCAAAGGCTTGAGGTGGCCAAGATGCTGGAGCAGAAGAAGACGTATACGGAGATTTGTGAGAAAACCGGTGCCAGCACCGCCACAATAAGCAGGGTAAACCGATGCCTGAATTATGGGGCGGATGGATATAAAATGATTTTTGAAAAGCTTGAAAAGAAAAAGGCCGGAGAGGAAGGTTCAAATGCTTAAACAGCTGTTTATCAGCTTGATTATATTATCGACCTTGACATCGGACGGAATTATAAATTTATCTGAAAGCATCTTTCAATTATACCTGGATTTGAATGATGCGCGTTTAATGCAGGAAGCAGATGGTGAAATCCTCACGAAACCGCAAGACATTGGTGAGGGGCATTCGCCTTCTTTTGCCATGCCTTCCTCCAAGGATTCATCAGGCAGGTTTGTCCTATCAAATGGCAGCGCCGGAATGTTTGAATCCGGCAGCCATAAAATGCGGCTGGAAGATGACGAAGCACGTTCAGGGACTATTCCTGCAGTTTTTGCGCTGGTTGTCTTAACTTTTGTTTTTTGCTTTGTCAAATTGCTAACAATATTTCCTTTCTACAAGGATGAAGATATTATTACATCCCGCTCGGATCTTTCTCCTCCGGTTGCCGCTTAGGACATAAGGTGCTAACTCTTATTTTCCTGTTGTGAAAATTTAATATGAGGTGAAGTTATGCTGTATTTATTGGCGATAATTGTTGGGATTATTGCGGGATTGGCCATGAAAGGCAGGATTTCCAATCTGGTGGAAATCAGATTTAACAAGGTTTGGCTGATTATAAGCACTGCCGTATTACTGGTAGCTTCCCAGACATTATCCGACCGTTTTGATTTCCTGTCCGGATATGAATTCCTGATTAATGGAATAATATTCTGTATGGTTTTTGCATGGCTCTGGCTGAACAGGCAATATGTCGGCATGTGGGTTATAGCTGTCGGCTCATTGCTAAATATGATAGTCATGATGGTCAATGGCGGACGTATGCCTGTTGACAGGGATACCGTAATAAACGCAGGCCTGCCCATTGAGCTTTTAGAATCGGATATAAAGCATTATATTACCTCTCCCGGGGATGGGACCAGACTGGCTTTTTTGTCGGATATAATAGCTCCGCCGGGATTTTTGGGATATATGATGCAGGTGGTAAGCATAGGAGATTTGATGGTAGTAGCAGGACTCTTTCTACTTTTCCTTCAGATAGTATCGGGGAGGAAATTTTTTGACAAAACAATTTCGGAGGTTGAATAGATGAAAATATTAGAAAAAATATTTGGAACTTACAGCAGTAGGGAATTAAAGAAAATCGAACCCATAGTGGATAAAATAGAAAGCCTTGAGCCGGATATGAAAAAGCTCAGCGATGAGCAATTAAGAGGTAAAACTGCTGAGTTTAAGGAGAGGCTGGCAAAAGGTGAGACACTGGACGATATACTGCCGGAGGCTTTTGCAGTGGTGAGGGAAGCGTCCTCCAGAGTTTTGGGGATGAGGCATTTCAAAGTCCAGCTGATAGGCGGCATTGTTCTTCATCAGGGAAGAATAGCTGAAATGAAGACCGGAGAAGGTAAAACCCTGGTGGCTACGCTGCCGGTATATCTGAATGCCCTGGAAGGAAAAGGCGTCCATGTCGTAACTGTTAACGACTACCTGGCAAAGCGTGACAGTGAGTGGATGGGCAAGATATATAATTTTCTGGGCCTCTCGGTAGGGCTTATAGTGCATGGTTTGAGCAATGCCGAGCGAAAGAAGGCATATAACTGTGATATTGTGTATGGAACAAACAATGAACTGGGCTTCGACTATCTCAGGGATAACATGGTTATCTACAAGGAAGACATGGTGCAGCGGGATTTGCACTATGCCATTGTGGATGAGGTGGACAGCATATTGATAGATGAAGCCAGGACGCCTCTCATAATTTCAGGAGCCGGCAATAAGTCCACCGATCTGTACAAGCAGGCAAACAGCTTTGCCAGCAGGTTGAAGGCCAAGGTATACACCCAGTCCGACGATAAGGAACTGGATGACGAACTGGATGAGGATTATATAGTTGATGAAAAGGCTCACACAGCTACCCTGACAGCAAAGGGTGTTAAAAAGGCAGAGCAGTTTTTTGGAATTGAAAACCTTTCGGACCCTGAAAATATGACTATTCTTCATCATGTTAACCAGGCGATAAAAGCCCACGGCTTGATGAAGAGGGACAGGGACTATGTAGTGAAAGACGGAGAGGTAATAATAGTAGATGAATTCACCGGACGTCTGATGTACGGCAGAAGGTACAGCGACGGTTTGCACCAGGCTATTGAGGCAAAGGAAGGGGTAAAGGTCGAGAGAGAAAGCAAAACTCTGGCCACTATAACCTTTCAGAACTACTTCAGGATGTATAAAAAGCTTGCCGGCATGACCGGTACGGCCCAGACGGAAGAACAGGAATTCAGGGCGATATACAACCTGGATGTGGTGGTGATACCCACCAACAGGCCGATGATAAGAAAAGATTATCCCGACAGCTTGTATAAGACTGAGGCAGGAAAATTCAATGCCGTCATCAAGGAGATAGTGGAATGCCACAAGAGAGGCCAGCCGGTTCTTATCGGTACTATTTCCATAGAAAAATCCGAGCTTTTAAGCTCAATGCTGAAAAAGCAGGGTATAAACCATCAGGTGCTGAATGCCAAATACCATGAAAAGGAAGCTGAGATAATCGCCCAGGCCGGAAAGCTCGGCGCAGTAACCATAGCTACAAACATGGCCGGCCGTGGTACGGATATAGTTCTGGGTGGAAACGCAGAATTCATGGCGAAACAGGAGATGAGAAAAAGAGGTTATACGGAGGACCTGATTATACAGTCAACAGGGTTTAATGAAACTTCCGATGAGTTGGTTCTGGAAGCCAGAAAGACATACAGGGAGCTATATAAGAAATTCAAGCAGCAGACCGACGCAGAACGGGAAAAGGTGGTAGCGGTAGGAGGACTTCATATAATCGGTACCGAAAGGCATGAATCGAGGCGTATAGACAATCAGCTGAGAGGACGTTCAGGCCGTCAGGGTGACCCTGGTTCCTCCAGGTTTTATATCTCCCTTGAGGATGACCTTATGAGGCTGTTCGGATCAGAGCGTCTGATGAAAATTGTGGATGCGCTGGGCCTGGAGGAAGACCAGCCGATAGATCACAAAATGCTTTCCAATGCCATTGAAAATGCTCAGAGGAAGGTTGAAGGCAAAAACTTTGATATAAGAAAGCACGTGCTCCAGTATGATGACGTAATGAACAAGCAAAGAGAGGTAATTTACGGGCAGAGAAGAAAGGTTCTCGACGGGGAAAGCCTTAAGGATTACTTTATAAAGATGATAGAAGGATACATTGATAATCTGGTAAACATTTATTGCGGCGAGAGCCCGCATCCGGATTATTGGGACTGGGAAGGAATGAGCACCATTGCGGAAGGCAGCATTCTGCCCCAGGGCATACTGGATGCTCAGAAGCAGAATATGGAAAACCTCACCAAGGAGGATTTCAAAGAGGCGCTTCTGGAAGCGACATTGAAAAGGTATGAGGAAAAGGAACAGGAACTGGGCTCAGAACTGATGCGAGAGCTGGAAAGGGTTATTTTGCTTCGAGTGGTGGACCAGAAGTGGATGGACCATATAGATGCCATGGATCAGCTCCGGCATGGAATAGGCCTGAGGGCATATGGACAGAGGGATCCTGTTATAGAGTACAAGTTTGAAGGCTTTGAAATGTTTGAGGAAATGATCAGAAACATCCGGGAGGATTCTCTCAAGCTGATACTCAATGCCCGTGTCGACCGTGAGCAAAGTGTACAACGGGAAAAGGTGGCAGAGCCGGTTACCGCATCCCATGGCGATGAACCCAAAAAGCCTGCAAACCGGAGCGACCAAAAGGTGGGACGCAACGACCCATGCCCTTGCGGAAGCGGCAAAAAGTACAAGAAATGCTGCGGGGCAAATCTATAGTGTAGGCCCGATAGCGCTTTGCAATTTGAGATTGATTTAAGTCCGGGCAAACGGACTGCTGAACTGAACATGGTATTATAGCCTATTCCGGTGCATAAACTTATTCGGGGCTTTTCGGAAGTTCCGTTAATTTGTGCACCGGAATAGAATCTTGTATTTTTGCAGTAGCTTGTGTATTGGATCAAAAAGGTGAGTTTTATACAGCAACTTGGGCATCAAAATAAAATGATGAGTTTTATGCTGAAATTTACACATTGAAATAAAATGATGAGTTTTATGCAGCAATTTGCACATTGGAGTAAAATGATGAGTTTTGTGCAGCAATTTGCGCATCGGAGTAAAATGATGAGTTTTATGCAGTAATTTACGTATTGGAATAAAATTTTGAGTTTTGTGCTGCAATTTACGCACTGGAATAAAATCGTGAATTTTGTGCTGTATTTACGCAAGAAATAGAGTCATGAATTTTATGCTGCAATTTACGCATAGAAATAAAATTTTGAACTTTATGCTGCGTTTCATACACCGAGATTAAATCATGAATTTCACGCTTAAAGAGGTAGTAATATGGAGTATAATGAAGCACTTAGCTATATTCATAATACCTTGAAATTCGGAGTAAAGCTGGGACTTAATAATATAACGTCCCTTTTGGAGCTTATGGGAAATCCCCATAAAAAGCTCAAATTTGTCCATGTAGCGGGGACAAACGGCAAAGGCTCCACTGTGGCATTTATCAGCAGGGTACTGATGGAAGCAGGGTATAAGACAGGTATGTACACTTCTCCCTATATAGAGAGGTTTACGGAAAGAATGAAAATCAACGATGAAGAGATCTCTGAGGAGGAGCTGTCCCGCATAACCCAGTTTGTCAAGGAAAAAGTTGATATAATGCTTGCTCGGGGGGAAAACCACCCCACAGAGTTTGAAATAGTTACGGCCATAGCTTTCCAATATTTTTATGAAAATGACTGTGATATTGTGGTACTGGAGGTGGGCTTGGGAGGAAGGTTCGATTCTACCAATGTTATAGACACGCCCCTGGTTTCGGTTATCACTACAATAAGCTACGATCATATGGACCGCCTGGGGGATACCCTTCCCAAGATAGCTTTTGAAAAAGCCGGGATAATCAAGCATGACGGTGATGTGGTCCTATATCCTCAGACAGCAGAGGTTGAGAAGGTGTTTCAGGATGTGTGCTTGGAAAGGGGAGCAAGACTGCACAGAGCGGATTTTTCTGCTTTAAAGCCGGAAAGCTTCGATATAAGCGGTCAGACCTTCAGTTATAAATCATATAAGAATCTAAAGATTTCGATGCTGGGGGATCATCAGGTAAATAACGCGGCTGTAGTGCTGGAGACTATAGAACTGTTAAAAGATAAAGGATATAAAATCAGTGAAAACGCGATACGAAAAGGCCTTTTAAATACCCATTGGCCGGGCAGGCTTGAGGTTTTGAAAAGAGACCCCTTATTTTTAATCGACGGCGCTCATAACATCGAAGGAGCAAGGGCATTAAGAGATGCTTTGAACAGATATTTCCCGGATAAAAAGAAAATTTTTATTATCGGCGTATTAAGGGATAAGGATTATAAAGCGGTCATTGAAACAGTGGTACCCATAGCATCCCATTTTATAACCGTTACTCCGAACAGCGACAGAGCTCTTCCTGCGGCGGAGTTGGGAGGATTTATAAAAAGTTATTGTAAGAATGTGACAATTAGTGATACAATAAAAGAAGCAGTATGCACAAGTATGAAGATTTGCTCGCCAGATTCCATGATCTGCGCATTTGGGTCTTTGTACTATATTGGTGAAGTGCGCAGGCTTTTAAAGAATAATATGTGATCCGTCAATATTCCTCAGTTTTTGGAGGTGAGTTCCTTGATTGATCTAAAACAGGAATTGCAGAATTACCCTTCGATTGACATTGAAAATCTGGAGAAAAGCCGTCCGGACTTGCCAGATAATATCAAAAGCTCTGTTGTGCTTTACAATAAAGCTTTGGAAAGTATGCGTTCGGGCAGCGAGGATATAGCAATCATCGAGTTAAAGAAAGCAGTTTCCATCAATCCTGATTTTCATGAAGCAATCAACCTTCTGGGACTTTGCTACATTTCTACAAAAGAATATGGGAAAGCGGAAGAGATGTTCAGAAGGGTGATAAGTGCGGAAAATAACGCCATAAAGGCGATGGAATATATCAATTTTTTGGAGGGAAAGGATACGCCGGAGGCCTCCGGAAAGAACAAAGCAGCTTTTAGAAAAAAGAAAAAAAGTCAGGACATAAGACCTTCGGAAATGCTGCAAAATCGCCCCAAAGCTGCCAGCAATAAGACGGACCGAAAAATTGAAATTTTGAAGTATGCTGCTGTTTTTTTAGCTGGCATTGTTATTATGGCAATAATTAATCCCCTGATTTTCGATAAATCTCAAGGCTCCATCTCCGTATCAAGCTCTGATGAAGAAATTCAAGCCCAGATTCAAAATGCTGTTGATGCCGTCAAAAAAGAATACGAAGACAAGCTCAATGATCTGGAAGAAAAGAGTGCACTTCTGGAGGATAACCTCGATAAAGCAAACCACAGCATTGAATATTATAAAAATCTGACTAACCTGTTTGAAATAGAAAAGCTTGCTTCCTCAAAAGAATATGAGAAGGCTGCGGACATGCTTATTTTGCTTAAGCCTGTAGCTTTTCAGGGAGCAGAGAAGGAAAAATTTGATGCGCTCTTTCAGGATATCATGCCAAAGGCTGCGCGAGAAGCTTATAACCAGGGAGTAAAGCTGTTTAAGCAGGAGAAATTCCAGGAAGCGAAGGATATACTGTCCAAAGCTAAAATTTATGGCACAGGATTTACCGGTGTCAACATGGATGGGATTTTGTATAATCTGGCCAAGAGCTATATGGAGCTGGAGGACTACACCAATGCCATATCCACCTTTAACAGTGTAATTGAAGAATTTCCCGGCAGCAGCTATGCCAATTATTCAAGAAACTGGATAGCGTTTATTGAGAGCAAGCAATAAACTATAAGGTTGAGGCTGATAATAGACTAAAATAGCTTTTTAATTGAAAAGCTTTATCTGTGTTTATTACCTTCCCAAGTCATATTTCATATAATGTATTAGTAACTTGTTGAGGCGTTATATGGCATATGATTTGGAATAAAAGCCCGTTTAATCTGATTCTTGGAGGCGGCGGAGTAAAAGGGTTAGCCTATGTCGGAGTGTTTGAAGAGGCGGAAGCCAGAAATATCAGATGGGGAAGCATAGTTGGTGTTTCTGCCGGTGCAGTGGCAGGAAGCTTTTTAGGAGCAGGTTATTCTTCTTCCCATCTAAGGTCCGTCATCGATGCTTTTGACATGGAAAAGATAGATATAACAAACGTTGAGAAAAAAGTTCCGGCAGTGGCAAAGTATATGCAGTTTTGCAAGGATAACCGCTATACCGGAATGGAAGGAATATACCGATTCTTAAATCTTGAATTCACGGATAACATTAGTATGGAAGATTTGCCTGACCAGGAAAGAGGTACTCTTGCCGATATTTTGAAGAGCATTGCCACTTTGGACAAGGAAGGATGCCTTTTTGACGGTGACTACCTTGAGGAGTGGGTGGCAAGAGTTCTTGCCGAAAAAGGGATATTTACCTTCGCAGACTTAAGAGGCGGGGTGCCGGACAGAGTAAACCCCAGAGGTTATAAAGTAAGGATGACGGCAGTAGACGTGAACAGGGCGAGAATCGTCATACTTCCCGACGATATGATATATTATGGTATCGACCCGGACAGGTTCTCTGTGGCGAAGGCTGTCAGGATGAGCACTTGTGTACCTTTTGTTTTCAAGCCTGTAGAAATTAAAAAAATGGAAGGAAGCTCCTGGAAGGTGCATTACTTTGTGGATGGCGGTATGCTGGATGGCTTTCCTTTCTGGGGAGTGGATAACTCTTCATCAATTCCTGCTGTTGGCTTCACTCTTGGCGGAGGGATAAAGAAAAAGCCTTTCAGTATCGATACATCCGTGGACGTACTTAAAGCGCTGGTTTCTGCAGTGCATGACATCGGTGTTCCGAAGGATGCATACAAAACAAAGTATACTGTTGACATTGACGCTTCCAAGGTGGACTTCCTGGACTTCCATCTGGACGGTGAGCAGAAGGAGTACCTCTATTCAGCCGGAAAGATTGCAGCCAGGAAGCTGTTTGACAAAGTTGAGTATGATATGGCATTTACAGGACTTTAGCAAGTCTTTAAATGCCTTTTTTTATTGAACTAATTTTTATAGAACTAAAAATATTTTAAGGTAAATGAGCATTTTATTTGAAGCTTTATTGAACTAAAAAAGCGCTGGCCGATGGGGAATTAAAGCGTTTCTTATTCCCATAAATTTTACATAAAACTTAGGCTTAAAGCCTAATTTTTATTCTTTTCTTTTTATTTTATTTGTATTATTATTATATAAATAGATATTAAAGGCTGCTTGCCTGTTTATTTTTAAACTGTACGGCTAATTCTTGCTATCAGGGCAATTATGTGCTGCCGTAATGCCGAAGGAATGCTATGAGGCATGCGGTTATACAGTTTTTTGTTTTAGGGAGGCATATTATGTTTTATGAGAGTACTAGAGGGGGGCTTGGGTCAATAACTTCTGCCGAGGCTATCATGAGAGGCATAGCGCCGGACGGAGGTTTGTTTGTGCCTGAAACCCGGGTGAGGTTAACTCCGGCCCAAATAGAGCAATTGGTAAATATGAGCTACCAGGAAAGGGCGGAAGCCATACTTAAGCATTATATTGATGACTATACGGAAGAAGAGATTAAGGAATCGATAAACAGTGCATATAGTGAAAAAAAGTTTGGATGCAGGGAGATAGCTCCTGTATACAGGTTAAATGACAATATTTCCATTCTGGAGTTGTGGCATGGGCCAACCTGTGCTTTCAAAGACATGGCGCTCCAGATACTTCCCCACCTGCTGGTCAAGGCTGTCAAGAAAACAGGAGAGACCGGTGAAATGGTGATACTCGCCGCAACATCCGGGGATACCGGAAAAGCTGCTTTGGAAGGCTTCAGAGATGTTGACGGAACTCGCATAATTGTCTTTTTTCCTCAAGATGGGGTGAGCGAGGTTCAAAAGCTGCAGATGATTACCCAGGAAGGCAGAAATGTAAACTCCATAGCGGTGGAGGGAAATTTTGACGATGCCCAGACCGGAGTTAAGGAGATATTTACCGACAGGGAGCTTTCCGAAGAGATGGAAAAGAACGGTTTTAAATTCTCCTCCGCAAATTCGATAAACTGGGGAAGACTTGTGCCTCAAATCGTTTATTATTTTTCAGCCTATGCGGATTTGGTAGGCAGGGGTGAGATAAAGCTGGGGGACAAAGTCAATTTTGTTGTGCCTACAGGTAACTTCGGGAATATTCTCGCAGCATACTATGCAATGGAGATGGGCTTACCGGTAAACAGGCTCATATGCGCTTCCAATGAAAACAATGTGCTTACCGACTTTATAAATACCGGCACCTATAATAGAAAAAGGGATTTTAAGAAAACTCTTTCTCCTTCCATGGACATACTTATATCCAGCAACCTGGAAAGGCTTTTGTATGAAGTTACCGGACATAATTCCAAAATGGTGGCAGGCTGGATGGAAAAACTAAGCCGTACCGGGGAATATACCGTAGATGAGGATACAAAGAAAAAGATATCCAAGATTTTCTGGGCGGACTACTCAAACGATTCGGAGACTTTAAAGACTATAGAGTGCATTTACAATGAAAACAATTATGTCATAGATACTCATACTGCCGTAGGAATTGATGTTTACGACAAGTATGTGATATCGACGGGGGATTTTACCAAGACTGTAATAGTTTCTACGGCAAGTCCGTTTAAATTCAACCACAGCGTTGTACGGGCCTTGTTTGGAGAGGAAGAGGTTAAAGGCAAAAGTGAGTTTGAGCTTTTGGATATCCTGTCCCAGAAATGCGGGATTCCGATACCCAACGGTTTGCAGGGACTGGACAGGAAAGAAATCAGGCATAATAAGGTATGCAGGAAATCCGAGATGAAGGATCAGGTAAAAAGCATACTGTCCATATAACTATGGCTTTGACAATGCCTTGTTCCGGAAGCAAGGCCAATTCGACAAAGACTGCAGGTTAAAAATAAGAATGGGAATTCTGCTATTCCCATTCTTATTTTGCTCATTTTACTTCCCTTACGCTTAAGCCTGCTTCGCTGACAAATCTCTTTATATCGCCTTCCTCATACCGTCCCTCATCATAATCCACGGTTACTGTGCCTTCATGCATATCAACCCTGACAGCGTTGATGCCGACATGATTGCTGATGGACTGTTTTATATCAGGGATCATTGCCGCGTCGGTCAGGCCTGCCACGACAAACTTATTAGCCTTCATCGATGTTCCTCCTTTTATATTGTCAAGTTACTTTTTCATAAATTTACGATATCTCTTTAACTCGGAAGTTATGCTTAGAAAATGCCAGCATAATGAGTTAATTTTAGTATTTGCATTATTGAAGGCGTTTATTTTGAATTTCATAATATTTTATTAAAAATATGGTACACTGCCGGCAATTGTACCGCACGCCTCAATGAGGTGGGATATGTGCCCGAAGCCCGCAGTAAATAGTCGTTGCCTGCCATCTATAGAAAGGGAACATCTTTCAGTCTCTCTATAGTTTTTCATAAAAATTATACATAAGGTATTGAATTGCATTTCCAAATGTGTTACTATTACTCAATATAAAAACATGTGTGCGCCATACAAGGACACGGAGGCGATATGAGCAATAAATATACATATCTCCTTGTTGACGGTTCCGTACTTCCGGAAGTTTTCAGCAAGGTGGTGGAAGTGAAAAAGCTTCTCAGCAAAGGAACCTATAAAACGGTAAATGAAGCGGTAAAAGCGGTTGGCCTGAGCAGAAGTGCCTACTATAAATACAAGGATTATGTGTTTCCTTTTTACGAGACATCAAGGGGAAAGGTCATAACGCTGTTTTTTGTTGTGGAGGACTTTTCGGGCATTTTGTCCAGCATAATAAACAAGATTGCACAAGCTAAGGCAAACATACTCACAATAAACCAAAATATACCGATAAATGGCCTTGCCGATGTGACAATATCAATAGAGACAGAGGAAATGACCATGGACTTGAATGAATTGATGAATGAAATCAGCAAAGTTGAAGGGGTTCGAAGACAGGAGATCCTTTCTAGAGAATAGTGGGGTGGTAATAATGGTTAATGTCAGCGTTTTAGGCTATGGAGTGGTAGGGTCAGGAGTTGTTGATATATTAAAGAAAAACGGAAAAAGCATAAAGACCAGAGCCGGTGAAGATATAAAAGTAAAGAGGATTCTCGACATACGGGATTTCCCGGAAAGCGAATACAAGGAGCTTTTTACTAAAAACGCCGATGACGTCTTTAATGATGAATCAATAAAAATAGTTGTGGAGACGATAGGCGGAATTGGAATAGCCTATGAATACACCAAAAGAGCTTTGAAATCCGGAAGGCATGTAGTAACATCAAATAAGGAACTGGTGGCTACCCATGGCCCGGAGCTTCTTAAAATCGCTCAGGAGAATAATGTACGGTACCTTTTTGAAGCCAGCGTAGGAGGAGGGATTCCGATAATCCGGCCCCTCAGGCAATGCCTTGCTGCAAACATGATAACGGGAATTACCGGCATATTGAACGGTACTACCAATTATATCCTCACCCGCATGAAAAAAGATGGAATGGATTTTGACGAAGCTCTTAAAGGGGCGCAGAAAAACGGCTACGCAGAAGCTGATCCTACGGCTGATATCGAAGGGCATGATGCTTGCAGAAAAATAGCAATTTTATCATCAATAGCGTATAATGAATTTGTAAACTATAAAAATATACCTACAGAGGGCATTAAAAATATAAGCCTTACTGACATGAAATATGCCGATGCGTTGAATTGCACAATAAAACTCATCGGCCATAGCAGAAAAACAAAGGATGGGATATATGCCTGGGTAAGTCCGGCTATGGTTGGCAAGGATATGCCCCTGGCAGGAGTGAATGATGTTTTTAATGCAATTGTTGTGTATGGCGATGCAATAGGCGAAGCCATGTTTTATGGACCTGGAGCCGGTAAATTCCCTACCGCCAGTGCCGTTGTGGCTGATATTATTGATATAGTGAGCCATCCGGAGGACGGTTTTAAGAATAACTGGCAGGATCATAACGGCAATACCTTAGAATTGACTGATCCATCCGGAATTGCAGCGAAGTACTTTGTAAGGGTAAAATCCACCGATCAAAAGGAAGCCAAAAGGGCAGTATTAGCTGAGTTCGGTGAAGATGTAAAATACCTGAGGTTGCCTGACAGTGAGACTGAGGATGAGTTCGGATTTGTATGCGGGAAAATGCCGGAAAGGCAGTTTGCGCTGTCCGTTGAGAGATTGAAGAAGTCAGGCAAGGTGGATGAAGTGGTGAACAAAATCAGGGTT
The DNA here is from genome assembly GCF_002896855.1 of Clostridium thermosuccinogenes. Taxonomy (NCBI): domain Bacteria; kingdom Bacillati; phylum Bacillota; class Clostridia; order Eubacteriales; family Clostridiaceae; genus Clostridium; species Clostridium thermosuccinogenes. Next base: position 3,724,499 of record NZ_CP021850.1, on the reverse strand, counting down.
CTGGAAGGTTAGATACATATGCTATGAATCATAGCAACCTATTGAACAGAGAAATGGAGGCTTAATAGATGAAAGTAGCAAAATTTGGAGGTACGTCACTGGCTAATGCGGAACAGATAAGGAAGGTTTGCAGCATAATAACTGCAGATCCGGAGCGCAGACTTGTAGTGGTTTCTGCTCCCGGTAAACGCTTTAAGGATGATATAAAGGTTACCGACCTTCTTATAAAATGTGCTGAGAAATATATTGAATGCGGCAAGGCCGATGAGGAAATGGAGGCAGTTGTTGCAAGGTACGCGGAGATAGCTAAAGAAATGAATATTGGCGATGAAATTGTTGACATCATTAAAAAAGATTTGTGCGAGCGGCTTAGCGGCGACATTTCCAATAAAGCAAAGTTCATGGATTTGCTGAAGGCGGCCGGGGAAGACAATTCGGCGAAGCTGGTGGCACAATATTTAAAAAGCATCGGGGTAGAAGCCCGATATATAAACCCTAAGGATGCGGGGCTGTTTTTGAGTGATGAATTTGGAAATGCCAGGGTTTTGCCTCAGTCCTATGAAAACCTGAAAGCTCTTAAGGATATGGACGGCATTCTCATTTTCCCGGGATTTTTCGGATATTCTTTGCAGGGGGATGTGGTTACATTCCCGAGAGGCGGTTCCGATATAACCGGGTCAATACTTGCTGCGGCAATCGGGGCAGATATGTATGAGAATTTCACCGATGTGGATTCGGTCTTTGTTGCCAACCCGAATATAGTCAGGAATCCTAAGCCTATATCTGTAGTTACATACAGAGAAATGAGGGAGTTATCCTATTCGGGTTTTTCCGTGCTGCATGAAGAGACGTTAGAGCCCGTATACCGCAGAGGTATACCTGTATGCATCAAAAACACCAACAACCCGTCCGCTCCCGGTACAATGATAGTACCTGAAAGGAAATCAAAAAACGGACCGGTAGTGGGAATTTCCTGTGATAATGGATTCTGTACCATTTTTGTGAGCAAGTATATGATGAACAGGGAGATAGGGTTCGGACGCAGGCTGCTTCAGATTCTGGAGGATGAAAAACTGTCATATGAGCATGTTCCGTCAGGCATTGACAGCATATCGGTAATACTGAAGGAGAAGCAGTTGAATGCTGAAATTGAAGAACGCATTTTGAAAAGGATAAAGAATGAACTGGAAGTTGATGATGTAAGCATTGAACGGGGTCTGTCCCTGGTCATGCTGGTGGGTGAAAGCATGATGCGCACCGTGGGCATCGCGTCAAGGGCGACAGGAGCATTTGCCAAGGCAGGAGTAAACATTGAGGTGATTAATCAGGGTTCATCCGAGGTCAGCATGATGTTTGGCGTCAGGGCAGAAGATGCCGACAAGTCTGTACGCGCGCTTTACGAAGAGTTTTTTGGCGGGGAATAAAACAGTGCCTTAATCCATTAGCGGGAAACGGATTGGCACAATTACGGAGACTGATCTGACACAAACTGTATAAAAGCTATATAAATCACTCTATTCGGCGGGGGTTGTAATCCCCGCCGAACCTTTTTGAGTCAGGTTATTTTGACGGTATTCTGATCCTTGGAAAAAGCTACGAATTTAGAATTTCTTCTATTCTGGCCAATTCTTCACCGCTGAAGTTAAGATTTTTCAAAGCGCCCACATTTTCTTCAATCTGGCTTACCTTGCTGGCTCCTATTAATGCCGATGTCACCCGGCCTTCCCGAAGAACCCAGGCCAGGGCCATCTGAGCGAGGCTCTGCCCCCTCTCTTTGGCTAATTCATTCAGCCGGCGGACTTTGCTGAGTTTATCTTCCGTAATGTTTTCACTTTTAAGAAAAACCGAAGGGCCGGCAGCTCTTGAGTCTGCAGGTATACCATTGAGATACTTGTCGGTGAGCAGTCCCTGTGCCAAGGGAACATAGGCTATGGTGCCAATACCCTCCTCCTTAAGCACATCCTGAAGACCCTTTTCTATCCAGCGGTCAAACATGGAGTAGGAAGGCTGGTGAATCAAGCATGGAGTACCCAGCTTTTTAAGGATTGCCACAGCTTCCCTGGTCTGGTCGGCATTATAGTTGGACAGACCTACATATAAAGCCTTCCCCTGCCTGACCACATGGTCCAGGGCACCCATGGTTTCTTCCAGCGGAGTTTCTGGGTCCGGCCTGTGGGAGTAGAATATATCCACATAATCCAGACCAAGACGCTTAAGGCTCTGATCCAGGCTGGCTATAAGATATTTTCTGGAGCCCCAGTCACCGTATGGTCCAGGCCACATGCCAAAACCGGCTTTGGTGGATATTATCATTTCATCCCTATGTCCTGCAAAATCAAGCTTAAGTATTCTTCCGAAGTTTTCTTCCGCTGATCCCGGAGGCGGTCCATAATTATTTGCAATGTCAAAATGGGTTATTCCCAGATCAAAGGCTTTGCGTATGATGGCCCTGCCGTTTTCAAAAACATTGATCCCTCCGAAATTGTGCCATAGCCCAAGGGATATGGCAGGAAGCTTCAATCCGCTTCTTCCGCAGCGATTATAAATCATGCGGTCGTATCTTTCTTTACTTGGTGTGTAATCCATAACAACCTCCTTATTTATCTAGCTTCTGCCTTGTGATGTTTGCTTAAATCTATTTTGTTAATGTGCAGCACATCCTGTTTTGTAGATGATTATCCCGCGAAAACAGTTGCTCGGAAGGCTTGTTAACACAAAGGGCGTTTTTAATATGCCTTCTGTGTCCCTGCGGCTTAAACATGTGGATTTAAGCGTCGCCAGGAAAAGTTGAACGAGCCTTGAAAGCTGTTGTTTTCCAGTATAACAATTCAGCATTAATTTATATTATATGCAGACAAACTATAATCTACAATTCAAAAACAGTTGTAGCGGTTGCATTAAGTTGCAGCACTCTGTTTCAACGTGGCTGAAGACATTTTATTTGGGCCTCGTTTAATATATTTATTACCCCATATGCGAAGCTGACAAACTGCACTGCCGGGAAATAATTTTAGAAAAGAAAGAAATCACCCCGGAAAAATTAAATAAGATGCGAAGAAATATTATGTAGAGTTAGGAAAGGAGGGATGGCTTAGAAAAGTAATATTTTTCAATGCAGGCGATGGTTATAGCAAATGCAGTTGTTGCAAATGCTGATTAAAAAAGATAACAGGGCAAAAGGTACAAGAAAAGTTGCGAATCAAAAGAATATTGCAGTAGCAGAGGTTGTCATCAAAGTGAAAAAGACGCTTCGCTAAACAAAAAACAAGTGAACTTAAGGTGACAGCCCAAGGAAAACAACAAGAATATAAAGCGGGAAAACATTTATCAAGGGAAAGGGGCTTCATCTTCATGTGAAGTCCCTTGCGCCCTGATGGCCCCACACTATTTACCCAACCCTTTGTGCAGAATAGGGGACAGCCTTTTATAAATAAGGACTACAACTAAGGAAACAACAATTCCTTTGATAGCGTTAAACGGAGCTATGGCATAGGATATCAATGACCTTACGTCAACAATGTGCTTGTTTACTTCGGTGCCCATGGCAACTACCGCTTCAGTAGGGAAGTTAAGTACTTTTGCGTACATTGGTATGAGGAAGAAGTAATTGAACAGTGAGGCAAAGACAACCATTGAGGCGGTTCCTACAGCAAGCCCCAGAAATGCGCCTTTTTTGCTTTTATTATACTTGTAGACAATACCTGCAGGAACGACGTAAGACACTCCTACCAGGAAATTCGCCAGCTCACCAATTCCTACAGTGGAAGTTCTGAAAAGGTGCAGCAGGTTTTTTATCAGCTCTACCAAAGCGCCATAAAGAGGGCCTAAAGAAAATGTTACTAGGAGTGCGGGTATATCACTGAAGTCTATTTTCAGAAAAGCCGGGAATAACGGTAACGGCAGTTCAAAAAACATAATTATCAGTGATAGAGCCGACATTATTGCAACTTTAACCATTGAGTTTAATGATACCTTCATTAAAATACCCCCCAAAAATTAAAAATCCCTGGAATATGAACTCCAGGGAAACCTTGCAATATAGCAATGTTATTCAATACAATCTTCTCCCATCCAGACTATACTGTCGGCCACGGAATCTCACCGTGTCGGCTTGCGCTCGCGGGCTAATGCTAAAGCATATTACCGCCGGTAGGGACTTGCACCCTGCCCTGAAGATTTCATATTCATTTTTTATCAAATCTATTCTTGCACAAATATATCCTTGTGTCAATAGTTTTTCATAATGGATTCAAGTCATTAATTACCAGGGATTAATGACCGTGCATAAAAAGTTTTTCTCAATGGTAAATTTCCATATTGACAATTTAAAACTGTATCTATAAAATAGCTATAACACTTCGATACGGATTCAAAGCGTATCGATACAGTTGTGATATGAGGGGGAAGCAAAATGAATAGTGTTTCTACTAAAAAGTTAGTTTTAAATGGGCTGATGATTGCCATCGTATTTCTGGCAACATACTTTACACGCATACCGGGGCCTATTTATCCTGGTTATATCAATTTCGGCGACATTGTCATAATGGTGGCGGCCATCCTTTTGGGAAGGGGAACCGGGCTGGCTTCCGGGGCAATAGGTTCAGCCATCGCTGATATTGCTGCAGGAGGAATGATATTTGCCCCCATCACCTTTGTTGTAAAAGGATTGGAAGGATATATAGCCGGAGTTATCGCCGATTCTGCCGAAAAAAATGCCCATGGTGAAGCGCGTCGGTTAGCGGCTGTGGTGATTTCAGCTGCGGTAATGGTAGCCGGTTATTTTATTGCAGAATGGCTATTGCTTCCTTTTGTGGACAAAACTTTCGGATATACGGCGGCAATAGCGGAGCTGGTGCCCAACTTGGTGCAGGGAGGAGTAAGTGCTGTGGCTGCATATGTTTTAGTATCGCTGCTGGACAGGGTAGGAGTAAGAAAAGTATTGAATTAATAAAAAGATACGTTGTTTCAATGGCTTTTTTTGGGTAAAATAATACATGTCAACCGGTGTGCCGGCAATTTGTATGGATGGACTTGCCAATGCCATCTTCAATTTGACGGTGCAGTGCGAGAGATGGCAAACAGCTAAGACCAAAGCCGGTAATTTTACTCATAGGGATGAAGGTATCCCGGCTTATAAATTAAAATATAAGAGAGGTAAAAGCCTATGAAACTCACGATACTGGGAAACAACGGACCTTTTCCTGCAGCAGGAGGAGCCTGCTCCGGGTATTTGATTACCGAAGGCGAGCATAAGCTTTTGATTGACTGCGGAAATGGAGTTTTGAGCAACTTGCAGAAATACACAAGGTTTGAGGATCTGGATGCCATAATACTGACGCATCTCCACAGCGACCACATGTCGGATATGATGGTGCTGAGATATGCTGTGGACATCAAGATGAAGAGGGGGTTGATGTCAAAGCCCATAAAAGTATATGCTCCGGATCAGCCGATGGATGAATACGAACGCCTCAACATAAAGAACGTATTTGATCTTGCTTCGATAGACAGCAATACCGTGTTGAACATAGGTGGTATGAGGCTATCCTTCGCGGAAATGAAGCACCCTGTGAAGTGCTTTGCGGTATCAATAGAGTCCAAAGGAAAACGATTTGTCTTTTCCGGAGATACGTCATGGACCGAGAATATTGTGAGGTTTGCGGAAAATGCCGACCTCCTCATGCTTGATGCAGGACTGCTTTCCCGGGACAAGAAGGATGAAAATGTGCCTCACCTTACAGCCCGGGAATGTGGTATTGTTGCTATGAAATCAGGAGCTAAAAGGCTTCTTCTCACCCATTTTTGGCCTGATTATGACACAAATGAACTCTTGGCGGAAGCCGCGGAAGAGTACCCTAAAGCTGAGATCGCCAAATTGCTTGCGGAATATGATGTTTAAAATAAAAAGCCGGATTTGATTTAATCCGGCTTTTGTGCACTTTACGTTTTATCATTTTCATGCATTTACGCATATGCATTTGTACACTGGTATGCATTTGCTTTATATGCTTACGAGCTTTTGTACTCTTTATATGCTTTTCTCCTAAACACTATATGCGCTTTGATGCTTTTTATCTTATTTATACAGTTTACTGCAGTATTTCTATAATTATTCAGTCGGACGGCCTTACTGGCTGGGGGGTCCATCTTCTTGGTATACGGTGATTACTTCACCTTGTAGGCTTTGAGATTCTTATCCAGCTCCTTGACAAGGTTGTCGAGCTCTTCGGAAGCAGATTTCATAGCTTCGAAAGCTGATAGCTGCTGTTCGGTAGTGGCAGCGACCTGCTGGCTGGAAGCGGCAGTTTCTTCGGAAACGGAGGATATGTTCTCAATGGCGGCAATAACATGATCCTTATCCTCCTGCATTTTTTCTATAGCGCTGTTTACTCCGTCTATTTTTTCAATGATCAACGTGATAGCATTGGCGATATCACCAAAAGCGCTGTTTGTTTTAGCAACTGCTTCATTTTGCTCTTTGCTGGATTTTCTCATGTCCTCCATGGACTTAATTGCCTGTTGGGATTCTTCCTGTATGCTTTCCATCATGCCGGTGATCTCCTCGGCCGCTTTCCGGCTCTGGTCGGCTAAAGCCCTTACTTCTTCGGCAACAACCGCAAAACCTTTGCCGGCTTCACCGGCTCTTGCAGCTTCTATTGCGGCATTCAGCGCAAGAAGATTGGTTTGCTCTGCTATATCTTCAATGGTTTCAACAAAAAGGCTTATATTCTTTGTAGTGGTGGTTAATTTTTCGACAACGGAGAAAATCTTTTCAGAGGTACTATAGTTTTCGTCAGATTTCTGATGCAGTATATTAACTGATTCCAAACCTACGTTATTAAGTTCGCTTATTTTTTTCGTCTCATCCGTTACCTGGGAATAAATCCTGGATACAAGGTCGATCTGCTCTGAAAGCTTCTCCATCAACTGAACGCCCTGCTGTGCTTCCTGAGCCTGCTCTGAGGCGCCTTTGGCAATCTCGTCGATTGTTCGGGAAATCTCTACCATAGCTGACGCAGCTTCATCGGATGTTGACTTTACCTGCTTTGATGCCCTGACAATAGAGAGGGAAAGGGAGAAGAAACTTTCTATCAGCTTTTTAATGTTGCTTATAATGCTATGCACTTGTATGGATACATTTCCTAAAGCTCCGAAGCTTCTTGAATCTATCAGATATGTAAAGTCACCGTTTCTGATATGTACCATCTCATTGGCAAGCCGGTTTGAAACCTTTTTTATTGATGATTCTATCACTATTTTCGCAATAATGGTGGTAATAACTCCCGACAGAATGAAAAACAGCAAGGGCAGCCATTCCCCAGTAATAACACCTGTAAGTATACCCCATAGGGCACCGGTCACGACTGAAAACAACATTGCCGCATTAAATGCATTAAATTTCTTTGCATCTTTCTCCTGCATAGCATATCCTCCTAACTTTGATGATAATAAAATTTAATTCTTTTAATATATTTCGTCTTTTCTAATATATTTCGTCATATTTTCCTAAAATCCTTCTTATATTTCCACATGTTTCAAATTCATGAAAAAGGCTTGTGCGACTCGAGAAAATAAATTGACATCAATTTTGTATAACTGTATAATTGTATACAATTATACAGTTATACGTGCATATTATATATAAGATACATATAAATAAGTCTAATAGGAGGGTTTGAAATGCTTGAATTTAACAAGAGAACCAATACGCTGGAGCAAAACCAGTATAAATATTCCCTGCAGGACGTATCGGAACCAAACCTGTACAGGGATATATACAACTATGACGAAATACCTAAGTGCGCGTTTAATCATAGACGGGTTCCCATGGCACCACCGGATGAAATATGGATAACGGATACTACCTTTCGTGATGGGCAGCAGTCCAGAGCACCGTATACGGTGGAACAGATCGTGACATTGTTTGATTTTCTTCATAGGCTGGGAGGACCAAAGGGCAAAATCCGTCAGAGCGAATTTTTCCTCTACAGCGACAAAGATAAGGAAGCCGTATATAAGTGTATGGAGAGAGGCTATGAATTTCCGGAGGTTACCAGCTGGATCAGAGCGACAAAGAAAGATTTTCTGCTGGCAAAGGAAATGGGCATGAAAGAAAGCGGTTTCCTTGTGAGCTGTTCCGACTACCACATTTTCAAAAAGCTGCACATGACAAGGAAGCAGGCCCTTGATCACTATATGAGCATTATAAAGGAAGCAATTGATGTGGGAATAAAACCCCGCTGTCATTTTGAAGATATTACCAGAGCGGATTTTTATGGATTTGTCGTGCCTTTTGCCATAGAGCTCAGGAAGCTCATGGAGGAAAGCGGAGTGCCGATAAAAATAAGGGCATGCGATACCTTGGGTTATGGAGTGTTCTTCCCTGGAGCGGCTTTGCCCAGAAGTGTTCCGGGTATTATATACGGATTGAGGCATTACGCCGGCTTCCCCAGCGAGTTGATAGAATGGCATGGCCACAATGATTTTTACAAAGCCGTTGCTAATTCTTCCACAGCATGGATGTACGGCGCATCCAGTGTTAACTGCTCCTTGCTGGGAATAGGTGAAAGGACGGGTAACACTCCTCTTGAGGCGATGGTCATTGAATACGCCCAGTTAAGGGGTACAACTGACGGCATGGATACTACGGTGATTACAGAGATTGCAGAATATTATGAAAAGGAACTGGGATATGCAATACCACCTAGGACTCCTTTTGTAGGCAAGCATTTTAACGTAACCCAGGCAGGTATTCATGCAGATGGAATATTGAAGGACGAGGAAATTTACAATATTTTCAACACATCGAAGCTTCTGAAAAGGCCAATAGGAGTGGCAATAACTCAAACTTCAGGCCTTGCAGGCATAGCCTTGTGGGTTAATAATAATTTTGGACTGGAAGGAAGCAAGAAGCTTGATAAAAAAGATGAAAGAATCGCAAAGATAAAGGATTGGGTGGATCAGCAGTACCAGTCGGGAAGAACGACATCAATAAGCGACGATGAGATGATGGAAGCGGTAAAAATGCTGGCGCCGGACATTTTCGACCTGGCCCTCTGATTCTGCAGACAAAAAGGCGGGGATACCGGTATTCAGGCTGTTAAATCCAAAGCAGCGGTTGATTTGTTTGTGTAGGAAGGATATTCTTCCTACACCGCCTATATGGAAAGCCACTGCTGTGAAATGCCGGAGAGTCTGCAATATTACCTTGATTTATTGTTTCTTAAGGACATTTCATAATAATTGTTATTGTGGTATTATTTTATTGGTTTTGATCCGAATAGGTTTAAGTAAGGCCTAAAGATATTCGGACAGGATATAAAAAACGGGGGGAATGTACGTTGGGACTTAATTTAGCACAGAAGATAATAAAGGCTCATCTTGTAAGCGGCGAGATGATAGCCGGAAAGGAAATCTCAATAAAAATAGATCAGACTTTGACCCAGGACTCGACCGGCACCATGGCATATCTGCAGTTTGAGGCCATGGGAATACCCAGGGTAAAGACCAAAAAGTCGGTGGCATATATAGACCATAATACGCTTCAGGCGGGTTTTGAGAATGCCGATGACCACAAATATATACAGACTGTCGCAGCAAAGCACGGCATTTATTTTTCCCGTCCGGGCAATGGAATTTGCCACCAGGTGCATTTGGAAAGATTCGGTGTGCCAGGGATGACATTGCTGGGCTCCGACAGCCATACACCGACCGGAGGCGGTCTGGGAATGCTGGCCATCGGCGCAGGTGGACTGGATGTTGCTGTGGCAATGGGCGGAGGACCATATTATTTGACTATGCCGAAGGTATGCAGAGTAATCCTGAAGGGCAGGCTTAATCCTTGGATTGCAGCAAAGGACATAATCCTGGAAGTGCTAAGGCTGCTCACTGTAAAGGGTGGTGTCGGCAAGATCATCGAATATGCGGGAGAGGGTGTGAAAACCCTTACAGTTCCTGAAAGGGCGACCATAACAAATATGGGTGCCGAGCTCGGAGCAACCACCTCCATATTCCCCAGCGATGAAGTTACCAGAGCTTTCCTGAAGGCTCAGGGAAGAGAGTCAGACTGGGTGGAATTAAAACCGGATGATGACGCAGTATATGACGAGGAGATAGTAATAGATCTTGATAAATTGGAACCTTTGGTAGCTTTGCCCCACAGTCCCGACAATGTTGTAAAAATCAGCGAGGTGGGAAAAATCAAGGTTGATCAGGTGGCTATAGGCAGCTGCACCAACTCATCCTACGTAGACATGATGAAGGTGGCAATGATGCTGAAAGGAAAGACAGTTCATCCTGATGTGAGCCTGGTAATCGCTCCCGGTTCAAAACAGGTGCTGACAATGCTGGCTCAAAACGGTGCATTGGCGGATATGGTGGCAGCAGGAGCGAGAATCCTTGAGTCGGCATGCGGGCCATGCATAGGCATGGGGCAGGCTCCGGCTTCCAATGCGGTTTCCCTCAGAACCTTCAATAGAAACTTTGAAGGCCGCAGTGGTACGGCTTCTGCCAAGGTTTACCTGGTAAGCCCTGAGGTTGCTGCTGCCAGCGCGATAACCGGAGTACTCACAGATCCGAGGGAGCTGGGAGAGGCACCTGTAGTATCAATGCCTGAGGAATTCCTCGTGAATGACAATATGATTGTGCCTCCTGCAGAGGATGGAGAAAAGGTTGAAGTGGTGAGGGGACCGAATATCAAGCCCTTCCCGTTGAATAGCGAGCTGCCGGAAAAGGTGTGCGGGAAAGCATTGATAAAGGTGGGAGATAACATAACTACCGATCATATCATGCCTTCCAATGCAAAGCTTCTACCCTTCCGTTCAAATATACCTTATCTGGCGGAATTCTGCCTGACTCCATGTGATCCTGATTTTCCGAAGAGAGCCAAGGAAAACGGTGGAGGATTTATTGTGGGCGGTTCCAACTATGGACAGGGTTCAAGCCGTGAACATGCGGCTCTTGCTCCCTTGCAGCTGGGGGTAAAAGGAGTGATTGCAAAATCCTTTGCGAGAATCCACATGGCAAACCTTATAAATTCCGGAATTTTGCCGATGACTTTTGTGGATGAGGCTGATTACGACAGCATTGATTGCGGAGACGAGCTGGTGATAGAGGATGCAAGGAACCGGATAAAAAACGGCGGAGAGCTTTTGCTGCGCAATATCACAAAGAATAAGGATATAAAGGTTAAAGTTGCATTATCGGAGAGGCAGGCAGAAATGATACTGGCCGGCGGCCTTATCAATTACACCCGCCGTCAGAGCAATCAGTAAAGGAAAATTTCTTTGTAAAGGGTCGCTTATGCGGCAGGATTTTAGTATAAAAGCAACAAATAATATAATAGATTTTAATTCGGAGGTTATTATGAAGCGGTCGAGAGAAAAAAAGCAATGCTTTTTTGCTGATTTTCTGCAATGTAGCAGGACTTGGGCTCTCGACTGCTATTTTTTTGAGAGAGGAGGACAGTAGTGTCTAAAAATCTTAATGATGAGGATGCCGGATATTCAGTTTCTCTTAGAAAAAGAGTTTTCGACCATATACAGAATGATATCTTAAACGGCAAATACCAACCCGGTGACAGCCTCATTGAGACCCGTTTGTCGGAAGAGCTTGGGGTAAGCAGGACTCCAATACGGGAAGCTATAAGACAGCTGGAGCTGGAAGATCTCGTGCAGACGATACCCAACAAGGGAGCTATTGTAAAAGGCATTTCTCCCCAGGACATCAAGGATATTTACACTATAAGGATGATGATAGAAGGGCTGGCTGCCCGGTGGGCTGCTGAAAAGATTACGCCCGAGGAACTGAAGGAATTAAGGGAAGCTCTTGAATTTGAAGAGTTTTATACGATGAAAAATGATGTGGCTCATCTGGGTAAATATGATTTCAAATTTCACGACATCATATTTAAAGCCAGCAAAAGCAAACCTCTGATGCATACCCTCAGCACTTTTCACCATTATGTTCAGAGAGCCAGAAATGCATCCTTCGAAACCCCGGGGAGAGCATTGAAAGCCCTCGAGGAGCACAGGAACATTTATAATGCAATTGCGGCTGGGGATGCGGAAAGGGCGGAAAAATTGACGACCGAGCATGTGTATAATGCAAGCCTTAATCTCCTGAATAATGTAAAAAAAGAAGAAGATAACTGATATCTTCTTCTTTTTTATTATGGTGACCCATAGGGGATTCGAACCCCTGTTACCGCCGTGAGAGGGCGGTGTCTTAGGCCGCTTGACCAATGGGCCTTATCGCAAGGATTATTATAACATGGATTTACTCAAAATACAACATATAAAATTAAAAAAATTCTGTTATATATTGGGCTTCCATTATGTGCTATAATAGGCCCTGGATTAAATATAAACTATATATATGATATGAGCAATAAAGACCTGCTGCGGGGGTGTAGGAGACCGGCGGGTATGTATGGAGATGTTCCGGTATTCCATGTTTGGAGCTGTCCCGGTATTCTACTGGCAATGCGACTGTATTTGCTGTGCGGACAGACCGAGCGTCTGGCGCCTGTACCGCAAGTCTTTCTCCGGCAGTACGTTTTAATTTGCTGCTTATGGACTATATTTTAATGCTTATGGTCTATATAAATTATTTATTAATTTAATTATAGAAAAAATTATTATATGCAGGAGATATATATGAAGCTGCCATTGGAATTTTTGAATAAAATGGAAAGTTTGCTGGGCAAGGAAGAATTTGAAGAATTCATGAGATCTTATGAAATGCCCAGATATTATGGGTTAAGAGTGAATACTCTCAAGATCAGCGTGGAGGAGTTCCTTAAAATATCACCCTTCCAGTTGGAACCCATACCTTGGACAAAGGATGGTTTTTATTATGCTGAAGGAGAAAGCCCGGGAAGGCACCCTTATTATTATGCCGGCTTATATTATATTCAAGAGCCTAGTGCCATGCTGCCGGGAGCTGTTATAGATGCAAAGCCGGGAGAAAGGATTCTTGACCTGTGTGCGGCTCCGGGCGGAAAAACGGTGCAGATAGCTGCGGGAATGCAAGGGCAAGGCCTTCTGGTGGCAAATGATATAAACTCGGATCGTGTAAAGGCATTGGTTAAGAATATAGAATTATGCGGAGTGAGAAATGCGATAGTGACGAATGAGTCGCCGGACAAGCTGGCACGGAATTTTGAGGGATACTTTGACAAAGTGCTGGTGGATGCCCCCTGTTCCGGCGAAGGTATGTTCAGAAAGGACGAAGATGCGGCGCGCAGCTGGGAAAGCTTCAAATGCGAAAAATGTGCCGGCATGCAGTGGGACATACTAAAGAATGTCGATAAACTTCTCAAACCGGGAGGAGTGGTTGTATACTCCACATGCACGTTTTCTCCCGAAGAGAACGAGAGGATGATCAGCATGTTCCTGGAACAGTATGGCAATTATGAGCTGCTGGACATCCCTAAAGTCGCAGGAATACAAGACGGAAGGCCCGAATGGGCGGACAACAGCAAAGAACTGGCAAAGACAGCGCGTTTGTGGCCTCATAAGCTGAAAGGAGAAGGGCATTTTGTTGCCAGAATGAAAAAGGCTGCGAGGGAAGAAAAAGATGGTGGTCAAAATGACACCAGCAGCAGGTATGCAGAGGGAAGAGCGAATATTTCAAAAATCTCCGGCAAGGGCATGGAAGGTCATATTGAAGCATTGAAAGCTTTTTGCAGGGACAATCTGCAAGTTGACATAAACGGGCATTTTGCTGTAAAGGGAAATAATATCTATTGCCTGCCTGTGGAATATCCGGACCTTTCGGGAATAAAGGTGGCGAAATTCGGCTGGTACTTAGGGGAATTTTCCGGAGGAAGGTTTGAACCGTCGCATTCCATGGCCATTGCACTAAATAAGGCTGACTTTAAGAACGTATTTGATTTGAGCTCTGAATCGGCTGATGTCATACGATATCTCAAAGGTGAGACTCTGATCGCCGAAGGGAAAAAAGGATGCAGGGCTGTTTGTGTGGACGGCTATTCTCTGGGATGGGCAAAGCAGACGGGAGATATGCTAAAGAACCTCTATCCCAAGGGGTGGAGGAAAATGGCATGACGGCTGCTGAAAATGTACGACAGGTAATTCTAATTTTTTACGAAGGCAGAAGAAAGAAGGTGGCATTTTGAGGGAAACGGAACGATTGGATAAAATTCTGTCCAACTTTGGTTATGGTACCCGCAAGGAGGTTAAGCAGCTGGTAAAGAGCGGTGTCATTAAGGTAAACGGAATTACCGCAAAGGACAGCGGCATGCATGTCGACCCTGTCAATGACGTCATAGAGATAGGGGACGAAGTGCTTTGCTATAGAAAGTACATATATCTCATGATGAACAAGCCTGAGGGAGTGATATCGGCCACATATGACAACAGGCTCAGGACGGTGGTGGATATACTGCCGGATGAATATAAGTGCTTTGATTTGTTTCCGGTGGGAAGACTCGATATAGATACCGAAGGGCTGCTCATAATGACAAATGACGGGCAGCTGGCCCATGAACTGCTGTCTCCTAAAAAGCATGTCCCGAAAAGGTATTATGTGCTGGTGGCCGGAACCGTTACCGACCAAGATGCTGCCATATTCAAAGAGGGAGTGGTTCTTGATGACGGCTACAAAACCTTGCCGGCTCATCTGGATATCATTGTGTCAGGAGACCGGTCTGAGATAGAGCTTGTAATATATGAGGGCAAATTTCACCAGGTAAAGAGGATGTTTGAGGCCGTCGGCAAGAAGGTGAAATACCTAAGGCGCATAGCCATGGGAAGCCTAGAACTCGATAAAAGCCTCCAGCCCGGTGAATGCAGGGAACTTACAGAGGATGAGGTCAACCTCCTGAAAAGCTTCGGCACATAATAAATTCTTCGACTTAACATGCAAACAACAGTTTAAATTATGCAGGTTTCTATTGACAATGAATTTGATAGGGAGTATTATAATATAAATATTCATATAGGATTACTAGGAAATGGTGGTGTGGCAAAATGAAGCTGTCTACCAAAGGCAGATATGGGCTGAGAGCTATGGTTGATCTTGCCGTGCATTCATCGGCTGATGCTGTTTCTATCAAGAGCATTGCTGAAAGGCAGCAGATATCGGAAAATTATCTTGAGCAGGTTTTCTCCGTGCTGAGGAAAACAGGCCTGGTAAAGAGTATTAAAGGCGCCCAGGGTGGGTACATTCTGGCTCAAGAACCATCTAAAATCCGGGTTGGAGATGTCCTTGAGGTTATGGAAGGAAACCTTGAGGTGGTAGAAACCGGTGATGAATTCCAAAAAGGAAATAGCCTTGTGGAGACTGTCATTGCATCTCAGGTATGGGATAAAATCAATTCATGCATAAACGAAGTTGTATTTTCCATCACCCTCCAGGATCTTGTGGATGAATATAAAAAAAGAAACTCAGATCAGGGATACATGTACTATATTTGATTGAAACACCCGGCAGCCAGCAAGCAGGGAACTGCCGGAGTAGCAACCGGAAAGCAGCAGTCATGGACAAATAACCATGTGATAATATCAAGAAAAATCAAAAATAACAATCCAAAGGAGGTTTTACTTTATGACGGAAGAACGGAAATTAAAGTTTGACACACTACAGGTTCACGCAGGACAGGTAGCTGATCCTACCACTGGATCAAGGGCAGTGCCTATTTACCAGACTACTTCCTATGTATTCAATGATTCGGACCATGCTGCAAACTTGTTTAGCCTTAAGGAATCGGGGAATATTTATACCCGCATTATGAATCCTACCACGGATGTTTTTGAAAAGCGAATAGCTGCCCTTGAGGGTGGTATAGCAGCCCTTGCTACGGCATCCGGTTCCGCTGCCATCACATATGCCATAATGAACATCGCCGAACAGGGGGATGAGATTGTTTCAGCCAGCACCCTCTATGGAGGTACATATAATCTGTTTGCCAATACACTGCCGAAGTTTGGCATCAAGACAATTTTCGTCGACCCGGATGATCCGGAGAATTTCCGCAAGGCAATAACCGAAAGGACAAAAGCCCTGTATTTTGAAACGATAGGCAATCCGGGCATCAATCTTGTGGACATAGAGGCGGTTGCTGCCATTGCCCATGAAAACAAGATTCCGCTGATAGTGGACAATACTTTCGGAACTCCTTACCTCATAAGGCCTATAGAGTTCGGTGCGGACATAGTCGTTCATTCGGCAACAAAGTTCATAGGAGGGCATGGCACATCCATTGGCGGTGTGATTGTGGATTCCGGCAAATTTGACTGGATAGGAAGCGGCAAGTTCCCCGGACTGACAGAACCTGATCCGAGCTATCACGGCATAAGGTATGCTCAGGATGTAGGTGCCGCAGCTTATATAACCAAAGCGAGAGTTCAGCTTTTGAGGGACACTGGCGCAGCAATGAGCCCGTTTAATGCCTTCTTGTTTTTGCAGGGCCTTGAGACTCTGTCCCTGAGGGTGGAAAAGCATGTTTCCAACACTAAAAAAATAGTGGATTTCCTTTCAAAACATCCTCTGGTAAGCTGGGTGAATTATCCCTCCCTGGAAGGAAACAAATATAATGAGCTGGCTCGTAAATATTTCCCGAAGGGTGTTGGTTCAATATTCACTTTTGGAATAAAAGGAGGCCTGAAAGCAGGCAAGAAGTTTATCGACAGTCTGGAGATTTTCTCTCTCCTGGCCAATGTAGCCGATGCCAAGTCCCTTGTAATCCATCCTGCCAGCACGACTCATCAGCAGTTGTCTGAGGAGGATTTAAAAGCGGCAGGGGTGACTCCGGACATGATAAGGCTTTCTATAGGCATTGAAGATCCGGACGATTTGATCTATGACCTGGATCAGGCGCTGAAAAAAGCAGTGGAAGAGTAATGCCTCGTCCGGCAGTGAGAAAACTGTAATAGAAACATTATATAAAAGCATTATAAAAGGAGAGTTTTTCAACTCTCCTTAAATTTTTGTTACCATCTGCCATCGGAAGGCCTGCTTCCACCTGAGAAATTGTTGTTCCTTCTCTGAGCTTTTCTAGCTCTTCTGCACTCAGGACATCTCTGAGGCTCATTTTCGAATCCTTTTTCTTTGTAGAAAGCCTGTTCTCCTTCAGAGAATATGAACTGGTTTCCGCAGTCTTTGCATACTAGAGTTTTGTCAGCCATACTAATTACCTCCTTGAAATTATGGATTTAACTGGTTTCGGACACTTTCTCCATAATATAAGGAGGCAAGGGTCTAAACTAATTAAATCTTATTTTTAACTAGGATAATTATACCATAAATAAAGATTTTTCACAATACTGATGTATAAAATTAACCCAGATTATAGTATAAATTTTTTGATGCACAGCCGGGTAAAATTAAATCCTCCACCTTTGCAGGTGGAGGACACCTGTTCATTTCAAGCATGAAGCATAGAAGTATCATTCTGCTATAAACGGCATGTTACGGTTATTTGCAACCTCTTTTGATATCATAAATTCCGCAAAGAAGGCACAAGTACCTACTATAATATTACCCGCCAGGCCGTCATGTATTTTTAGGGCTTATTGCTTCCTTTCCAGATATCTCTTGATTTTCTTGGTCGTAGTTTTGGCAAATTCCTTTTCCCGCAGCTGGAACTCCTTCACATATTTATAAGTTACCAGCTTTTTGTTTACAGCTTTGACTTCGTTTTGTATTATTTCCCGTACTCTTTTATCCTCAATGGAGCTTATATTGAACTCAGCCTGTATTTTTTCCATATCGGGTATGATCTCGGCTGCTACTGTTACTTCATCGCTGCCTTCTTCCATCTTGCCGTAAACCAGCGATTCTTTTATATAATCAGACCTGTTGAGGAGGGTTTCGATCTCTTCCGGGTAGATGTTTTTACCGTTTTTAGTAACTATGACATCCTTTTCCCTTCCTGTGATATGAACGAAACCGTCACTGTCTATATAACCCAAGTCTCCTGTATGGAACCAGCCGTTTTTCAGAGCTTTTGAAGTGGCCTTTTCGTCCTCATAATACCCCAGCATTACATTTGGGCCCTTTGCTATGATTTCCCCCACACCGTCGGCATCGGGATGGTCTATCTTGACTTCCACTCCGGGGAGAGGGAGTCCTGCCGCATCATCCTTATAGTATATGTCACGGTTAAGCGCGACAATAGGAGCGCATTCGGTGAGCCCATAACCTTGAATGAGGGGTATGCCGAGATCTCTGAAACCTTTGGAAACCAGAGGATCTATTCCTGCGGCACCGCTTATGAAAAGCCGTACATGACCTCCCAGGCTGTTGTGCACTTGTGCGAACAGTTTTTTTGTAATATCGATTCCGAATTTTCTAAGCAGATTGCTTATCTTTATTCCTGTTCTGAGCTTCTTGTCCAAACCGGATTTGGATGCCTGATCCCATATGCGCTTGTACATGGCTTCGAAAATCAGGGGCACACCCAACATCATCGTAGCCTTTGATTCCGCAAGATTTTTGGGTATATGCCTCAAACCTTCGCAATAGGCGACGGTACAGCCTCTGTACAGCTGGCACAGAAAACCGCAGGTACACTCATAGGTATGGTGAATGGGCAGCACTGAAAGGAATATGTCCTTATCGTCTATATAAACCATCTGGCACATGGCCATGAGATTTGCGCATATGTTTTTATGGGAAAGCATCACCGCTTTTGACGTATCGGTGGTTCCGGAAGTAAACAGCAATATGTTCATTGCTTCGTTGTCTATTTCAGCATCAATGAAGCTCCTGTCGCCGTTTTTAACGAGCTCATGGCCTTTTTTCAGAAGCTTTCCGAAAGACATCACAGTTTCATCATCTTCGACGGCATCCATGTCAATATAAAAATCTACAGTGTTAAGTTCCCGGGCAATGTCTTTTATATCGTCCCTCTTGCTTCCTGTGAAAATTATTGCATTTGCCTTCGAACGAGTGAGCAGGTTCGCTATTTCATTTTTCGGGAGTTCCTTGTCCAACGGCACGATGATGCCGGTACCGTTCAAAACGGCGAGATACGATATGCTCCATTCATATCGGTTTTCCCCTATTAAGGCTATTCTTTTACCCTTGAGTCCAAGGCTTATCAGTGCGGTTCCGAAAGCGTCCACATCGGCTTTGTACTCCTTGAACAGTATGGGCTTATATTCGCCTCCTTCCTTAGGCTTTGCCAGAAAAGCAGGCTTGTTTCCATAAAGCTCCACACTCGAATTTAGCATCTCTTTGAGGTTGTTTATGGGTCTAACCTCATAAAGTGGCGTATTTTTCATTCAAATGCACCTCGTCCAGTTATTATTATTTTCATTATATACGAATGTATAAATAGTTTAAAGAAATTATAAAAATTATTTTTCAGATGCGAACTAGTGTTTGTTTTTTTATACTAATCTGTTATAATAATTAGAGTATTTATTGCAGGACAAGCTTCCTAATCAAAGGATAATTTGTCAATAATAGGAACGGTAAGATGTCCATAACTTAAAGCGGCAGGTTTTATGATCCCTGCACTTTGGCGCGGGCAGTGTCAAATATCATAGCAGGCAGGTGTTATTTATGTTAAAGAGCAGTATACTTATAAAAGGTGCAAGAGAGCACAATCTTAAAAATATTGATATAGAGATTCCGAGGAATAAATTTGTTGTCATAACAGGGCTTAGCGGTTCGGGAAAGTCCTCCCTCGCCTTTGACACAATCTATGCGGAAGGGCAGAGGAGATATGTGGAATCCCTATCTTCTTATGCCAGGCAGTTCTTAGGCCAGATGGAAAAGCCGGATCTGGACTATATAGACGGCTTGTCTCCGGCAATATCCATTGATCAGAAAACTACCAGCAGAAACCCACGCTCCACAGTGGGTACGGTTACGGAAATATATGACTATTTGAGGCTTCTTTATGCGCGAATCGGTATACCCCACTGCCCCAACTGCGGCAGGGAAATAACCCAGCAGACCGTGGATCAGATGGTGGATCAGGTATTATCCCTGGAAGAGGGGACAAAGATACAGGTTCTGGCTCCTGTGGTCAGGGGAAGAAAAGGTGAGTATCACAAGCTGATTGAGGATACAAAAAAGGCCGGATATGTCCGGTTGAGGATTGATGGCCAGGTAATGGATATAAATGATGAAATACGTCTGGATAAAAATAAGAAGCACACGATTGAAATTGTGGTGGACAGGCTTGTGGTGAGGCCGGATATCCAAAGGCGGCTGGCGGATTCCATAGAAACGGTGCTCCAGCTGAGCGGAGGATTGGTTGTAATAGATGTGATAGGCAAGGAAGAGCTCCTGTTTAGCCAGAATTTCGCATGCAGTGAATGCGGAGTGAGCATAGAAGAGCTTGCGCCCAGAATGTTTTCTTTTAACAACCCCTATGGAGCATGTCCGGTTTGCAGCGGTCTGGGAACATTTCTCAAGATCGATCCGGATCTGGTGATCCCTGACCGTTCCAAATCCTTGCTGGAGGGGGCAATAGTCGCATCCGGATGGAATGTAGAAAGCGAAGACGCGTATGCGAGGATGATTTTTAATGGGCTGGCCAAGCACTATAAATTTAAGCTGAGCACTCCCATAGAGAAGCTGCCGGACCATATTGTCGACATAATACTTTACGGCACAAAGGGCGAGAAGATTCAGATGGAATATGTGCGCGATTATGGAAGTGGTACATATATGGCTGCTTTTGATGGAGTAATCAATGTGATGGAAAGGCGTTACCATGAAACCCAGTCGGAAGGGATGAAGCAATATTATGAGGAATTTATGACTTCCAGCCCCTGTCCCGAATGCAAGGGGGCAAGGCTGAAAAAGGAAAGCCTTGCCGTCACCGTGGGAGGCAAGAATATAGCTGAGATTTCATCTATGCCGGTAGCCAATCTGAAGGAATTTTTCAGTAAGCTGGAACTGACTGAAAGGCAGCAAATGATCTCCCGGCAAATATTAAAGGAAATAAACGCAAGGCTGGGATTTTTAGTGGACGTTGGCCTGGATTACCTGACATTGTCCAGGTCTGCCGGAACCTTGTCCGGAGGAGAGGCTCAGAGAATAAGGCTTGCAACCCAGATTGGGTCCGGTCTGATGGGAGTTTTGTATATTCTTGATGAACCCAGCATAGGTTTGCATCAAAGGGATAACGACAAGCTTCTTGCTACGCTTAAAAGGTTGAGGGATCTTGGGAATACTCTCATAGTAGTTGAACATGATGAAGACACAATGTATGCGGCCGACCATATAATTGATATAGGACCGGGAGCCGGTGTGCACGGAGGCAAGGTGGTAGCCCAGGGTACTGTGGAAGAAATAAAAAAGTGCGATGAGTCCCTTACCGGTCAGTATTTAAGCGGAAAGAGAAAGATTGAGGTGCCTGAAAAGCGCCGCAGCCCAAACGGCAAATGGCTTGAGATTACCGGGGCCAGAGAAAACAATCTGAAAAACATAAACGCCAGGATACCCCTGGGGGTATTCACCTGTGTCACCGGGGTGTCCGGATCGGGCAAAAGCTCGCTGATAAATGAGATACTATACAAACACCTTGCAGCAGAGCTGAACAGAGCGAGGACAAGGCCCGGGGAGCATGATGGCATAAAGGGAGTTGAATACCTGGATAAGGTTATCAATATAGATCAATCGCCTATAGGAAGGACTCCCAGGTCAAATCCCGCAACCTATACCGGTGTGTTTGACTTAATAAGGGAAGTTTTTGCTGAAACTACGGAAGCCAAGATGAAAGGGTATAAAGCAGGCCGTTTCAGCTTTAATATAAAAGGAGGCCGCTGTGAGGCATGCAACGGCGATGGGATAATAAAAATCGAAATGCATTTTCTCCCCGATATCTTTGTGCCTTGTGAGGTGTGCAAAGGGAAACGGTATAACAGGGAAACCCTGGAGGTCAAATATAAGGGAAAAAGCATTGCGGACATCCTGGATATGACCGTGGAGGATGCCCTTGAATTTTTCAAAAACATACCGAGGATACAGAGAAAGCTTCAGACATTATATGATGTGGGATTAGGCTATATAAAAGTGGGTCAGCCGTCTACCACACTGTCGGGAGGAGAAGCGCAGAGGATTAAGCTTGCCACCGAGCTGTCCAGAAAGAGCACCGGCAGAACCATGTATATATTGGATGAGCCTACCACAGGACTTCATATTGCTGACGTACACAGGCTTATAGATATTTTGCAGAAGCTGGTGGACTCAGGAAATTCAGTGGTGGTAATAGAGCATAATCTTGATGTAATCAAGACGGCGGATTATATCATCGATTTAGGTCCGGAAGGGGGAGACCGGGGCGGTTTTATCGTTGCAGAGGGAACTCCGGAGAAAATTGCGGAGGTTGTGGAATCCTATACAGGCCAGTTCCTTAAAAAAGTGCTGAAGAAGGACATTTGACGGATCTTAAGAAATAATTACAGGATTCGCAACTATGGGACCGGTAGCGTTATCATGGCATAGTTAATTTGCATAAATTTTCGTATGCGATTCATATCAATATTGCCTGGGATTAGACGTAAACAGTCATGTGTGCTATACTAAGGTAATATACGAATATATTTGTATGCTATTATATTCGTGTGTTATTTGAAATTTGATACTATGAATAATGTGCTGGATGGGTAAATATATTTTAAGGATGTTGGTATGCATCATTAGACAGGAGATGATGATAATGATGATGTGTTCAATTTGTAAAGAGAATCTCGCAGTAGTATTTGTGACAAAGATTATAAACGGCCGCCAGGAACAGGAAGGACTATGCCTGTCCTGCGCTAAGAAACAAGGCATACAACCTATCAACCAGCTAATTGAGCAGTCAGGCATGACTGATGAAGACATTGATAACTTGAACAGGCAGGTAAATGGTATTTTTGAAAATATGGATACGGACAACCTTGAGGCTTTTGCTCCTAATCCGGCGCAGCCGAATCCCGGCAACCCGTTTTTTAATTTCATAAATAAAGCATTTTTTAAAGGTAACAACGGAGCTGACGCCCAGGATGAACAGCATAAAAATATGGCAGATGATAAAGAAGGAAAAAATAATACCCGGACAAAAACACAGCAGGATAAGAAAAGTACCAGAAAAAAGAAGTATCTGGATATGTACGGGACAAACCTTACGGACAAAGCCAGAGAAGACAAGATTGACAGAGTTATAGGCCGCAACAGGGAAATTGACAGGGTTATACAGATACTGAACAGGAGGACCAAGAACAACCCTGTTCTCATAGGTGAGCCAGGAGTGGGAAAAACTGCCATAGCTGAAGGACTTGCCGTAAGAATCGCCAACAAGCAGGTACCGGCAAAGCTGTATAATGCTGAAGTGTATCTGCTGGATCTCACCGCGGTAGTGGCCGGTACCCAGTTCAGGGGACAATTTGAGAGCCGCATGAAGGGGATTATTGAAGAAGCAAAATCCTTGGGCAACATAATCCTTGTAATAGATGAGCTGCACAATATTATGGGCGCAGGGGAAGCCGAAGGGGCTATGAATGCTGCAAATATACTCAAGCCGGCCTTATCAAAGGGAGAAATCCAGGTCATAGGAGCTACGACCCTTAACGAGTACAGGAAGCATATAGAAAAGGATTCAGCCCTTGAGAGGAGGTTCCAGCCGGTATTGGTGGATGAGCCTTCTGTGGAGGATACCATAGAGATATTGAAGGGCATAAAAGATTATTACGAAAACTATCACAGGGTAAAAATATCCGATAAAGTAATAGAAGCCGCTGTTGTATTTTCAGAAAGGTATATAACCGACAGGTTCCTTCCGGACAAGGCAATTGATGTAATAGATGAAGCCGGCTCCAGAGCTAACCTGAAAAATGTAGGATTGGTGGAGCTGGAAGCACTGAAGGAAGAGCTGAAGAAAGTCCAGGAAGAAAAGGAGAATGCCATTTCTGCAGATTCCATAGAGGATTATCAGAAGGCAGCGGATTTGAAGGTCAGGGAATGCAAGCTGCTGCAGAAGATAAAGGATATAGAGGATAGGGACAAGGATGTGGAGCTTACAGTAGATGATGTGGCCAGTGTTATAGAATCATGGACCAAGATACCGGTTCAGAGGCTTACAGAGATTGAGGCTGAAAAGCTGATTAACCTTGAAGAAAGGCTCCATAGAAGGGTTATAGGACAGAATGAAGCTGTTGAAAGCGTAGCAAGAGCAATCAGGCGCAACAGGTCAGGCTTCAGAAAGAGAAAGAAGCCTTCCTCCTTCATTTTCATAGGACCCACAGGAGTGGGTAAGACGGAGCTGGTAAGAGCTCTTGCCGCCGAGCTTTTTGAGAGCGAGGATGCGCTCATAAGGCTTGATATGTCCGAATATATGGAAAAGCACACGGTATCAAAACTGATCGGATCACCTCCGGGCTATGTCGGGTATGACGATGGCGGCCAGCTCACTGAAAAGATAAGAAGAAAGCCGTATTCCGTAATATTGATGGATGAGATAGAAAAGGCCCATCCCGATGTATTTAACATGCTTCTGCAGATACTGGAAGACGGAAGGCTTACCGACAGCCATGGAAGAACGGTGAACTTTGAAAACACGGTGATAATAATGACCTCCAATGCCGGTACCACCATGAAATCCAATGGAATCGGCTTTGGAAATGACGGCTACAGGGCGTTGAAAGACAAGGTCTCCGAAGCTCTGAAGGAATATTTCAAGCCCGAATTTTTAAACAGGATAGACGAAATAATAGTGTTTACCGAGCTTAATAGGGAAGAACTTAAGCAGATTATTGAAATTATGCTGAAAGAGGTAAAAGATGAGATGGCCTCAAAGGGCATGAAGCTTGAGCTGACGGAAGCGGTTAAAGATTTCATACTGGATAAGGGCTATGATCCGAAATACGGAGCAAGACCGCTAAGGCGCACTATTCAGAGGTATATTGAGGATGTCCTGGCAGAGAAATATCTGAAAAAGGAAATCTTCGAGGGATGCAGTGTGACTGTGGATTATGAAAATGGTGAGATGAAGTTTTTAGTAGCATAAAATCTTTCCGGACAGATATAAATGGGTTAATGATGCGTATGCTTTCATTAGCCCATTTTTGCATATAGCTTTAGCCTGCTCTTTCTGCCGCAGATGGCGACCAAGGAGCTTCCGTATTATGCATGTGTCCGGAATACGGAAGGCATGCTCTAAGCTATGCTCAATCACCCTCTATTGCTGTCATGAGCCTTGGATTCACATAAATGATTGTTTTAAATGCATGGTTACTCATGATTAGTGGAAGAATGGGCAATGGATAGCCTCCAGTCAAGAGATTTTAATACATGATTATTCATGATTAGAGAGGGAGCCTGACCGTAAATTCCGTGCCGATGCCTGGCTGGCTGGAAACCCTCACATCGCCGTTATACAGGCTCGCTATATGCTTTACTATGGAAAGCCCAAGACCGGTACCTCCTGCTTCCCGCGATCTTCCTTTGTCAACCCTGTAAAACCGTTCGAAAATCCTTGGAAGATGCTCTTGGGCTATGCCTATGCCTGTATCTTTCACAGATATTACTATATTTCCTCCATGCCTGTAGGCCTTGACAAATACGCTGCCGCCTTCCACATTATATTTTATTCCGTT
Source organism: Clostridium thermosuccinogenes (assembly GCF_002896855.1). NCBI lineage: Bacteria > Bacillati > Bacillota > Clostridia > Eubacteriales > Clostridiaceae > Clostridium > Clostridium thermosuccinogenes. The sequence continues at coordinate 3,698,937 of NZ_CP021850.1, read as the reverse complement.
ATCTATCAGATTTATCAGCATTTGTTTTATCCTGTCCTTGTTGGCGGATATGGTTAATTCTTCGCTGGTCTCATCTATCAGCCTTACATTCTTCTTTTCTGCCGGACCCTGGAGAATGGATATCACCTCAGTTATGCTGGAATTCAGGCTGTGGGGCAGTATATTGGAGTCCTTTTGCCGGGTCTCTATCTCTGAAAGCTGCAGTATATCATTTATGAGGTTATATAACCTCTCTGATTCTATGTCGATGATTTCCAGAAAGCTTTCTGCCACCTCGGGGTCGTTCATGGCACCGGATCTCAATGTTTCTATAAAACCCCGGATGGAAGTGAGAGGAGTCTTAAGCTCATGGGTGACGTTGGATACGAAATCGGTCCTTATCTGCTCCAGCTTCTTAATATTGGTTATGTCCTGTATGAGGACTATCGCACCGGATTTCTTTTTGGTATTGTCCACAGGCTTTACGGGATTCGTGTGTATCCTGTAGGTTTTACCATCCTTACCTGCACCGGCGATGAGAATTTCTTTTATGGAAGATGTTCCCTCTTCCACCGATTTGCTTATAAAGGAGTTCAGCTGGTTGTTGCGCACTGCCTCTATAATATTGATTCCTATTACATCGTCTTTTCTATCCATGCCGAACATTTCCTTGGCCATATCGTTTATCAGCACTATGTTATAATTATCGTCCACAGCTATAATACCATCCATCATGCTGTTGATGATGGTTTCAACCTTGATGTTTTTATCGGTCAGATCAGCTACGGTACGTTCCAGCTGATACGCCATCTCATTAAAGGTATCTGCCAATTGACTGAATTCATAATCAGCGCTGGATTTGACACGTTTGGAATAATTGCCGGAAGCTATCTCCCTGGATGCGTTTATCAGCTCATTTACCGGCCGGGTGACCGATGCGGAGAACTTAAGCGCAAGAAAGACCGTAAATAAAAGGCTTACCAGTATTCCCAGAGTGATGTGACGCAATATAATCCACCGGATATCCCTAAGCTCAGTGAGGGGAAGGGAAAGCCTTATTATCACCTCTGATGCTTTAACAGCCACATAAGTAAAGTCGGTATCAAGGGTCCGGCTATGCCGGATATCTTTGCCTATGGAGCCTTTGAGAGCTTGCTGCACTTCACTGCGGCTCAGATGGTTTTCCATGGATCTGAAGTCGGTTTCCGACTCACCCAGGACCTTTCCGTTCAAGTCAATTATTGTCACCCTGAGGTCCGACATGTTTGGAGTCGCATTATCCTGGGGAGATCCTTCCAGTATTTCGGAATACTTGGCGGCAATGGCATTATAGTCGATTTCAACGCCTTCTTTTATATCTTCCGATATTTCATTCTGGATCACTTTTGCCACGCTTGCCAGCTTTTCCTCGACATTCCTTTTATAAAGGGATTGTGCCAGACGCGTCACAAAAAAACCTGTGACGGCCATTGCTGAGACCACCAGTATAACATAATATGAAAAGAACTTTTTCCTCATAGTCCGATGCAATTTCATCCCCTTCCCGATATTAAAATCACTGTGGATTTTTATCATTAAACCGGTAGCCTATTCCTCGCACAGTTTCGATGTATACGGGGTTGTTGCCGTCATCTTCGATTTTTTGCCTTAGGTGCCTTACATGGACATCGACGGTCCGGGTCTCTCCATAATAATCATAGCCCCATATTTTTTCGAGAAGCAGTTCCCGGGACAAAACCTTTCCCTTATTCTGCATCAGCATTTTAAGCAGCTCGAACTCCTTGTAGGGCAACTCAATAAGCTCACCGGATTTATATACCTCACGCCTCGTGCAATCCAGGGTAATATCCCCCTGGGTTATGACTTCCTGGCTTTCAGGAGCAGGCACGTTCAGTCTTCTGAACATGGCTTTGATCCTGGCAACCAGTTCTCTCGTGCTGAATGGCTTTGTTATATAATCATCAGCTCCCAGCTCAAGGCCCAGGACTTTATCAAACTCATCCCCCTTTGCTGTGAGCATTATAATTGGGATGCTTTTGGTGCGGGGATTTTCGCGGAGCATGCGGCAAATTTGAAATCCGTCTATCCCCGGAAGCATTATATCCAGCAGAAACAGGTCGGGAACAGAGTTCTGGCATTCCTTAAGGAGGCTCTCGCCATTATCAAACACCAAGACCTTGTATCCGCTTGTTTCCAGATTATATTTAATTAGCTGCTGTATGTGCTTTTCATCTTCCACCGCATATATCATTTCCTTTGACATATTGCAATCTCCTTCTATTAAAAGGCTGGCGGCTTTAGCATAGCCGAAATTCATTGACCAATTCTATGAAAGGCGAGTAAAGCCGGTTTCAGATATCAGTCTTGTGATTCCTATTTCTACTATATAATTTATTGTTTGTTATCGATTCTAGCTCTTTGACCCGGAACTCCGCTGTCTAAAATGCCAGCACAATGAGTTATTTAAGTATTATAGTCATGCTAATTCAGATGCATATGCTCGCCTGTGACACTGAAAATAACCCATTCGCCGATGTTGGTGGCGTGATCGGCCATCCTTTCAAGGTATTTGGCTATCAATATGAAATCTACGCACTGTTCCACCGCCTCAGAATTATTCCTCATGATGCTTGTAACCTCAAAGGTTATTTTGGAGAACAGCTCGTCTACGGCGTCATCACTGGCGCATACTTCTTTGGCCAGCTCAACATCCCGCTTGACATAGGCGTCTATGGCCTTGTTTACCATTTGCTTAGCTTTTTCCGCCATCAGAGGTATGTCTATAAGCGGCATGACATACCTTTCATTGGCCATCCTCAGGGTTATCTCGCATATATCGGAGGAATGGTCCGCTATCCTCTCCATGTCCGTGATGATTTTCAACGCAGTGCTGATGACTCTCAGATCCTTGGCCAGAGGCTGCTGCCGTGCAATAAGCATCAGGCATATCCTTTCAATTTTCTTCTCCTGGGCATCAATAGCGTCGTCATTGTCCAGAACTTTTTTAGCCAGCTCTATATCCTGCTTTTTAAGGGCGTAAATCGCATTTTCTATGGATTCTTCCACCATGCTGCCCATTCTAATCAACTCATGATGAAGCTCTTCCAGCTCCTTATCAAAATGATGCCTTGTCACCATAATAACACCTCTCCTGTAAAATAAACCACTCATTTTGAATTTGTAAACATGAAAAAACCATATAATCACACTAAAATTAGCCAAATCTTCCTGTAATATAGTCCTCGGTGCGCTTGTCCGATGGTATATTGAAAATCTTTTCTGTGGAGTCATATTCAACAATTTCACCGTGCAGGAAAAAAGCGGTATTGTCGGATATTCGGCCTGCTTGCTGCATGTTATGGGTAACTATGACAATGGTGTATTTTTCTTTAAGTTCAGAAATAAGATCCTCAATTCTCAAAGTGGATATCGGGTCCAGGGCAGATGTCGGCTCATCCATCAAAACAACTTCCGGTTCCACAGCGAGAACCCTCGCTATACACAGCCTCTGCTGCTGGCCTCCCGACAGACCTAAAGCGCTTTTCTTAAGCCTGTCCTTTACCTCATCCCAGAGGGCGGCGGCTCGTAAACTCTTTTCGACAATTTCATCAAGCCTTGCTCTGGATTTTATGCCATGCACCCTGGGGCCATATGCGATATTATCATAAACGGACATGGGAAAGGGATTGGGCTTTTGAAATACCATTCCCACCTGCTTTCGCAACTCAACTATATCATAATTCTCATATATGTTCAAACCGTCCAGACGCACTTCACCACTGATTCTGACGTCCTTTACCAGATCGTTCATCCTGTTCAGCGTCTTCAAAAAGGTAGATTTTCCACAACCTGACGGCCCGATGAGGGCGGTTACATTTTTACCCTTGATATCTATATTTATATTTTTCAAAGCCTGAAAGCTCCCATAGAACAGGTTGAGATTTCTGGCACTGATTTTTGCCGCATTATTGCTCACAAGTATCACCTTTCTATTTGTAATATGTTCTTTTAGCATTTATCTAAAACATGAAATTTACATCAAAAATTCCCTTCACTTAAAAAGCACAATATTTGAAAAAGAGTATTACAGTTATAGTTTGCAGGCCTGGATTGGTAGGCAGGCATCGGCTTATAAGTCAGCCTCCGATGGTCATTCTTTTCACCAGGGATGCAATTTTTCCAGCGGAGATATTTATCAAAGCTACTATGATTATAAGCACTGCAGCCGTGGCATAGGCCTGTTGGAAGGATATGCCTTCATTGGCCAGCTGATACAGATGGACGGTGAGGGTCCTTCCCGAGTCCATTATGCTTCCAGGGATATTGGTAGACATTCCTGCGGTAAAAATGACAGCGGCGCTTTCTCCTACGATACGTCCGATGCTGAGAATAACAGCCGACAGAATGCCGGGAATCGCACAAGGGAGGATTACCCTGATGATTGTAGTAAGCTTTGTTGCTCCTAAGGCCAGGCTGCCTTCCTTGTATGACTCCGGCACAGCTTTTAGCGATTCTTCCGTAGTCCTGATTATGGTGGGGAGGACCATAATGCTGAGGGTAAGAGCTCCGGAAATCAAAGAATACCTTAGATGCAGCGACGTAACAAAAAATATGAAGCCGAAAAGGCCATAAATAATTGAAGGAATTCCCGCCAATGTTTCGGTTGTAAATCTGATAATCCTTAGCACCGGTCCTTCTTTTGCATATTCCACCAGGTAGATGGCTGAAAATATGCCGACGGGGGCGGAAATGGCGATAGTCAGCACTATAAGATACAGGGTGCTGATTATCATCGGCAGTATGCCGGTCAGGCCTTTTCCCGGTCTGTAAATCGTGCTGATGAAATTCCAACTTACATGTCCTATTCCTTTGCAAAGGATGTATATGATAATCCATGCCAGTATAGCCACAGTTAAAAATGAGAAAACCCATATAAGGGATGAAAGTATTTTATCCGTGATTCTTATTTTTTTCATCGATGCTCACCTCACATATTAGTTGTAAGAGGGTTTAAGTTTATTTGCTGTGCTATCGAAAAGGCCAGCACGATGAGTTGAGTTAAATATCATCATCTCCAAACCCCACTTCTTCGGCCTTTATTTCTTAAAACTCACTCTCTTATGAGTTATCAGATTCAGGACTATGTTAAGGACCATTATAAAAACGAACAATACAACACCGGTGGCAAACAGCGCCTCACGATGGAGTCCGGAAGCATAGCTCATTTCGAGGGCAATGTTTGCCGTAAGGGTGCGGACTGAGTCGAGGAGGGACCCGGGCAAGGCAACCGAGTTTCCTGCCACCAGGATGACAGCCATTGTTTCACCCAAGGCTCGCCCGATTCCAAGGACAATTGCTGCCATAATGCCGGAGCGGGCAGCAGGCAGAGTCACCCTGAATATAGTTTGAATCTTTGTGGCGCCCAAAGCCAGGGAGCCTTCCTTGTAAGATTCCGGGACTGCCCTTATGGACGTCTCGGAAACACTTATGATGGTGGGGAGTATCATTATCGACAGGATGAAGATTACAGCCATAAGGCTGTTTCCAACACCTCCGATATTATTTCTGATCATGGGAATTACTGCGACCAGGCCAAAGAAGCCATAAACCACAGAGGGAATACCGGCGAGCAGTTCTATCGCTGGTCTGAAGAGCCTTACCAGCCAGGAAGGCCCGATTTCGGCGAGGAATATGGCGGTAAACAAGCCCACCACAACTCCGATTACTACAGCGCCAAAGGTTCCATATATGGAAGCGACCAGCATGGGTAAGATGCCGAATTTACCGGAATTGGGCAGCCATTCGGTTCCGGTGAGGAACTGCACCAAACCGATTTCAAATATCGCCGGAGATCCTTTTACAAACATGTAGACAGTTATAACTGCAACGGACAATATGGATGCGCAGGCGCAGATAAGGAAAATTATTTCTATTATTCTTTCAAAAGCTGCTTTAAATCCTTTCATCAAAAAATGCCTCCCGATAGCGTTAGATTGCTTTCATAAGCTGCTTTGCATTGTAAATAGTCATTTTGCTGTTAAAGCTTTTTATAAGCTTTTATTTGGTTTTGCTCTATTTCACCGGTATAAACTCTTTTGAAACGATGTCCTGGCCTTCATCGCTGAGGATAAAATCTATGAAAGCTTTAACGACATCCTTCATTTGGCCGTTGGTAAGCATCAGGAAAGGCCTGCTGATGGAATAGGTGCCGTTTTTGACATTTTCGGCATTGGCTTCAACGCCGTCGACAGTCACCTTTTTTACAGTTTCATCTACGGAGCCGAGGGACATATAGCCTATTGCAGCTTCATTGCTGGATACATTTGCCTGCACTACCCCGGTTCCGTTAGCAATAATATCAGCTTTAACTTCTTCTTCCTTGAGGCCTAATGCGGAATCGAAACAGTCTTTCGTTCCGGAACCGGCTTCCCGGCTTATAACTACGATTTCTTTGTCCGTACCGCCCAACTCTTTCCAATTGGTTATCTCTTTCTTATATATCTTAACTATATCTTCTTTTTTCAAGTCGGTTACGGTGTTGGCAGGATTAATTACAACAGCCACGCCGTCAAGGGCTATAGTGGTTTGGGTGAGATCTGCGGATTTTTCTTCCTCTTTGAGATTTCGGGATGAGTTACCTATGTCGGCAGTTTTCTCAATAGCCGCCTGTACTCCGGCTGTGGAACCTCCTCCTTGAATATCAATCTGCACATCGGGATTCTTGTCCATAAATGCTTCTGCCAGCTCCCTGGCTATAGGTTCGACGGAGGTGGAACCAGCTATCAGGATATTGCCTTTGAGGGATGATTTAGTCCCGGTGTTTGCGCCGGTGCCGGTCGACGTGGCAGAATCTGTGCCAATATTATCTGAAGCGGTAGTACCGGAGCCATTATCTTTGCTGTTCTGAGAGTTACATGCAGCAAATATCAATGATGCTGCGATAATCAGAGTAAACATCAAAATAAAAGATTTTTGCAGTTTTTTCATGAAGAATTTCCCCCTTTAGTGTTCATTTCAAGTTATTGAATTTTGTTGTGCAAAAATAGAACCAATCTACATTTTGAATATTACTCTTGCAGTATTATAAATAAATTAAGCGAATGTTAAGTTGAGGTTAAGTTTTATTTGAGATGAGCTATATAATTTAACCTGTTGTGCTAGCATTCTCGATAGCGAAGTTCCGAGTTAAAGAGCTAGAATCGATAACACCAATATATATTTAGTAAATCAAGGTAGTTATCGATATAATTCGCTAATTTAAAATTAGCGAATTACAAGCTTGATAAAAGGCCAAGCAATTCACTTCGTTCAGGTGATTTGCCTTATCCTCCACTTCGCTAACTATCTCTATTAACTCTCCACAACGCTATCTCAAATTAGCTAGCACAACAGGTTAATTTAGGAATGAATTCAGCTAATAATGGATGTATGGATTGTTATATGCTTTGAACCTTTTCGGAACAACTATAATCAATTTCAATTAGCTGAATTCAAACAAATAATTTTTGTATTTCTTTGTAATAGCACCACTAGTGGTATAAGTAAGAAGCGATTGTGCAGTTAAAAAGATCAGAAATTTTATCCCATGTGTAACATTCAAGCATCATAAGGAATATAATATATACAGAAAGTTTTATGGGGTATTTGGAATGAATTACATTGCCGGAAGGCTTCGGGTGCATGAGTACGACAGGGAAGCGGCGGTCAGATATGCTCATAAGTGGGCGTATAAAAGAAATCCAAGATATCTGGATTTTGAAAACATGGGAGGTGATTGTACAAATTTTGCGTCCCAGACAATATACGCAGGTAGCGGTGTAATGAATTTCACTCCGGTATATGGATGGTATTATATAAACGGCTATAATAGAACTGCTTCCTGGACAGGAGTGAACTACCTGTACACATTCCTTGTCAGCAACGAAGGCGTTGGACCTTTTGCAGAGGTAGTGGATGCAAAGGATGTAAAGCCCGGCGATATAGTTCAGCTATCTTTTCAGGGAGGAGGGATATTTAATCATTCTCCTGTCATTGTCCAGACGGGAAGTATTCCACGGATAGATAACATACTGGTGGCTGCCCATACCTATGATGTGGATTATTACGAACTGATCAACTATACATGGGCGGATATAAGGTTTTTACATATTAAAGGGGTAAGAAAAGCGTGAAAACAATGTTTTCACGCTTTATTCCTATGCTGCCGGAACAAGCTGGCTGAGGTCGATTATGGTTATGTGATTTTCTCCGATGTCAGCTGTTCCTTTTATATATCTTTCATCGGACTCTTCTGCATTTTCATGGGCCACTACAGTTTTGCCGTCATATTCGCGAACTATTTCGTTGGTATTATCAGCAATGATCCCGATCATTTCCGAATTCACATTTGCTATCACAATCCTCGTGCTTTCATCGGCTTCCCGGGCCGGGAGGTTGAACTTCTTTCTAAGGTTGAATACGGTACATATATTGTCCCTCAGAGGGATTATACCTTCTATATAAGCGGGCATGTTGGGGATTTTCGTGATCTTCCTGTAAGGTATTATCTGATCTACGCTTTCCAGATCTATTCCGAAATATTTATCATCCAGCTTAAAAACAAACAACTGATGGCCTGCCATCTTTTTCCCTCCCATTTTATCAATGTAGAAAAATAAACCTTCTTGTCATATTATACATCATTATACCAACATTTGCAAAAAGACTGCAACAATATATCGGTCAGGATCTATAACTTCCGTTTATTTTTACATAATCATAGGAAAAATCGCAGGTCCACATCCTGTCGGAGAAAGTGCCGCGCTTTAAGTTTATGGTTATTTTTACCTCTTTTCTCTGGAGTATTTTTTTTGCTGCATTTTCATCAAAATTCAAGGCTGTACCGTTCTGGCATACCATCAGATCGCCGATGAAAATATCCACCAGATTCGGATCGAAGGAAGCTCCGGAATAGCCAGCTGCCGTTATTATTCTTCCCCAGTTGGCATCTTCGCCGAAGATGGCTGTTTTGACCAGAGGTGATTTTGCTATGGCGCTGACCACCTTGTAGGCATCTTCCGCATTAATGGCTCCCTGGGCAACTATCTCCACCAGCTTTGTGGCTCCCTCACCATCGCGGGCAATCATCCTGGCGAGATGGGTGCAAACCTGGTCCAAGGCATCTTTGAATTTTTCATACTCCATACCTTCCCTTACTATTCCGGCATTGTTTGCCTGCCCGTTGGCCAGTATTATCACCATATCACACACGCTGGTATCTCCGTCCACCGACACTCTGTTAAAAGTGTGCATGACTGTTTCCCTTAACGCCTTATCCAGGAGGCTTTTTGAAATGTTTGCATCAGTGGTTATTACTCCTATCATCGTTGCCATGTTCGGATGTATCATGCCGGACCCTTTTGCCATGGCTCCGATCCTTACCGTTTCATCCTGTATTTCCAGCTCCACTGCTACTTCCTTAGCCACAAGATCGGTAGTCATAATGGCTTCCTGGGCATCACGACCTCCTTCGGCGGATAGGCTTGCAACAGCAGTTCTGATTCCTGAGCGGATCAAAGGCATATTAAGACGGGAACCGATTACACCGGTTGAACCTACCAGAACATCCTCCGGTGGGCAGTCAAGAAGCTGGGCAGTCAGTTCGGCCATTTCACGGGCATCCTTCATTCCCTGCTCACCGACACAGGCGTTGGCATTTCCGCTGTTGATAACGATAGCCTGGGCGTAACCGTTTTTGATGTGTTCCATGGTTACCTGCAGGGAGTGCCCTTTCACGATATTGGTCGTAAACACGCCTGCTGCTGCTGCCGGGTCCTCTGAATATACTATTGCGAGATCTTTCTTCCCGTCTTTTTTCAATCCACATGCGACGCCGGCTGCAAGGAAACCTTTTGGAGCTGTAACTCCGCCTTCTATAATATTTAACATAATCCCACCTCGTTTAGATTATTATGTGCAAAGCCTGAAGCCTAATATATCATAACGCATGCTTCGCATAATTTATCGGATATTGCCACTGTTCATCGGAGTTTGCGTCCTGTACTCCGGGATGTAATCAGTCGAGCTTGCAAATCATGGCATTTATACTCAATTGATTTTGAATATTTAGATTATACAGAAATATTATTTTGTATTCAATAAAATTTTTATGTATTTTTGCATTTCGATTGAAATGATATTTCGGTTGAAATGATATTATTTCCCATGATTAGCTCCTTGACACAAGGCACAAAATTATATAAGATTTTATATAAAATATGTTATTTTATTAGTGAGTCGGTATAACCGGATGATTAACTTCCGATTTGCCGGCACGGAAGCAAATTTTGTGCAACATATATTAATATGAATAGATGTAAAAGCGATGATTAAGAGGAGTAAGCAGCAAACGAACCATCAGAGAGGAAAGATCACCGGCTGAAAGTCTTTCCGGTAACGAACTGCTGAAGGTAGCTTATGAGTTCTGCAGTCGAAATTACAGTAGATTGCAGCGGTAAAGAGCCGTTATTTCGATCAAGTGCCTTGAAAAAGGAATTTTGGTGGTACCACGGAGGATTATGACCTTGCGTCCAAATTTGTATTTGGACACAAGGTTTTTTAATTTGAAAGGAGTAGCTTATGATTATTTTCCTCAGGATACTGGCTTTTTTGTTCATGGTTCCGGGATTTGCTTTGGTGTTTATAGCCCGCAGAGTAGCGGAAAGGTTTGAATTGGATAAGAAGGCGAAGATCAATTTTGAACATAGTATGGATGAAGAAGAGTTAAGCAGGTACAAATATGACAAGGCTGTAGTGAGCGTTAAGCTGTTGGGAATGCTTATTGCTCTGCCGGGTATTATCCTGACCTTTATTGCCTTCAGGTAACTCTATTTAAGCACATATCAGAAATATGGAACGGATATGCCGGCAGATGATACCGGCATGACCCCGTTTTATTCACAATATTTTAACGTAGATTTTCTAGAAGTTAATTATCTTAATAAATATTGGAGGAAGTCTTATGGACGATAAAAGAAACATTGCAAAAACTTATGAACCTAAGCAGGTGGAAGACAGGCTGTACAAGGAGTGGATGGAAAAAGGCTATTTCCATGCGGAAGTGGACAGGAATAAAAAGCCGTTTACTATAGTTATTCCTCCACCGAACATAACAGGGCAGCTGCATATGGGACATGCCTTGGACAATACCCTTCAGGATATTCTTATAAGATGGAAAAGGATGCAGGGATTCTGCACTTTATGGCTTCCGGGAACCGACCATGCCAGCATAGCCACCGAGGCAAAAATAGTGGAGGCTATGGCCAAGGAAGGCTTGACCAAGGAAATGATAGGAAGGGAGAAATTCCTGGAAAGAGCATGGGATTGGAAGAAGCATTATGGTGGCAGAATTGTCGAACAGCTGAAAAAGCTGGGAAGCTCATGCGATTGGGAAAGAGAAAGGTTTACAATGGATGAGGGCCTTTCCCGGGCGGTTAAGGAAGTATTCATTCGTCTTTACAAAAAAGGACTCATCTACAGAGGGGAAAGGATCATAAACTGGTGCCCTAAATGCAGTACGTCCATTTCCGATGCGGAGGTGGAATATGAAGAGCAGCAGGGTAATTTCTGGCACATAAAATATCCTGTGAAGGACAGCGATGAATATATAATTATTGCCACAACAAGGCCGGAGACCATGCTGGGTGATACAGCGGTGGCAGTTCATCCGGAAGATGAAAGGTATAAGCATCTGGTGGGCAAAATGGTGGTTCTTCCTCTGGTGAACAGGGAAATCCCCATCATTGCCGATGAATATGTGGAAAAGGATTTTGGTACGGGAGCGGTAAAAATTACTCCATCCCATGATCCTAACGACTTTGAAGTAGGATTGAGGCATAATCTGTCTCAGATAAGGGTTATGAACGATGATGCGACCATGAACGAAAATGCCGGCCAATACCAGGGCATGGACAGGTATGAAGCCAGAAAGCAGATAGTAAAGGATTTGGAGAGTCAGGGCCTCCTGGTAAAAATAGAAGAACACACCCACAATGTAGGTACATGCTACCGGTGCAGTACTGTCATCGAACCGCTGATATCAAAGCAGTGGTTTGTAAAGATGAAGCCCTTGGCAGAGCCTGCCATTGAGATAGTGAAGAATGGAACCATCAGCTTTGTGCCTGAGAGGTTCTCAAAAATATATTTTAACTGGATGGAAAATATTCAGGACTGGTGCATATCGAGGCAGCTTTGGTGGGGACATAGGATTCCGGCTTATTACTGCCAGGAATGCGGCTATATGACAGTGGATTATGATATGCCCGATGTTTGCCCGAAATGCGGCAGCCAGCGGATTGAACAGGACCCGGATACACTGGATACCTGGTTCAGTTCGGCTCTGTGGCCTTTCTCCACACTGGGCTGGCCGGATGAGACAGAGGACCTTAAGTATTTCTACCCGACCGATGTGCTGGTGACAGGGTATGATATCATATTCTTCTGGGTGGCAAGGATGATATTCTCAGGGGTTGAACACATGGGCAAAGAGCCTTTCAAGTATGTGTTCATCCATGGTATCGTAAGGGATTCCCTGGGAAGGAAGATGAGCAAATCCCTTGGAAATGGCATCGATCCTCTGGAGATTATAGACAAGTATGGCACCGATGCCCTTAGATTTGCCCTTACGATAGGCAACTCCCCCGGAAATGACCTGAGGTTCTCCGATGAGAAGCTGGAGTCCAGCAGGAACTTCGCCAACAAGATATGGAACGCATCAAGGTTCGTGCTGATGAACTTCGATGAGAATGTGGATTTCTCAAAAGTGGATGAGGGAAAATTCGCTCTTCCGGATAAATGGATAATGAGCAGAGTAAACACACTGGTTAAAGAAGTGACCGAAAACCTGGACAAGTTTGAGCTGGGTATAGCACTGCAGAAGATTTATGAATTTATATGGGATGAATTCTGCGACTGGTATATAGAACTGGTTAAGCCGAGGCTTTATGACAGGGAAATGGAAGGAAGGCTGGAAGCCCAGTATGTTCTGAACTATGTTCTGGGTACGGCCATGAAGCTTTTGCATCCGTTTATGCCGTTCATTACCGAAGAGATTTACAGACACCTTATAAATGACGATGAGAGCATAATGATATCTCAGTGGCCGGAATACATCGAAAAGTACAACTTCCCCGGAGAAGAAAAGAAAATGCGGATGGTCATGGATGCCATCAGGAGCATAAGGAATATAAGGGCTGAGATGAATGTGCCCATATCGAGGAAGGCCAAAGTGATTTTTGTTGCGGCAGACAGTGAAAATAGAAGCATACTGGCTGAAGGCAGGAGCTTCTTTGAAAGGCTTGCAGGAGTATCGGAGATTTCAGTGCAGACCAGCAAGGAGGGTATCCCGGCGGATGCCGTTACATCGATCATTGAAGGGGCTGAAATTTATATTCCTCTGGATGACCTTATCGACATAGAAAAGGAAATAGAGAGGCTGGAAAAAGAAAAGGCCGGCTTGGAGAAGGAGCTGGAAAGGGTTAACGGCAAGCTGAGCAATGAAGGGTTTATCGCAAAAGCTCCTGCCAAGGTTGTAGAAGAGGAGAGAGCCAAGAAGGTCAAATATCAGGAAATGTACGACAAGGTGGTAGAGCGCCTTAACGCATTGAAAAGCCAGCACTCGCGCTCTTGACAAGTTATGAGCTAAGGCTCAATAGGGAGGGGGTTTTTAAACTTACCCTTGGAGCGGCAGACCGCGTGGCCGAGGCAATATCGAAAAGCAGTTCAGAATTTCTGGCTGCTTTTCTTCTTTTCTACAGCAATTTGCAGTGATATAATGGGATAATAAAGTAAAGGATATGGTTTAAAGGATAGGGACTAAAGCATAATTCTCAAGGATGCTTTTAAAAGTTAAATCCAAAGCATAAAGCTCAAAAGATGCTTTAAAGGTTAAGGCAAAAGTATAAGGCTCAGAGATCAGAGTCAAAAGTATAATGACAGATGTATGAAGCTTAAAGAAAAAAGATAGAAGTGCAACATCAAAGCAAAAGAATTAAAAAAGATTGGGTGATAGGATGACTCATGGATTTGTCAGGGTAGCTGCAGCTGTGCCACGCCTGAAAGTGGCTGACTGTGCATATAATACGAAAAACTTAATCAAGCTCATTCATGAAGCGGAAAGCATGAAGGCGCAATTTGTTGTCTTTCCGGAGCTTTCAATAACAGCATATACCTGCGGTGACCTGTTTCACCAGGAAGCGATTCTGGTGGAATCGGAAAAGCAGCTGGCAAACATACTTGAAAATACCAGGGATACCGGAATTGTAGCTCTCATAGGCATGCCGGTCCGTGCAGACAATCAGCTTTTTAACTGCGGTGTAGCGGTGCAGGGGGGGAAAATCCTCGGCGTGGTGCCTAAAATATATATACCCGGCTACAGTGAATTTTATGAAGAGCGCTGGTTTGCCCCCGGTACCAACAACCTCAGTGATAATGTGGTGTTATGTGGCCAGACGGTGCCCTTTGGTACCGATATATTGTTCGAAGCTCATGACGACTACCGGGTTTGCTTTGGGATGGAAATATGCGAGGACCTGTGGGTTCCGGTACCTCCCAGCTCCTTTCAGGCTTTAGCCGGCGCCAACCTTATTTTTAATCTCTCCGCCAGCAATGAGGTGATCGGAAAATACGAATACAGGAAAAACCTCGTTAAACAGCAATCAGGAAGGTGTATAGCCGGATATGTTTTTGCATCTTCAGGAATAGACGAGTCCACTACCGATGTGGTTTTCGGAGGACATGCGATAATTGCCGAAAACGGAGGCCTGCTGGCAGAATCGCAGAGGTTCAGCCAGGATGAACAGCTGATTTGCAGTGAGATTGATATTCAGAGGCTTGGTAATGACCGGCGCAGGAATACCAGCTTCATGGAAATGCTCCCCCAGAAGAAATATAGAAAAATACCCTTTGAACTGCCGAAGATGGAGTTTGGAAAGCTTTACAGGCAATTTGAGCGGCATCCCTTTGTGCCGTCGGATGTTGGCGTAAGGGATGAAAGATGCAGGGAGATTTTTTCCATACAGACATGCGGACTGGGAAAAAGGATGAGGCATACGGGAGCAAAGCATGCGGTCATAGCTATTTCCGGTGGGTTGGATTCCACCCTTGCGCTGTTGGTTACGGTCAGAACCTTTGACATGCTGGGTCTTCCCAGGGAGAATATAAGGGCCATCACCATGCCTGGATTTGGCACTACCAGTACCACTTATAATAATGCAATGCAGTTTATGAAGTCCATGGGCGTGCATATTAGTGAGATAGATATCCGCCCTGCATGCCTGCAGCATTTCAAGGATATAGGCCATGATGTTAACGATTTTGATATAACCTACGAAAATGTGCAGGCCAGGGAGAGGTTCCAGATATTATTCGACATTGCAAACAAAATCGGCGGACTGGTAATAGGTACGGGGGATTTATCCGAACTGGCCCTGGGATGGTGCACCTATAATGGCGACCACATGTCCAATTATTCAGTGAACTGCAGTATTCCCAAGACCCTGGTTAAGTTCCTTGTCAAATGGGTGGCGGATAACATGGTGGATGAAGCTTCAAGAAAAGTGCTTTACAGCATCCTTGACACTCCGATAAGCCCGGAACTGCTTCCGCCGGATGCCAAAGGAGAAATACAGCAGAAAACCGAGGACATCATCGGGCCGTATGAACTGCATGATTTCTTCCTTTATCATATGATAAGGTACGGCGCTTCGCCGTCCAAGATATTGTTCCTGGCAGAGCAGGCTTTTGACGGCAGTTATTCCAGAGAAACCATAAAAGGATGGCTAAAAGTGTTCTACCGAAGGTTTTTCAGCCAGCAGTTCAAACGTTCATGCCTTCCTGATGGGCCGAAGGTGGGTACGATAAGCTTGTCGCCCAGGGGAGATTGGCGCATGCCGAGCGATGCCCAGGCAAGCTTATGGCTGGAAGAATTGGAGAATATCAGGAATTAAAAGGATAATGGTAACTTGGATGTACTTTTCCCGTCCAAGTTACCATAAAATTATTAAAGATTTTATAAAATTCCCTTGACTTTTATCTAATTCTGTTTTAAAATCTTATATGTTCCTTTGACGGAAAGCAAATATGGTGGGTATAGCTCAGTTGGTTAGAGCGCCAGATTGTGGCTCTGGAGGCCATCGGTTCGAATCCGATTATCCACCCCACAAAAAGAGGTGGGAAGTTGTGATTAATATCCGATTTCGCACTTCTTATATATTGGGATGTAGCCAAGTCGGTAAGGCACCAGACTTTGACTCTGGCATTTCGTAGGTTCGAGTCCTGCCATCCCAGCCAATATGGGCCATTAGCTCAGTAGGCAGAGCACTTGACTTTTAATCAAGGTGTCCCGCGTTCGAATCGCGGATGGCTCACCAGTGGCAATGAGGATCAGTTGTTTCAATGTTTGAAGCAACTGATTTTTCTTTTTGCGGGATTTGGATATTCTCCTCATTCTTTAATCCTTTTTATTCCGCGCACCACCAGGATGCTCGGTATTAGTGTTGATTACCTGTGGAAGCTACCGGCTAAAATGCGCATAAAATGTTGATTTTTCTCTTTGCTTCTCACCTTTAGCATGGCTATGCCCATACTGCAGGTGGAAGCATGGGAAGCTTGTCCCATTGGCATCTCACATGGTATGTATCGCCAATGCCAGGGCATAGTTTTCTGTTTATTTGTGCGATAGCATTTATTATATCTCATGACTGGTGGCCTTATGAAGAAGCGGCATTTCACAAGTTCTATCCATAGACAATACACATGTGGCGGCAAAAACGGCTTGTGCTGGTAGAATATATAAAATTTTGAATGTTTAATCATATAAAATGTGTCAATGGAGATAAATATGCACAAAGTTGACACCAATTGGATGGTAATTTATAATTTTATTTATGCAATATAGAAACTCAATAAAAACTCAGACTAATAAGAAAATAGTTATATCGGCATTTTTAAAGGAAACATTGGAAAAAGATCTGCCAATTAATGTCGATAGTTCTTAAAGAGCCTGGGATTTCTGACTGAAAAGGACATTTTTACAGCCAATATAATGTGCTGAAGCAACATAGCTTTTTTATTTTATAATTATCGGGGTGATCTAATGGACTTTTCACAGATTGTTAAGGATACGTTTGTTCCTATGTTTATAGGTAAAATCCTCTTTATGATCTGTTGCTGCTTGTTAATTATCCTGCTGCAAGGTACAGCAATATTAAATGTGCTGATGGTAGCTGCAGTACTGTATATAATTTGGTATATAAAGGCTCAAATAAAGCCGGATATTTATCTGCTGTTTAACTATATTTTTGTCATTGCGGTAATTCTTATTGCAATAAATGTTGGACAAAGAACTATAAAAGAGGTTCCAGGGCTTTTAACTTTTGTTACGGTTATGGTGGTAATTGATGTAATCAGCTTTTCCAATCTTAGATTTTCGAAATACACCCTGAACAGCGTTGCACTTAATAACAAACCAATTCTGGCTAAACTGCTGATTTTTGCTGATGTAAAGAAGTACCATTTCTATCTGCCTGTTTTCGGCATAGGAGATGTATATTTTTTATCTGTAATACTGACATCGTTGTATAATTTAAACAAAATCTATTTACTTTACGGCAATCTTCTAATATTGTGCGGAACAGCATTGGATGTCGCATTAATCTGGCTTTTCCATAAGAAGGAGAAATTCAAAGGATATCCGGCAACTGTAGGAATGAGTATCTTTACTTATGCTTTCTTCATAATACGATCTTTTACCAATATATAAGCAAAGAGGCTTGAGATTAACGATTCCCTCATCAACCATAAAGAAAAGATAGCAGCATAAATTCTTATTACGTATTGTTGAAAGATCAATAAAGCGAAGCTTGTTAATATCCAGAAGAAAAGGATTGGCATGAAAATCTGCAAGTTGCTTTCATGCGCAAGTTACCAGATAACGGCATTATAAAGCTTTACTATGGAACCTCAGATACTTTCATGGCCTATGCCGAACTTGAGATGGATGCGGTAATGTCCATGATCAAACCTTGCAGGTGCTGATGGTTACATTCAAAAAATATGCTTGCATAAAACACCTCCTACTTTGCAAAACTAGTATCTGGAGGTGTTTTATTATGTCTTTAAATTTAAGTCAAAAAGAGAGAATGCTGCTAAACGATCAGAAAAGCCATGAGCAAATTTGTATCCAAAAATACAATAATTATGCAAGTCAAGCACAAGATCCTGAATTAAAAAGGTTATTCAGTACTTATGCGGGACAGGAACAGCAACACTTGAACACGATCAACCAGATCCTCGCCGGACAGGTTCCGAACACGAATCAGCAGCAAAGTCAGCAGGGTCAGCAAGCCAGTGCCATGAGCCAGGCTCAAACAGCAGGGCAGGTAGGCATGAAAAACCAGAATGATGCAGCCCTTTGCGAAGATATGCTTATGACGGAAAAATATGTTTCCGGAGTGTACAACATATCGATTTTTGAATTTGCCGATGCAAATGTACGGCAGGCGCTGAACCACATACAGAAGGAAGAACAGCAGCACGGAGAAGGTATCTTTAATTACATGAAGAGCCATGGTATGTATAATGTGCAGCAATAACCTGTTTTAGTTCGTAGGCTGTAGGAAGCGAAGCGGAGAAGATGCGGGAATCCTACAGTCTTTTTATATGTCTGGGCATTTGTATGTAAACAGCTTTTGCATCAATGCAGTATCCTATGCCTTCAGATATTTTATACCGGATTTGTACGGCACCTGTATATTGCTTTTTGACGATTTTGACTAATTAGAGCAATGGCGGCACTGTTTTATGGTATAATTTGAATATGGCATGAGAAATCATGCCGGCTAACTAGTGAATTACCAATAGGGTTTTAAGGTCAGTTTTTGATTAGCATATTGACTTTGGCGGAAACTTAAAATTACCACCGCTTAAATGAATCAAAATTTAGGGGTAAAATGGCGGAAAGTCAGTTCAAGCATCCTATGAAGGCTTAATTGCCAGGTATAAAAATTACAGAACTTAAGCGCCGCTGGTACCGGCAGGTGTTCCGCCAAAGAATTTTCCAAGAGAATTCAATATTTTGTGCAGGCAGAAGGGGAGAAGCAGCGATGAACGGCATAATCGGCAGAATCTATGACAATCCGGTGATAGCAGCGCTAAAGAGTGAAGAAGAATTGGAAGATGCGTTAAATTCCAATGTGAATGTGATTTTTGTTTTACATGCCGATATCTTTAATATTAACAGGTTGGTGAGCAGCATTAAGGCGGCAGGGAAATGTGTCCTTATACATATTGATTTTCTGGAGGGTTTAGGAAGGGACAGCAAGGCCCTGGATTATATAGTTGAAACCGTAAAACCTGATGGGATAATAAGCACGAGGAGTGCTCACATAAAGCACGCCAAAGACAGAGGGATATTTACCATTCAGAGATTTTTCATCGTGGATAGCATGTCCTACGATACGGCAGTAAAGTCAATCCATTCTGTACGGCCGGATATGATAGAGATTCTTCCGGGAGTGATGCCTTCGGTGGTAAAACGGATAACGGCTCAGATTCCCATGCCGCTGATTGCCGGAGGGCTTATCGACAACAAGGAGGATATAATTTCGGTGCTCAGTGCGGGAGCCATCGGTGTATCGGTAGGTAAAAAAGAGCTCTGGGGGTTGTAATTGCCATCACCTTTTGATATAATTTATTCGAAATTGTTAGGATGCCTGTTGTGGAAAGTTGCTTAAGACAGGCAAACCTGTTTGGGATATTCCATATAATGTATAACAGAGGATCAAATATCTCAGAACGGGGTTAAAAAGTTGCCAGCTTGCTTTAAATGGCGGTTTGGCAAGCAGAATTGAATATGATGTGTGGAGAAATGGAGTCACATAAGATAGAAGCTTGACCGCTTCTGTTTTGTTGTGGCTTTATTTTTTTGCGGAGAGAGGGGGATCAAATGATTTACGATGCAGTAATCATAGGTGCCGGAGTAACCGGTGCATTCATTGCTAGGAAGTTATCGAGATACAAGCTGGATGTCTGCGTTGTGGAAAAAGAAGAAGATGTGGCAATGGGCGCCAGCAAGGCAAACAGCGGAATTGTGCATGCAGGTTATGATCCTGTACCGGGAAGCCTGAAAGCTTTGATGAATGTTCGGGGAAACAGGCTGATGGAGGATGTATGCAGGGAGCTGGAGGTGCCTTTTAAAAGGACAGGATCTTTAGTGCTGGCTTTTAACGATGAGGACATGAGAAAGCTGGAGGATATACGTCGAAGGGGTGTAGCAAACGGGGTGCCGGGGCTTGAAATATGGAGCGAAGCTCAGATAAAAGAAATGGAACCGGCTGTTGCCGAAAATGTGGTAGGTGCTCTATATGCTCCTACAGCCGGAATTGTTTGTCCCTATGAGCTCACCCTTGGGGCTGTTGAAAATGCGGTGGAAAACGGAGTGGAACTGAAACTCGGCAGTGAAGTTAAAAGCATTGCATTCGAGGATGGGATTTTCAAGCTGCAGTGCAGCAGCGGCCAGATTGAGAGCAGATATATAATCAATGCCGCAGGGTTGTACGCTGACAAAATATCATCCATGGTGGGGGACAACAGCTTTTTTATTATCCCGAGAAGAGGCGAATACCTTCTTATGGATAAAAGCCAGGGAAGCTTGGTAAAAAGGGTGATATTCCAGCCGCCTTCCGCCATGGGAAAAGGCATTCTGGTGACCCCCACGGTAGACGGAAATCTTCTCATAGGGCCAAACGCTCAGGATATACAGGATAAGGAGGATACCTCCACCACACCGGAAGGATTGAGCCAGGTTAAGCAGGGTGCTTTAAAATCCGTACCCACCATTGATATGCATGAAGTCATCACATCCTTTGCAGGACTGAGGGCAAAGCTTGTTGACGAAGATGACTTCATAATAAAGCCGTCTGCTGAAAACAGCCGGTTTATCAATGTGGCAGGCATTGATTCACCAGGGCTTACATCGGCTCCGGCCATAGCAGAGTATGTTGTGGGCGTTATGAAATCACAGGGAGTCATGATGAAAGAAAAAGAGGATTTCAATCCCTTGCGGAAGCGTACCCGGAAATTTACAGAGATGGATGATAGTGAACTAAATGAAGCGATAAGGATAAACCCCGCCTATGGCAGGATAATATGCCGCTGCGAAAAGGTGAGTGAAGGCGAGATAATAGATTCCATAAGAAGAACTGTAGGCGCCAGGTCTCTGGACGGGGTCAAAAGAAGGGTTAGAGCCGGAATGGGACGATGCCAGGGTGGTTTTTGCGCACCGAGGGTGGCGGAGATTTTATCGAGGGAGCTGGGAATTCCCATGGAGGAAGTTACAAAAAGCGGAGGCAATTCCAGAATCCTGACAGGCAGAATAAAGGAGCAGGATTTTTCCGATGGGGGCGATGATAAATGAAGCATGTGGATATTGTTGTTATAGGAGGAGGTCCTGCCGGAATGGCGGCAGCACTGGAAGCCCGTAGATGCGGCGTCAAAAATGTGCTGATTATTGAAAGGGATAAAGAGCTGGGAGGCATACTTCAGCAGTGTATTCACAATGGGTTCGGTCTGCATGTATTTGGGGAGGAGCTGACAGGCCCGGAATACGCATGGAGATTTGAACAGCAGGTAAAGAGCGAAGGCATTGAATATATGCTGAACACCATGGTACTGGAAGTAACTCCCGGCAGGGTGGTGACCGCTGTCAACAGCACAGATGGACTTGTACACATAAAAGCCGGAGCTGTCGTGCTATGCATGGGTTGCAGGGAAAGAACCCGGGGAGCCCTTAACATACCCGGTACGAGACCAGCCGGCATACTGACGGCCGGTGCGGCACAGCGGTTTGTCAATATGGAAGGGTACTTGCCCGGCAAAAAAATCGTGATACTGGGTTCCGGGGATATAGGCATGATAATGGCACGCAGGCTGACTCTGGAAGGTGCACAAGTCAAAATGGTTTGTGAGATCATGCCCCAGTCAAAAGGGCTGATTAGAAACAAAGTGCAATGTCTGGATGACTTTGGCATACCTCTCCGGCTGAGATGCACCGTGGTTAGAATACACGGAAAGGACAGGCTTGAGGGGGTAACTGTGGCTTATGTGGATGAAGACAGGAAACCCATTCCCGAAACCATGGAATATGTGGAATGTGACACCTTGCTGCTTTCAGTGGGTCTGATCCCTGAAAATGAGCTTTCCAGAGAAGCTGGAATAGCAATTGATCCGTCCACCGGCGGGCCATATGTCAGCAAGAATATGGAGACTTCGGTAGAAGGCATATTTGCTTGCGGTAATGTGGTGCATGTGCATGATCTGGTGGATAATGTGACGACGGAAAGCTATATCGCAGGAAGGGCAGCAGCGGAATATGTCCTTGGAATAAAGAAGGGATGATGATTCCGGTGCGAGAGATGATGGTATGCACCGGATTTCAACGGGAATATTAAGGTTTTGGACTGATCATCATAGCGGGTATCCGGGCATGGGATCAACATGGATACGGATATTGCGCGGTAGAAAGGGGAGTTTTTTCATGGGTGAGGCGAGACACCTGACCTGTATTGTATGTCCAAAAGGCTGCAGTATCGAAGCTCTAATAGAAAATGGCCAGATAAAGGAGATTAAGGGGAATAAATGCAAACGAGGCGCTGAATATGCCCGGATGGAATGCATGGACCCCAGAAGAATCCTTACCACTACAGTCAGGGTTTATGGCGGAGAAGCGCCCTTAACCTCGGTAAAGACAGATAAGCCTTTGCCAAAAGGCAAAATCATGGACTGCATGAAGTACCTGAACCAGGTTAGATTAACTGCACCGGTGGCTGTAGGTGATATAGTGGTGGAAAACATACTTGATACAGGGGTGAATATAATAGTTACTAAAAAAGTTGATACGGCCTGTTAAAATATCAAGGCCTATATGTTAGAATTAATATAAAGCGACTTATTGGGACGGTATTTTGACGGTTGTAATTTCATAAATCAAAGCGGGGGGTTGGGCGATGCAGAAAAAGTATATCCTTGCGCTGGATCAGGGTACCACCAGCTCGAGAGCTGTAATTTTCAACAGGAGAAGTGAAATACTGGGCATTAAGAGCGTGCCTCTGAGACAGATTTATCCTGAACCGGGATGGGTGGAGCATGACCCGGAGGAAATATGGAAAGGCCAGTTGGAGGCTCTTCGAGGAGTGATCGAGGACACGGGTATTTCTCCTGAAGAAATTGCATGCATAGGGATAACAAACCAGAGGGAAACGGTTATTGTATGGGATAAGAATACCGGCAGGCCTGTGTACAATGGGATTGTGTGGCAGTGCAGGAGAACAGCCGCAAAATGCGACGAAATCAAAGCCCGAGGCCTTGACACTATGATACGGGATAAGACCGGCCTAGTGGTGGATGCTTACTTTTCCGCGACAAAAATCCAATGGATTCTTGACAACGTGGAAGGGGTCAGGGAAAGAGCTTTAGCAGGAGAGCTTCTGGCAGGAACAGTAGACACATGGCTGGTGTGGAACCTTACGGGAGGACAGCTTCATGTCACGGATTACACCAACGCATCCCGCACCATGCTGTTCAATATAAACACTCTGGAATGGGACAGAGAACTTCTTGAGACATTTGGCATACCGGAAAGCATGCTTCCGAAAGTAATACCGTCTTCCGGCATAGTGGGAGAGACCGTCGAGGAGATATTGGGGGTCAGAATACCCATAAGCGGCATTGCCGGTGACCAGCAGTCCGCACTTTTCGGGCAGGGCTGCTTTGAAAAAGAATGTGCCAAGAATACATACGGAACGGGATGCTTTATATTGATGAACGTAGGAAAAATCCCGGTAAAATCCAATAATAACCTTCTGACCACCATAGCCTGGGGCATAGGGGAAGAAATAGAATATGCCCTGGAAGGAAGCGTATTCAACGCAGGCTCTTCCATACAGTGGCTGAGGGATGAGCTGAAAATAATCGAAACTGCCCGCCAGGCGGATATTGATGCCGAAAAGGTTGATGATACCGGTGGAGTTTATGTGGTTCCGGCATATACCGGATTGGGCGCTCCTTACTGGGACCCATATGCCCGGGGAATCATCATAGGCATAACCAGGGGAACAAGGAGGGAGCACATAATACGGGCGACGCTGGAATCCATAGCTTTTCAAAGCAGGGATGTGTTTGAAGCCATGAAAGCCGATGCCGGCACGGAGGTGAAGGTGCTGCAGGTGGACGGGGGAGTGAGCGTAAGTCCGTTTTGCATGCAGTTCCAGGCTGATATTTTAGGTATCCCGGTAAACCGACCCGCCGTGACGGAAACCACCGCCCTGGGTGCGGCCCACCTTGCCGGTCTTGCTGTGGGAATATGGAAGGATAAGCTGGATATCCGAAAGGAGTTCGCCGAAGGCAAGACCTTTATGCCTGCAATGGATGAAAAGACCAGGGAAGACAAGTATGCCAGGTGGAAAAGAGCTGTGGAAAGGTCAAGGAACTGGGTTGCAGAATAAATTTTAAAACGCCGGAAATTATGAGTTTCCGGCGTTTGCTATGTCTGTGAGATTTAAATTCTTGTTTTTTTCCAGAGCCCAGTTGATGGACCATTCGTTTTCAAACAGCAGCACATACCTTTCATGCTTGTCGCGGACTATCATGGTGGAACTGGTCAAATTAAGGGTTTTCGGGTCAACATTTCCTTCTATCCAGCGGGCGAATCTGTAGGAAAGATGCTGAATGCGAAGGTCAACTCCGTACTCATGCTTCAGCCGGTGCTCCAAAACTTCCAGCTGGAGGGCTCCAACAACTCCTACGATCAAGGATTCTATGCCGATATCCACCTGCTTGAACACCTGCACTGCGCCTTCCTGGGAAAGCTGCTCTATTCCCTTGACAAACTGTTTTCGCTTCATGGAGTCCGCCGGTGTAACCCTGGCGAAATTTTCTGCCGGGAATATGGGTATACCGTCGAATTTGATATTGGGGTCGCCTTCGGTCAGAGTATCGCCCAGGCTGAATATGCCGGGATCAAAAACTCCTATGATATCTCCGGGATAGGCTTCCTCTACTATGGTTCGTTCCTGGGCCATGAACTGCTGCGGCTGTGACAGCCTTACTTTTTTTCCGGCCTGCACATGGAAAACCTCCATACCGCGGGTGAAACGGCCTGAGCATATCCTGATGAAAGCTATCCTGTCCCTGTGGGTGGGATTCATATTAGCCTGGATCTTGAACACGAAACCGAAAAACTTCTCGCTTTCGGGGTCGATTTCACCTTTGGCGCATGTCCTTATTCCCGGAGGCGGAGCGAGATTGAGAAACTCTTCAAGGAACGGCTGTACCCCAAAATTGGTCATGGCGCTTCCGAAAAATATCGGAGTCAACTCCCCATGCATGACCTTTTCCCTGTCAAATTCATCTCCGGCCATGTCGAGAAGCTCGATTTCCTCACAGAGCCGGTCATGATAATGCTTGCCCAGCAGATCAGCAAATACCGGGTCGTCCACTTGTCCCTTTAAGGAAGATACCGCGGTCTGACCGTGATTTCCGCCGTTAAAAAGCTCAATCTGGGACAGCTTTCTGTTGTAGACGCCTTTGAAATCGCCGTCTGTTCCAATCGGCCAGTTCATAGGATATGAGCGTATGCCCAGCACTCTTTCTATTTCTTCCATCAATTCAAAAGGGTCCTTGCTCGCCCTGTCCATCTTGTTGATGAAGGTAAATATGGGAATTCCCCTCATTTTACATACATGAAAGAGCTTTATTGTCTGTTCCTCAACGCCCTTTGCCCCGTCAATAAGCATGACGGCACTGTCGGCCGCTATGAGCGTCCGGTAGGTATCTTCGCTGAAATCCTGGTGTCCCGGGGTGTCAAGAATGTTTATACAAAAATTGTTATATTCGAACTGAAGAACACTGGAGGTAACGGATATACCTCTTTGCTTTTCGATTTCCATCCAGTCGGATACGGCATGTTTGGCGGCTTTTCTTGCCTTGACCGAGCCTGCCAGCCTTATTGCTCCCCCATACAGAAGAAGCTTTTCCGTCATGGTGGTTTTACCGGCGTCGGGATGGGATATTATGGCGAATGTTCTTCTTCTTGCTACTTCGTTGGATATCTTTTCTTTTAAATCCTGCATTTCTAATCCTCTTTCCATGGCTATTTCATATAGTCTATCTGCTAAATATTATTTTTTATACCCTATCGATTATTCGGTGCCTGTTTTATGTCATAAGCAATTTGAAACTTTATGCTATAATATATAAATACCGGTTTTTTGCTTCTTAGTTATGACTGCATGACGGATATCTGTCAGAGTTCCGCTGCGTCGTTAATAAACTGTTTTGCTTGTGGAGTAAATCAACCGGCAATGGACGTATAGATTGTGCAAAAAGGGACGGCATGGCCATCATCCTTTGCATGAATCCAACTTGTTTTGCATTTTAATGATTCTTAAGGCACTTAAACATTTTATATTATAGCCATGGGTTCTGTCAATTAACAGTGGCTTTGATTAAAAGCGTACTGAGTTGGGTATGAAGGAATTTGTGTTTCATGCATAGAATAAAATAAGAGAAGCAATAACTATAACTACCGCAAATTCCGATTTGCATGGACGCATAGATTGTGAAAGAGGGCGATTTGAAATTGATAAAGATAACCTTAGCAGACGGAAGGAAAATAGATGTTCCTGAAGGAACCATGCTGCTTGATCTGAGCAAGGATTTTGCAAATGAATACAGAGCGCTCATTGTGGCGGCAAAAGTGGATAATGATATAAAGGAACTGACATATAGGCTGGAAGAACCCTGCAGCGTCGAATTCATCGATTTGACCGACGAAGACGGAATGCGCATTTACAGGAGAAGCCTGCACTTTTTATTGATAAAGGCTGCTCATGACCTTTTTCCCGACAGAAAAGTAATAATCGACCATTCCATTAGTAAAGGGATATATTGTGAGATAATCGGAAAAAAAGAACTGACTTCCGATGAGGTGAAAAGGCTGGAGCAGCGTATGGCAGAGCTGGTGGAAGCAAAAATTCCTTTTATCAAACGGGAAGTTCCCATAGATGAAGCCAGAGAAATTTTTATTAAAAATAACAGGATGGACCGCTTCCAGATTATAGAGCACAGAAAGAAGCCCTATGTCACCATGTACAGGTGCGATGACCTGGATGATTATTTTTACGGATACATGGTTCCCGATACAGGGTATTTGAAGGTATTCTCCCTCAAGTACTATCCTCCGGGCCTTATAATGCTTTTCCCTGAAAAGTCGAATCCGGATGTTCTTCCTGAGTTTGAAGAGCAGAAGAAGTTGTTTAATGTGTTCTCGGAATATACAAGGTGGGGCCGCATTCTGGGCGTTGATACGGTGGGAGAGCTAAACAATATTGTGGCGTCAGGCCGGATTGGCGACCTTATCAGAGTCTCCGAGGCCATACATGAAAAGAAGATAGCTCAGATTGCCGACATGATTACCGGGAGCAGCCATAAAAAACGAGTCGTGCTGATTTCCGGTCCGTCCTCATCAGGTAAGACAACCTTCGCCCAGAGGCTGTCAATCCAGCTGAGGGTCAATGGTGTAAGACCGGTTACCATATCCCTGGACGATTATTTTGTGGACAGGGAGCATACTCCCAGGGACGAGAAAGGAGAATTGGATTTTGAAGCCTTGGAATCCATTGACGTGGAGCTGTTCAATCTGCACCTGGCCAGCCTTATAAGCGGTCTGGAGGTGGAAGTCCCCATCTTTGATTTTCCCACTGGGAGAAGAGGGAACGTCGGGAGAAAATTGAAAATCGAAGAAGATCAGATATTGATTATAGAAGGTATCCATGGCCTCAATGAGAAGCTCACATCCACGATAAAAAGGGAGGACAAATTCAAAATATATGTGAGCGCATTAACCTCCATGAATATTGACGATCATAACAGGATACCTACGACGGATGCGAGGTTTATAAGAAGGATCGTAAGGGATTACCAGTTCAGAGCCAGTTCTGCCGAGGACACTATCAAACGGTGGCCTTCGGTAAGAAGGGGTGAAACCAGGAACATATTCCCCTTCCAGGAGGAAGCGGATGTAATGTTCAACTCATCGCTGATTTATGAGTTGGGTGTGCTAAAGGTCTTTGCCGAGCCCCTGCTCAGCAAAATCGACAGATCCTGCAGGGAGTATTCGGAGGCAAAAAGGCTTCTGGAATTTTTGGGGAATTTCCTGCCCATTGACCATAAGGAGATACCCAATAATTCGATAATACGGGAATTCATCGGTGGCAGTGTTTTTTACGGCATGTGAGGCATTGGCTTTTGTGCCGGCGGGTTCAATCTGGCATAAAAGGGGTGGCTAACCACCCCTTTGTAAATATCTTATATCTATTGCATTATTTTTCCGGTAAGAAAGTAGCGCAGTCGGTATCCTGTGAGTCAGCCGCATTCCTTGGCTGTACTTCTATTTGCTCAGCTGCGCAGTAATCACCGCTGGTATAGTAATGGCAAGTGTTAACCACACATTTAATAGAATGGTTGGGATGGTCCATCTTTTTAACCCGCATTCAGTTTCCCTCCTTGAATATTATTTCTTTATTATTATTTTCTCAGGCTCATAAATTATTCGGCAGTATGTTTAGCAAAAGTACTTGGAATTGGTGCGGTAAACGACATGAGGAATAATTGGATGATGATTTTTTCAAAAGACCGGTAATTTATGTTGTTGTGTACTGCTTATAAATGCTATATAATGAAAATTAAATATATTTTATTTTTTCACATCTGGAAGATATAGGCATGAAACTTTTCACAGCATTCCGGAATAAAGTTGAGGTGTTCTATGAAGCTCAGGGAAGTAATCGGCATTCTTGATGCAGAAATTCTATCATGCGAAGAAAATCTCGATATAGACATCAAGTCAGCCTGCGGCTCGGATTTGATGAGTGATGTCATGGCTTATGTGAAGGACAGCGTCCTCCTGCTGACAGGCCTGGTAAATCCTCAGGTAATACGCACTGCTGAGATGATGGACATAAAGGTGGTTGTGTTTGTAAGAGGTAAGAATCCCGGAGAGAACATCATAGACCTTGCCAAAGAAAAAGGGATTTCGGTTTTGACAACGAAGCTGCCCATGTTTATTGCCTGCGGAAAGCTCTACAGTGCAGGTCTTACAGGAAGAGGTGCATGGGATTGAGCGGAGCTTCACTAAAACTTCATTATGACATACCTGCAGACGACTTTTCCCTTGCAGGAGAGGCTTCCAGCAATGTAAAGAAAGTCCTCAGCCAGCTGGGTATTAGTCCCGCGCTGATAAAGAAGACTACGGTATCCATGTATGAAGCGGAAATAAATGCTGTAATTCATGCCGGCGGCGGGACTGCCGATATAGATATTAGCCCGGAAAAAATTGTAGTAGAAATAACAGATCATGGACCAGGGATAGAAGACGTTGAACTGGCAATGCAGGAAGGCTACTCTACCGCTCCTGACAGCGTAAGGGAACTGGGTTTTGGCGCCGGAATGGGACTTCCCAACATGAAACGCTACTCGGATGAAATGATCATAGATACAGAAGTCGGAAAAGGAACTAAAGTTACAATGATAGTGTATTTAAAATAGATGGGACTATAGAGGCACTTAAATGCTCGATGATTAATGCATGTTGATTTGCATATGCGGGAAATGTCGGATGGAATGTTAATAAATTAACAACCGATCAACTATAACCCGGGGGTGATTCCATGGGAACATATTTTCACTCTGTAACGCTGGATGAGGAGAGTTGCAGGGGTTGTACCAACTGTATAAAGCGTTGCCCCACCGAGGCGATAAGGGTAAGAAAAGGCAAGGCGAGGATTATCAACGAACGCTGCATAGATTGCGGAGAATGCATCCGCATATGCCCTTATCATGCAAAAAAAGCGATAAGTGATCCTTTCGGCCTGATTTATGCGTATAAGTACAGGGTTGCAATACCGGCTCCTACCTTGTATGGGCAGTTTAAAGCTAATATCACCAGAAGGCAATTGCTTACGGCCTTAAAAATGATCGGTTTCGATGAAGTTTATGAAGTAGCAAAAGGGGCAGAGATTGTATCCGCTGCTACAAGGGAGCTTCTTGAGAAAACTGATGTCAAAAAACCCCTAATTTCTTCAGCATGTCCTGCGGTGGTCAGGCTTATACAGGTGAGGTTTCCGAACCTTATCAATAACATATTGAGATTGGACTCCCCTATGGAGGTTACAGCCAAAATGGCCAAGGAAAAGATCAGCAGGGATAAAGGGATTCGCGGAGAAGATATAGGAGTTTTCTTTATAACTCCGTGCGCTGCAAAGGTCACCAGCATTAAGGCTCCCTATGGCAAAACCAGTTCTTATGTCAATGGAGCGATTTCCATAAAGGATATTTATCTGAAAGTCCTCAGCAAACTGGATAAAGCCGCCGGAAAAGCCGAAGATTTCGACCTGGCCGGGTATGACGGAGTACGATGGGCTAATTCGGGAGGAGAAAGCCTCGCTTTGGGAACCGATAAATTTCTTGCAGTAGATGGAATTCATAATGTCATAGCAATTCTTGACGATGTTGAAGACGACAGGCTGGAGGATGTGGAGTTTATAGAAGCTTTGGCATGTACGGGAGGCTGCCTGGGAGGACCGTTGACGGTAGAAAATCTGTATGTGGCAAAGAACAGGTTTAAAAGGATTCTGGATGAGATGAAAGCCGATGCCGTGGTGAAGGACAGCCCCGAAAAATACAAGGATGAAGTGGACGTACTGGGGGTTATTGAACACAGGCCTGTGATGAAGCTGGATGATGATATTCAGAAAGCCATGGAGATGATGGCGAATATGAAAAATATCTATGCTGAGCTTCCTGGCCTGGATTGTGGAGCATGCGGAGCACCCAGCTGCAAGGCTCTGGCGGAGGATATCGTAAGGGGAAATGCGGATGAAACGGATTGCATATTCAAGCTCAGGGAAAAAGTCAGGAACCTTGCTGCACAGATGATAGAGCTTGAAGACAAGATGCCTCCAGTGATGGACAGGGTAAGAAAGAAAAACAGATAACATAAATTTTAAAGCAAAAATAAGAATTTGAAGACCAGGTGCTAAAATCCAATAAACAAAAGGAGATTGATGATATGAAAGTACGGGATTTCGCAGTACAAATGGGAATGAGGATTCTCACGGAGGATGCCGGCATGGATAAGGATGTATCCGGCATATATACCTGTGACCTTCTAAGCTGGGTTATGTCCCACGCTTCGTCGGGAGATGCATGGATAACTGTACAATCCCACATCAATATAGTCGCAGTTGCCCTGCTTACAGGGATAAGCTGCATTATACTGCCGGAAGGAGTTTGTGCCGATGAAGCGACCATAAACAAGGCAAAGCAGGAAGGAATAGCGATATTGGGCACCGAAATGACTGCCTATGAAGTGTGCTTCAGGAGCAGAGAGCTTTTGGCCGGAAAGTGAATTTCTCCCCATCTCTATAAGGGATGGGCTTCTTGGCTTTATTAATTGAGCGATTCTTATAAAATGAAGGTCAATGACGATGCAAATCAATGATGATGTAAAAAGCCGCTTTTGCGCTGGATATAAATTCATTAAGGCTATTGCAAAACGGGTTTGAACCCAGGAATCAATATTAAAACAGGGGGCAAATATGAAGGCAGCCGTAGACCTGCATATTCACACTGCACTGTCGCCGTGCGCGGAGGATGACATGACTCCTAATAATATAGCTGGTATGGCCTGGCTGAAAGGGCTGGACATCATTGCGGTAACAGACCACAATGCATCCATGAACTGCGCGGCGGTATCGATGTGTGCAAAGGAAAGAGGCATCCTTGTGATTCCCGGCATGGAAGTGGAGACCAGAGAGGAAGTGCATCTGGTATGCTTGTTTCCATCCGTAGAATCAGCACTTAAGATGCAGGAACTGGTTCATGCCGCCCTGCCGGATATTGATAACAGGGAGGATGTCTTTGGCAGGCAGTTGATAATGGATAGGGATGACGGCATAGCCGGATGTTTTCAAAAGCTGCTGATAACCGCCGCAGACCTCAGTGTGGACGATGTTTTTGAAAAGGTGGATTTGCTTGGGGGAACGGTTATCCCAGCCCATGTAGACAGGGAATCCTACAGTATTTTGTCAAACCTCGGCATTATTCCCGATTATCTTGGAATAAAAACTCTGGAAATATCCAATGAATGCGATTTGCAGGTCTTCTTGAACAGGCATTCTCACCTTAGGGAACATAATTTCATCAAGTCTTCAGATGCCCACCGCCTGGGAGATATATTGGAGAGGTCAAGCTTTCTGGAGCTGGAGGAGATAAGTGCCCCTTGCCTGATTGAAACGCTGAAGAAAAGAAGATTATAAAAGGCTTTAGGGTTTCATTGACAAATCTCTGCAAGAAATATAAAATTAAAAATACTTTGTATTTTTTTTAAGGGGGAGGCAGCATTAATGCCTATAAAAGTACCAAATGATCTTCCGGCTGTGGAAGTGCTAAATAATGAGAACATTTTTGTAATGGACGAGTTCAGGGCTTATCACCAGGACATTAGACCTCTTAGAATCGCAATACTAAATCTGATGCCGAAAAAAATAGAAACTGAGACTCAGATTCTCAGATTGCTTGGCAATTCACCGCTGCAGGTGGATATTGTGTTGCTTCATCCTAGAACCCATGTGTCTAAAAATACTCCCCAGGAGTATTTAATTAAATTCTATAATACCTTTGACGACATAAAGGACCAGAAGTTTGACGGAATGATAATAACAGGAGCCCCTGTGGAGCTGATGGATTTCGAACAGGTGGATTACTGGGAAGAGCTAAAGGAGATAATGGACTGGAGTGTGCACAATGTGTATTCCACCTTCCATATCTGCTGGGGAGCTCAGGCAGGGCTTTATCACCACTATCGCATCCCCAAGTACCGGCTTGACAAGAAGATGTTTGGTGTATTTGACCATACGGTAAGCAAAAAGAATGTGAAGCTGCTGAGGGGTTTTGACGATGTCTTTAAAGCTCCCCATTCACGGCATACCGAGGTTAAGAAGGCCGACATTGAACGGGTGCCGGGGCTGGAAATCCTGTCGGAATCCAGTGAAGCGGGAGTATACATAGTTGTCGCCCGTCAGGGAAGGCAGATATTTGTTACGGGACATTCAGAATATGATCCCCTAACTTTGAAGTCAGAGTATGACAGGGATGTAGCCAAGGGCTTGGAAATAGAGCCTCCTAAGAATTATTTTCCCGGTGATGATCCTTCAAAGGCCCCGATAGTTTCATGGCGGTCCCATGCAAACCTGCTGTTTGCCAACTGGCTGAACTATTATGTATATCAGGAGACACCTTACGATCTGAGTAAAATAGAGTAAATGCAGCATAAGCTGCATTTTTTATATGCCCTAGAGGCTAAAAGGCTGGTACAGCTTTAAAAAATCGCAAGTGGAAAATATATACAATTATGTTGCGCTCATTAAGTATATACGCCGACCCTAGATAATAGGGCATTTCTGTATACAATAAACGTTTGTGGTTGCTCGAAATGCTGATACATTTGTTGCTTTCAGGAAAATATTAATCCGCAGAATTATTAAATTCTGTTGTATTTTACTATTAAATTTGATATAATATGAACGGTGATTGTGAAGTATTTAACAACTGATGCAAATTT
The DNA here is from genome assembly GCF_002896855.1 of Clostridium thermosuccinogenes. NCBI lineage: Bacteria > Bacillati > Bacillota > Clostridia > Eubacteriales > Clostridiaceae > Clostridium > Clostridium thermosuccinogenes. Next base: position 3,665,246 of record NZ_CP021850.1, on the reverse strand, counting down.
CTTGACAAACTATCAACAACCAAATTATTAGGGGGGTATAACGAATGAGTACTACCAAATGCTGCTGTGGGCAAGTTGACGAAAGAGAGCTGAAGCTGCAGGAAATCATTGATAAGTATAAGAACACCAAGGGTGCGCTTATTCCGGTTCTGCATGAAGCTCAGGAAGTATACGGTTATTTGCCGTTAAGCGTCCAGAAAAAGATTTCTGAAGGTTTAGATATACCACTCAGCGAAGTATATGGAGTCATAACATTCTACACACAGTTTTCATTAAATCCCAAGGGAAAATACAAGATTCAACTTTGCATGGGCACAGCCTGCTATGTTAAAGGTTCAAACCTGATTCTTGAAAAGCTCAAGGAGATGCTTGGCATAGATGTAGGAGAGTGCACCGAGGACGGCAAGTTCTCTCTGGAAGCATGCAGATGCATTGGCGCTTGTGGTTTGGCACCAGTTATGATGATTAATGATGATGTTTACGGAAAATTGGTTCCGGATGATATCAAAGGTATAATTGAAAAGTACAAGAATATGTAGTTTAATCGCACAAATTGATCTAATATAAAAAACCATATCTATATTATCTTTTTTACAATAAATTTTAAGCAGATTATAAAAAGCAACAGTACATTATAAAATCAGAATTTTGCTGAACAATGCCATGAGATTATACACAATTTACGGACTTAAGTTTGCTTTAATCGAGGGTTAAAATGAGGGATTTATCGCTGCATCTTATGGATATAATTCAGAACTCCATAACTGCTAAAGCCAGCCGTATCTATATTACATTCGATGCTGACAAAAGCATGGATATATTGAAAATGACTGTAGCCGATAATGGGACAGGAATGGACGAGGAGCTGGTAAAAAGGGTTATGGATCCCTTTGTCACTTCGAGAGATACAAGAAAAGTAGGTCTGGGAATTCCGCTTCTGGCAGCTTCCTGTGAGAGATCGTCGGGAAGCTTGAGCATTGATTCCGCTAAAGGGAATGGCACTGTATTAATGGCAAGTTTTAAGCTATCCCATATAGACAGGCCTCCTCTGGGAGATATTTCAGAAACCATCGCGACCGTGGTCTCATCAAACCCCGAGGTAGAGGTGGAATTTAAGCTCACCAGCCCCAATGGCAGTTTTGAGTTCAGCACAGAGGAGATAAAGCAAAAGCTTGGTGAAGTTCCCATAACTCATTATGAGGTTTTGGCATGGATTAAAGAGTATTTAAATGAAGGCGTTAAGATAACGTTTGGAGGTGTATTGGATGAAATCTATTGCTGAGTTGGAAGAGATAAGAAGGAAGACTCTGGATGAAATCAATATGAGAAAAAACAAGGACGGAATAAGAATAGTTGTGGGTATGGCTACATGCGGTATCGCCGCCGGAGCAAGGCCTGTGATGAATGCTTTCCTTGAAGAACTCAAAAAGAGGAATATCAATAATGTTAATGTTGTGATGACTGGCTGCATAGGAGTCTGCCGCCTTGAACCGATAGTTGAGGTTATCAATCCGGACGGTGAAAAAGTGACATACGTTAAAATGACTCCTGAGAAGGCCGTCAGGATTGTAGCCGAACATATAGTTAACGGAAGAGTATGCACCGAGTATACCATAGGAGCAGCTGAAAAATAGTTTGGAGGGGTGGAAATGCAAATATACAGAGCGCATGTTTTGGTTTGTGGAGGTACCGGATGTACATCATCAAACTCTGAAAAAATAATCAAAGAATTCGAAACGCGTCTGAAAGAAACTAATCTGGAAAACGAAGTCAAAGTGATAAGAACAGGATGTTTTGGACTTTGCGCCCAGGGACCTATAGTTATAGTATATCCTGAAGGAAGCATGTATACTCAGGTCAAGGTCGAGGATGTCCAGGAGATAGTAGAAGAGCACCTGTTGAAGGGAAGGCTGGTTAAGCGCTTACTCATAGGGGACATAGATGTTGAGGATGTTACCAAGTCCCTGGAGAACGTTGATTTCTTTAAGAGGCAGAAGAGAATCGCCCTGAGAAACTGTGGTGTTATCAACCCGGAAAACATAGACGAGTATATAGCATATGACGGATATAAGGCTCTGGAAAAAGTTCTGACGGAGATGACCCCTGCGGAAGTAATTGATATCGTCAAAAGGTCAGGCATCAGGGGAAGAGGTGGAGCAGGTTTCCCCACCGGCTTGAAATGGGAGTTTGCTTCCAAGTCACAAAACGAGCAAAAATATGTTTGCTGTAATGCCGACGAAGGAGACCCGGGGGCATTCATGGACAGAAGCGTTCTTGAAGGAGATCCCCACTCAGTAATTGAAGCGATGGCTATCGCAGGATATGCTATTGGTGCAAACCAGGGTTATATTTATGTAAGAGCGGAATATCCGATAGCGGTAAAGAGACTTAACATTGCCATTGCTCAGGCTAAGGAATACGGACTTCTGGGCAAAAACATCTTAGGAACAGGCTTCGATTTTGATCTGGAACTCAGACTTGGCGCAGGAGCTTTTGTTTGCGGTGAAGAGACTGCTCTCATGACATCAATAGAAGGAAAAAGAGGAGAGCCGAGGCCAAGACCGCCGTTCCCTGCTGTAAAAGGTTTGTGGCAGAAGCCTACAATTCTGAACAATGTTGAGACCTATGCCAACATACCGCAGATCATATTGAAAGGACCTGAATGGTTCTCCAGCATAGGTACGGAGAAGAGCAAGGGTACAAAGGTTTTTGCGGTTGGTGGAAAGATCAATCATACCGGTTTGGTGGAAGTAGAAATGGGAACCACCTTGAGAGAAGTTATTTATGACATCGGTGGTGGCATACCTAACGGCAAGAAATTCAAGGCTGCCCAGATGGGTGGACCTTCAGGCGGATGTATTCCGGCAGAGCACCTGGATACACCTATAGATTATGACTCCCTGATTCAGCTTGGCGCTATGATGGGTTCCGGCGGTTTGATAGTAATGGATGAGGACAGCTGTATGGTTGACATAGCTAAGTTCTTCCTGGAGTTCACCGTCGATGAATCCTGTGGTAAATGTCCTCCGTGCCGTATAGGTACCAAGAGGATGCTGGAGATCCTGGAGAGGATAACCAGCGGTAAGGGCGAAGAGGGAGATATTGAAAAGCTGGAGCTCTTAGCCAAGAACATTAAGGCTGCTGCACTCTGCGGTCTGGGACAGACAGCTCCCAATCCTGTTTTGAGTACTCTGAGATATTTCAGGGATGAGTATATCGCTCATGTTAAGGATAAAAAATGTCCTGCCGGAGTTTGCAAAGCGTTGATGAGCTATACAGTCTTTGAGGACAAGTGCAGAAGCTGCGGAATATGCGCTAAGCAGTGTCCTGTGGGAGCTATCAGTGGACAAAAGGGAGTACCCTATAAGATCAATAAGGATAAATGCATAAAATGCGGAGTTTGCGAGCAAAAATGCCCATTCAAGGCTATTGCCAAAGCTAACTGATGGAGGGAGAGTGTAAGAGATGGAAATGGTAAATATCACGATAGATAACAAGCAGATTCAGGTTCCCAGTCATTATACCGTATTGGAGGCAGCCAGAGAAGCCAATATAGAAATACCTACACTTTGCTTCCTTAAGGATATAAACGAAATAGGCGCCTGTAGGATGTGTGTTGTGGAGATAAAAGGCGCAAGGAGCCTTCAGGCTGCATGCGTATATCCTGTATCCGAAGGACTGGTAGTAAATACTCAGTCTCCGGCGGTAAGAGAAGCAAGAAAGGTAACCCTGGAGCTTATACTGTCAAACCATGATAAGAAATGCCTCACTTGCGTACGAAGCGAAAACTGTGAGCTGCAGAGTCTGGCTAAGAAGCTCAATGTAAAGGATATGAGGTTCGAAGGTGAAAACGTAATCCGTCCTCTGGATGATTTCTCACCATCGGTTGTAAGGGATCCAAACAAATGTGTTCTTTGCAGACGTTGCGTCAGCATGTGTAAAAATGTGCAGGGTATTGCTGCAGTTGAAACCAATGAGAGAGGTTTTAAAACCATTGTTTCACCTGTATTCAACAAGTCATTAAATGACGTACCTTGCGCAATGTGCGGTCAGTGCATCAACGTGTGCCCTGTTGGAGCATTGAGGGAAAAGGATGATACGGACAAGGTATGGGATGCTCTTGCAAATAAGGACTTGCATGTGATTGCGCAAACAGCGCCAGCCGTTAGAGTAGCCCTCGGTGAAGAGTTCGGAATGCCCATAGGAACAAGGGTTACCGGAAAAATGGTTGCAGCCCTCAAAAGATTGGGCTTTGAAAAAGTGTTTGATACTGACACAGCAGCAGATTTGACTATAATGGAAGAAGGAACAGAGCTTCTTGAAAGGATAAAGAACGGAGGAAAACTCCCTCTGATAACATCTTGCAGCCCTGGTTGGATCAAGTTCTGCGAACATTTCTATCCGGAGTTCCTGGATAATCTTTCATCCTGTAAATCTCCCCATGAAATGTTCGGTGCTGTGCTGAAATCCTACTATGCTGAAAAAATGGGCATTGATCCTTCAAAGATATTTGTTGTATCCATAATGCCTTGTACAGCTAAGAAATATGAAGCTCAGAGACCGGAGCTGTCTTCCAGCGGCTATCCTGATGTAGACGTAGTTCTGACCACAAGGGAATTGGCAAGGATGATTAAGGAAGCTGGTATAGACTTTGTCAATACCGCTGACGAGCAGTTTGATGATCCGATGGGAGATGCCAGCGGTGCCGGTGTAATTTTCGGAGCTACCGGTGGTGTTATGGAAGCAGCTTTAAGGACAGTGGCTGAAATCCTCGAAGGCAAATCCATTGACAATATTGAGTATACTCAGGTCAGGGGTGTTGAAGGCATAAAAGAAGCAGAGGTAGTAGCCGGCGGTGTGAAGCTAAAAGCGGCTGTAGCCCATGGCCTTAAAAATGCAAGAACCCTCCTGGATAGAATTAAAGCCGGAGAGGCAGAGTACCATTTTGTTGAGATCATGGCTTGCCCGGGAGGCTGCGTAAACGGAGGAGGACAACCTATACAGCCATCTGAAGTCAGAAGCTGGATAGACTTGAGAGCTGAAAGGGCAAAGGCTATATATGAAGAAGACAGGGATCTGCCAATAAGGAAATCCCATGAAAACCCGAAGGTTCAAATGCTCTATACAGAGTACTTTGAAAAACCGGGAAGCCATAAAGCTCATGAGCTTTTGCATACTCATTATGTCAAGAGGGAGAAGTACCCTGTAGAATAAGATTGTTCAAAACATGGAGGTCAGGTGTTAAAACCTGGCCTCGTTTTGTATATATTATACATTGGGGATAATGGGGCATCTGCTTGCTCGATGGGAAATTTTTATCTGGTATTGCCAAAATGTTGCACTGATTGTTGCAGAACATGTATAAAAATGTTAATATCACCTTAAGCGTTAGTATAGTAACAATAGGAACAGGAGGATGACTGTGGTCAAAATAGAGAACCTTTCAAAGGGTTATAATAAAGGGTCGGTGAAGGCGGTAGACAACCTGAACCTGCATGTGCGTCCGGGGGAGATATTCGGATTTCTTGGACCCAACGGAGCAGGGAAAACTACAACAATAAAGATGATGGTTGGCCTTATAAACCCTGACAGCGGCAGCATATCTATAAACGGATATGACATCAGCAGACAGCCGCTGGATGTCAAAAGGAGCATAGGCTATGTTCCTGATAACCCGGATGTTTATGAAAAACTTACCGGTATGGAGTATCTGAAATTTATGGCCGATGTGTACCGGGTTCCTTCGAAGGTACGCAAGGAGAGGATTGAATACTTTCTCGACATGTTCGGCCTGACAAATGCCGCTTCGGATTTGATAAAAAGCTATTCCCATGGTATGAAGCAAAAGATAGTCCTCATAGGGGCCATAATACATGATCCTGCGTTATGGATTTTGGATGAACCTATGGTAGGGCTTGACCCCAAATCGGCCCATCAATTGAAAGAATTGATGCGCCAGCACTGTGACAAAGGAAATACCGTGTTTTTTTCCACCCATGTGCTCGAGGTGGCGGAGAGACTTTGCGACCGGCTAGCTATCATCAACAAAGGAAAACTTGTGGCGATAGGTACGATGGATGAACTTAGAAAAGGAGATCAGGCAGATTCCCTGGAAAATATTTTTCTGGAGTTGACAGAGTGATGAGAACGTTTTTTAACTTGTTAAAAATCAACCTAAATCTTAATTTTGGTATTTCCGCCCTGAAGTACCGCTTCACAAAGGAAAAAAAGCGTTTGTGGGAGCCAATACTTATAGGCTTATGTGTAATACTCGGCTTGGGTTTCATGACAGTGACGATTTCATTTTTGATGTTTGCAATATTTCTGGCAGGCAAACAGGTCAATAAACCGGAAATGGTGTTAACTTTGGCGGTATTGGCTGGACAGTTTCTGATACTGTTTTTCGGTATACTTTATGTAATGAGTTCCTTTTATTTCTCGCCGGACCTGAACATATTGATACCTTTGCCTCTGAAGCCTTCACAGGTGCTTGGAAGCAAGTTTGCTGTCATTATGATAAATGAGTATCTGACGCTTTTACCCATGCTTCTTCCTGCAATAGTGATCTATGGGGCCGGCATGAGAATGGGATTTTTGTATTGGGTCAAAGGATTGTTGATTTTTCTTGCAGCTCCGGTAATCCCGCTGATCATAGGTTCCTTATTGATTATGATATTGATGCGCTTTATTAATTTCAGGAAGAGCAAGGATTTGCTGGCTGTTATCGGTGGAATATTCGGTGTAATTATTTCTCTGAGCGTTAATTATTTTATGCAGAGCTTCCCAAAAGTAAATGAGGAAGAGATAGTCAACAACCTGTTAAGCGGCCAGTTCAACTTAATTGAGATGATAGGACAAAGGTTTCCTCCCAGCATATGGGCCACTTATGCTTTATCCAAGCCTGGCTTGGAAGGGCTCGGATACCTTGCACTCTTTTTAGGTATGTCTGTAATCTTGTTTGCAGCATTGATGTGGTTAGGCAACCAGATTTTCTACAAGAGCGTGCTGTCCGGACAGGAAGTTTCAAGGAAGCACAAGGCTTTGTCAAAGGAAGAGATAGGGAAAAAATACGTCAAGACTTCAAGTGCAGTCTCTGCATTGTTTTGGAGGGAATGGAAGCTCTTTCTCAGGACTCCTGTGTACGCTATGAACGGCATAGCCGGAATGGTTATTGCACCTTTTGCCATGCTGATACCCATTCTTGCAAATAAAGAAATAGATAAGGATAAAATGCTCAGCTTTATACAAAATCCTGATTACATACTTCCCATATCCCTTGTAGGGCTGGCGATAATGCTTTTTACCAGCAGCATGAACATTGTCGCGTCAACATCGGTATCGAGGGAAGGGCAGATGTTCTGGATATCCAAGATGATACCTGTGCATCCGAAGGAGCAGGTTACAGCCAAGCTGATTCATGGTATAGCTATCCAAACTATAGGGGTGCTTGTGACTGGTGCTGTGTTTGCATTTGTAACCAGGATTTCGTTCCTGCATTTGCTGGCATTATTGCTGCTGGGAGTAATCGGGACAGTCGGATTGGTAGCGATCAACCTTTTGATTGATGTATTACGCCCCAAGCTGGATTGGAAAAATCCTCAAGAGGCTGTGAAATCAAATATGAATGGTTTTCTGGGCATGCTGGCTACGTTTGCTATACTCGGAGTTCTCAGCGCGGCAGCTGTTGGCATGGTGCTGCTTAATTTGCCCCATTGGCTGATATACTTGCTTTTGGGCATATTGATGATTATTTTCGCAGTGGCTTTGTCAATTGGACTCTTTGCGGTAGCAGAATACAAATATCCTCATATTGAAGCATAAGGCTGTGAAAATATATAAGCATGCATACTCTTTCATATGTAAGGTCATAATTTTATAGTAATTGTTAGGAAGGTGTCTGCAAATGGCTAAACAACAATGGAAACCATCAACCTTGCTTAATCCGGTGCCGGTGGTAATGGTGACATGTGCCGATGAAAACGGCAAACCCAATATTATAACCCTTGCGTGGGCTGGAACCATCAATTCGGATCCTCCGATGGTGTCCATATCCGTGCGCAAAGAGCGCTATTCCTATAATCTTATAAAGGATAAAGGACAATTCGTCATAAATCTCGTGACAAGAAAGCTTGTAAGAGCGACCGATTACTGCGGGGTGAAATCAGGCAGGGACATAGATAAATTTGAGGAAACCAAACTTACCGCGGAAAAAGCATCAAAGGTGGACGTACCTCTGATCAAGGAAAGTCCCGTCAATCTTGAGTGTGTGGTAAAAGACAGGATTGAATTGGGTACCCATGATATGTTTATAGCTGAGATTGTTGCTGTGGATGTGGAGGACAGCCTGCTGGACGAAAAGGGCAAGTTATGCCTGGAGAAGGCGGATCTGGTCTGCTACTCCCATGGTGAGTACTGGAGCTTGGAGAAGTCTCTGGGATTTTTTGGCTACTCCGTGGCTAAGAGGAAGAATCTTAAAAGGAATCAAAAATAACTGAGTATAAATCGAAAATATATAACAATCTGGAGTTAATCCGAAATGCATGATATAAGGTTTGAAGAAGTAAAAGAAGAGCATCTGCCGGCACTGTTGGAGATATACAATTACTACGTCTCCAACAGCACGGCTACTTTCCATATAGAGCCGATAGGCCTGGATGAGATGAAAGATATCGTATTTTTTGATAATCCCAAATATAAGGCATATGCCATAATTGATGACAGGGACATATGCGGATATTGCATCCTCTGCCCGTTTAAAAAGCGGGAGGCTTATGATATCACGGCCGAGGTTACCATATATATCAGGCACGACCATGCGGGCCTGGGGATTGGAAGCGCAGCGCTCCGGCATTTGGAAAACCTGGCGGCTAAAAATGGAATACATTCACTTATCGCTGTAATATGTGGTGAGAATACTGCCAGCATACGGCTGTTTGAGAAAAACGGATATGAGAAATGCGGGCATCTCAGGGAAGTAGGTATGAAGTTCGGCAGGATGCTGGACGTGGTTTATTATGAAAAGATTATTTAGGTAGCAGAAGGTCACACAGTTTGTGTGACTTTTTGTTTTAGCTATTGTTGTTTGTTGGGTATAGCAATGGGAGGGTTGTTTGCAATTGCTTCTGTTGTTGCAAAGCTTACTCATAATAGATGTATTAATTGCGGAGCAGGGATTCCAAGCTTCGAGGCATTCAGGATATACGACTTAGATGACATATAATGCAGCACTTCAAAGTTTGTAGCTAAACTCCTGTTTATATAGGCAATCTGGTATGTGCATAGATTCTATCGGAATAATTACTCATTTAGTTGGATGCTTCAAAACCTAGTTTGTAAGGATGGGAAATTTGCTGACTTTTGATGTATGCTATCGGTATCTGATATTTTCAGATTTTATTGGTTATAATCTAGTTACATTAGCTATATAATTCATATCGTTGTATTGAAAGTTTTAGATGCAGGCACTTTTTTTGAAGGAATTTCCAAGCTTTCGTCGAATAATCTAAAATAGAATAGTTATAATTGATAGTTCATTCACTTTTTACACTTTCCGGAAGCAGATATGGATCTTCGATATTCAAACATGACTGAAAGCTCAAACTCTAAGTCAACAGAGATATATCCACATGTTATCAGCGATGATATTTCTGCTATAAAGAACCTGTTGGATTATTTGATGGGATATGAAATACGGAAACTGTAATTAGATAAGTGATTTTATGAACATGTTCGCATAAAGATTGAGATCTAAGTGTTAATGTGAACATGTACGGGAATGATTTAGTTCTACGAAATCTTAAAATGCTAATCACGATGAATAATAAAAAACAGGGGGAAATACAGTGAATAATTATATAAAGAATATGCGTAGCCTTATCGGAAACAAACCTCTTCTTGTATGTGGAGCTAGTACTATTGTACTTGATGGTGATAATAGGGTGTTAATGCAACTAAGAAAGGATAATAATTGCTGGGGGTTTCCTGGAGGAGTAGTTGAGTTGGGTGAGAAAGTTGCAGATGCAGCAATAAGAGAGGTTTTCGAAGAGACAGGATTAATAGTTTCTGATTTAAAATTGTTTGGAGTATTTTCAGGGGAGGATTTACATTATATCTATCCTAACGGAGACGAAGTTTATATTGTTGATATAGTATTTGTTTCAAAAAATTATAGGGGTTGTATCAAAATTGATGAAAGTGAATGTAAAGACGTCAGGTTTTTTGATATAGACAATGTTCCAGAGAATATTAGTCCTCCATTAAAGCAGTCAGTGAATGAATTGATCAGAAAACATAGGGATAAAAGTTTATATAAATTATTTGATGATTAAAGGTACTCTGGAATGTGCAGTTGCCTGCAGGGTAAAGGGCATCGGGAACATGGAATGACATATAAAATAATAACTTAAGACATCGTCCGACGGGTGAAAAATGTATGCTCTGCGTATGAATTATTGAGGTCCATTGAAAAATTTTGGAGGATGGCCATGAAAAAAGCTGCTTTTATTGATTTTCAAGGTACGCTCGGCGGTAAGGGAACTGACGACATAAGGTCATTGGACTTCTATCCTTTTTCCATCGAAGCAATTAAAAAATTAAACGACAACGATATACTTGTGATAGGTATAACCAATCAGTCGCACATATCAAAAGGTGAACTCACATGGGACCAATACAACGAAAAACTTAACTCATTGAAAGAGGAACTAAAAAATCATAATGCTTATTTTGATGCGGTCTATTGCTGTCCCCATACTAGTTCCGATAACTGCAACTGTAAAAAACCTCTTACAGGTATGATAGACGCTGCATGCAAAGAGTTTGAAATTGATGTCAAAGGCTCATATGTTATTGGAGATATGGGCATGTCCGACATGATACTGGCAAAAAATATTGGCGCAAAAGGTATTCTTGTCTTGACTGGTGTGGGAAAAGGAAGCCTTAATGAATACAGGCATACATGGAAAGACGTAGAGCCATATTTCACCGCTGAAAATGTATTGGAAGCTGTCCATCGGATATTAAGCGGCATAAATACATAGTGTCTTCATAAGTTGTTATAAGCTAGGGAAATACTTGAGTTTCTTTTCGCTAGAATATTATTCTTTGCGGGGGAAGCCTTATTGTTAAAAAAGCTAAGAGAGAGCGTTTGCGGCTGAGTTGCTGACGGATAAGCAAAGAGTTTATAAGCAATTTGCAGAAATGAAGATGGGGTAGCTGGAAGAGTGACATTCAAAAAAGCTGGAGAAGTGGTTATTAAGTCCAATATTTCTGGTTGAATCCTCCGTTATTACGATAGGATAAGGCTGGTGTTTGATTAGAGCCAAAGCGCTTGAATTGTCATTTATGTTGATGTAGATATTATATAAGGCAGAGCAATTTCCTTATTTGCACTTAATGCTTGATGTTGTGTAAGCGTTGAGATTTATATTGGGCGAGTCAAAAGCTAAAGCATATCCTCTATTTTCCGCAAGTAAAATCAAGCAATGCCATTTCCTTTATCTTATAATGACTATAGAGTGGTTGAAATGAGGTGAAAAGATGAATGTACGAGTGGCATAAGCAAATCAAAGTGATTGTTGATGAAATTGACGAGTGTATTAAAAACCGCAACTGTGAAGCAATAACGCTGCGCTTTCTTTCACGCAACCTGGGTTATTCCGAATTTCATACTACGAGAAAATTTAAGGAAATAACGGGCATGCAATTTAAGGATTATCTGCGGAATAGAAAATTAGCCTTTGCGCTGAAAGAAGTTCGGGATAGTGAAAAAAGTATTCTGGATATTGCTTTTGATTACGGTTTTTCATCCCATGAAGCCTTCACCAGAGCTTTTAAGGGAATATATGGTGTGGCTCCGAGTGAATATCGAAAAAACCCTATGCCTGTCGTCCTTCGTACAAAAATAAACCCTTTCGACCGCTATTTTTTCGGATTGGGAGAGATTGGTATGGTGAAATCTGCAGATGATATTAAAATCTATTTTGTTACCATTCCCGCACACAAATTTTTGCACATTAGAAACTATGAGAGTAATGGGTATTGGGATTTTTGGCAAAAGCAAAGCCTTATCCCGGGGCAGGACTGCGAAACAATTTGCGGCTTACTTGACAGTATCAAAGGCAAATTGGATGACTACGGAGGGAGCGAACCTAACAGCGGCAGCGGTCAGATTATGGCGTACATAATTGACCCGAGCGGTAGACTCTGTGATTGGGGTATTCCACGTATAGAGTGTTATGGTGTACGTCTTCCAATTGATTATAACGGTGAAGTACCGCCACAAATGATTATGATGGATGTGCCCGAAGCCGAGTATATTGTCTTTGAACATGGGCCTTTCGATTATGAGCAGGAAAACCGCAGTGTGGAAGAAAAGATGGAAAAGGCAATGGCAGCTTTTGATTTCACAGGCACCGGATATTGCCTGGACACTTCCCCCGGTAGAATGATTTACTTTTATCATGATCCAGAGCAGTTTTGGAAGTATATCAGGCCGGTGAGGAAGGTATGATCAATAAAAAGCTACTTACCTAATGTGAAGGGGATATGATACCTCTTAAGTAGACAAGGGAAATGAGAAAAATCTGCTTAGGAGGTATTTTTATGTCCAATAACCGATCAGAGCAAATACTTCAAATACTTTTCTTAAGAAAATGCAAATATTCATTAAGTATGTCCGAGCAATTTTGCTTTGCAAAGTATACAGGTTTATTTTGATGCCAAAGGCGTCGCAGATGTGGTCGGTTATACGAATTTCTCCCTTTTATTGTAAATGCAAGCCGGACTATCCGGGAAAATTTGTGATATAATCATTCTAATAATTAGTTTTTAAAGGGACAAAACTCGTTTGATGGAGGCTGTTCCGGTAAGATCGCTTTATTGTTTTGCAAGCTTATGGGCCTTTTTGCAACATGAGCCAGCTATAAGTACTGTAGGGGGATATCGATGAAAATAACTGATATTACAGATGATTCGGATCATGATAATATCTTACTAGAATTAATTGAACGAGATACACATCTATATAATGCAAGCAATTACGCTACGCTTTACAAATTAGCTTTGGAAGGGCAAACTGGAAATCATGGTATCATAAAAGCGTTTGTATACGGTAATTCATTGCGCTTCAAGCTGATTTTTGAAAATGCTCCTGAAAATACAGAATTTCAAGCTTTGGCGAAAATGATAAATCAAATTTGTGAAGCAAATAAAAAGAACAGGATTATGCTTTGGTACTCTCAAATACATGGCAACGTGCAATGTGATGAGCTATTTAAGCTATTGCCTATTGCAGGGGAGCCTTATTATTTTTCAGAATACATCATGCCACGCAATGCAATAAATAAAGAACTTGACTTAAAAGGCTTATCCAGTAAGTTATATTCTGTTGAAATGCTGGATGACTGTATTGATATATTGGAATCAGCATTCACCCCTTTTTTGGATGCTCCCGGTTCTTTTGCAAGAGAAAAAGACTGGATAAATAAATCATTACAATCAAGAGATAAAGCGCGCTGTGAAGTTTTTTTCAATGGAGATAAGGCAGTGGGGTTGTATAGCCATAACGATGGCAGTATCGAGTATGTGGCAGTAAAAAAAGAATATCAAAATCGTGGATTTGGAAATGTAATGCTTTTAAAGGCTTTTCATTCAATACTTCATGATTCTGAAAATCCACCATCTTTATGCTCGGGAGATAAGAATAAAAGAGCACAAAGATTCTATGAAAGAGCCGGAATGAAAAAAATTTGCAGTTCCGTCAGAGCGGAAATATCACCGGGTAACACTTAAATTAATAACTGCAATCATTAAGTATCATGGAGAAAGCAGTATTTAGCCATTAAGGTTGTCATATTTCGTAAAAGCTGATACAATCAAACTTAGGTAAGACTACCGTTCAAAAACTCTTTGAATTTATGAAAGCAAAATTAACTAGAACAAAATATTTATCCATCTTTAGAAAAGGAGTAAGCTGAATGCTCTTATATATAATACGCCACGGCGATCCCATATACAATCCCGATTCACTAACTGAAAAGGGGATTTTACAAGCAAAGGCGCTGGCCAAAAGATTGGCGGTACATGGCCTTGACAGAATTTTTGTTTCACCTATGATACGTGCCAGACAAACGGCACAGCCCACATGTGATTTGCTGAAAATAAAGCCGGAAGTAGCTGAGTGGACCAGTGAATCTTTGGCATGGCAAGAATTTGCATGTAACGATGAAAGCTTCGGTGACAAGATTGAATGGAGTTTTAATGTGCCAAAGGTAAGATACAAAGCTCCGGAGGTTCTTGCTTTGGGTGAGCGTTGGTATGAGGCAGATCCTTTTTGCCGTACAAAAGCCCGTGAAGGGTATGCAAGAATACAACGAGAGTCCGATAAATTTACAGAAATGCTGGGATACAAACGGGAAGGAACTCTGTATAGAATTCTTCGTCCTAGTGATGAGAGAGTAGCGGTATTTTGTCATAGCGGTTTTGGCAGTGTATGGATTTCATATCTTCTTGCCATTCATCCCATTATATTCTGGTCTTCTTTTGGTTTAAATCATTCATCGGTTACTATTCTTGAATTTATGAACACGGAGAACGGTATAACTGCACCATATTGTTTGACGCTTTCCGATACATCACACCTGTATGCTGATGGTTTGCCGCTGGAATTCTGCAATAGAGTAAAAATTTAACCTTCTGTTCTTGAATAATTCCGGCAAAATATGTGCTAAAGAGCAAAAAAGCGGGTTGCCCTAGTGGATAGGGCAACCCGATATCGATTATCTCTGGTCTGAGATGGTTGCATTGTCATTATCCTGAGATAATTGTGCAAGGTTATCATACGGCGGTCCCATTGTAGTTCCGGCTAGGAGAACAATATCGAATTCATTGGGAGGCGTTCCCCAGGAGTTCCCGAAGAATGTAGTAAGTGCTCCATCCACAAGGAATCCGCCTTTCGTGTTATAAACAACGTTGTTATTGATGGCGCCGGTTGTACCTGGATTGATATACATTCCGGTTCTCAGGGAGTAGAAGGTATTTTCTTCTAAAAGAACGTTTACGGTATTTACCTGCGATACAACAGCCCTGTTCACAACCCAGTTATCCATTGGCGGTGGCTGCGTAGGTCCGAAAATGGTATTTCCGATAAGCCTTACATTAGGTGCGCCTATTTGGATAAATTCTTTAGGATAAGGAACATCGCTGGTCATGGTTAATCCCTGAACGGTTGCGCCGCTGCCCGTAATCAACATGGCAATGAAGTCTCCCTGCAGGATTAGCTCCGCACCCGGTTCGCCGAGCAGGGTTACTCCTGCTTTGTTCAGGTTGATCTGGGTTGTAATGGGATAAGTTCCGGCTTCTATATGAACTGTTCCACCGGGGACTACCGCATTAATACCTTCGGTAATGGTTCCAAAGGGGTGTGCGATGCTTCCGTTTCCTCCCACACTACCAGCTCTTACACGGATGTTTTCGGGATCCACCACTTCATTTACCGCCATGTCCAGGGCTTCCTGCAAGCTGGACACCGATGGATATCCCAAATCAGGACGGTTTGTCAACAAGGATTGCAGCACTATATCCTGGGCTGCCGTACTCAGGGAATTAAAGCCATCAAGATTCAAACCAAGGGCAGGATCGGTAATTGCTGCCCGCATTTGCGTGATATCCTGGGCATTGTTTACAGCATCAAGCTGTGGATCAGTAGATACAGGTGCACCAATTCTTAAAATCATGATGGAAGCACTAACTCCGGTTTCTGTTCCTCCTGCTGCATTATCAAGGGTAACCGGGCCAGCGCTGGTATGATTCCTCAGGGTTATTTGATCGCCAGCGGCTGCATTAATTATAACCATTCCGGTATAACCGTTATTAGTCGTGCTGGTTCCATAAGTGCTTCCTGGTACAGGATTGTTGTTCTGGTACAGAGTAAATTGATTAGCCTCTGCTCCGGTTACAGTATACCAGACTGCATAGACTCCAGGAGTCTCAATGATAATAGGAGCAGTGTTCGTATCATGGCTGATCCCAAGCAAAGCACCATTGTTGCTAAAAGCAATGGAATCATTTACTGCAACCGTCTGATTGCCGGTGTTATAGATATACCCATAGGGGTTATCCGAAGGAGGAGTCGGAGTATCCGAATAGGTGATCACCAGCCTCGGGAAATATGGTTCATATACTATATTATTTGTAGCAAACTGAACTAAGGTTACCCCATCAGGATTGGTCAATGCTATTCCGAAATTGGGATAAGTTCCGTTGAGCCATTGGTTCACAAGCTCTGTGATATCAATTTCCACAATCGTATACAGATCCGATGTTTCCACATTTATTTGTGAAGCTGTGGGCGTAAAGGATGGCAGAGTATTATAAGTTACAGTGCTGGCATCAAACGGACTGGTCACTCTGTTTACAACGATAGGGCTTGACTCTGTACCGGTTTTCACAATTACGGCCAGTTGCAGCACAGCACTATCGACATTGGTTACCGGTATAGATGACAAATCGATTTCCATTAGGCCGATAGAATCTGAAAAAGATGGCTCATTACCCACATACATCAGTGGGTAAAACGAAAAATTCTGTGTCGGTTGAGAAGAAGATACAAACGTTGTATCGGGAATACCAACCGATACTGTCGGCATAAATAGTCACATCCTTTCTTTTTCTTAGAGTAGATATTTCATCTTTTATAAAAATGCAACGGTAAAGGGGAGTAGGCCTTTTCTGCCGAATCAGGCCATACTTCCGTTTTACCATATATATAAATCATATTCACTGTTTCATAGAATGTTGCATACTCTGTTATCATTCTTAACGGGTTCTGATTTGCTATCACTTCCTTTGAGTTATGTGAATGTAACATTACATAATCTGTTTGCATATTATTGTATCAAGGCCAGTTTTAAACTATCTTACATGCCCAGGCTTGTAGCAGAGCATTTAGAAATGGAACGGAAGCAAAAAAAGAGAATCATTTATACCATAGGAGGGTATGCGAATGAGCAAAGCGTTAATTACAGGAATCACCGGACAGGATGGTTCTTATCTGGCGGAATTTTTATTGGAAAAAGGATATGAAGTTCATGGACTTATCAGAAGAAACAGTACAGATAATACAGAAAGGATCCGCCACCTGCTCGATGAGCCGAAAAGGGTGACTTTGCATTATGGTGATATGACCGATGCAGGCAGCCTGAGTAGATTGCTGTATAAGATTGAACCCACCGAGGTGTATAATCTGGCAGCACAAAGCCATGTGAAAGTTTCTTTTGATATGCCGAAATTTACTGCAGATGTAAATGCTATCGGAACAGTCATGTTGTTAGATGCCATCCGGGACGTGAACCCGGACATTAAATTTTACCAGGCTTCCTCCAGCGAACTGTTTGGGAAGGTAAGGGAGATACCGCAGAATGAAAACACACCTTTTTACCCGAGAAGCCCTTACGCAGTAAGTAAGCTGTATGCATACTGGATAACGGTAAACTATAGAGAATCTTATAATTTATTTGCTTGCAACGGAATTCTCTTTAATCACGAATCCCCCAGAAGAGGGAAAAATTTTGTTACCAGGAAAATTACCACCGGAATTGCCGACATTCTGAAGGGAAACTCCGAGTGTTTGTACCTCGGCAATCTGGATGCAAAAAGGGATTGGGGATATGCAGGAGATTACGTAGAAGCCATGTGGATGATACTCCAGCAAGACAGACCCGACGACTATGTGGTTGCAACCGGAGAAACACATACAGTAAGGGAATTCTGCGAACTGGCATTCAGGAATGTCGGGATCAACCTGATCTGGACAGGAAAAGGTCTGGATGAAAAGGGTGTTGATAAGGATACCGGTAGGGAACTGGTCAGGGTGAGCAGTGAGTTTTTCAGGCCAGCAGAAGTAGATTTGCTTTTGGGAGATCCCACGAAGGCAAAAAACAAGCTGGGCTGGAAACCCAGGGTGTCCTTTGAAGAATTGGTTGCTATGATGGTGAAAAGCGATCTTGAGGCTGCGGGAGTAAAATTGGATGGTAGTGTCAAAAGTTCTATGAAAGAATAAAATTTTGACGCCAGAAATGAGAGTATTTACCAAATATGCACATTGGAAACCAAATAAGCAACAAGAAAAACCATGGGAATATAATACCTGTGGATTTGATGGATAACCCGCCCGAGGCATGGATAACAAGTGGATAAAGCATTGGCAACGAAAAGCGTGTTGCCAACACTTTATCACACAAGTTACCCACACCCCTCAAATCAGCGGGTTACCCACAAACTCCACAGGTTCGGCGGCGACTGTTTTGCTATGCTATGCTACAAAAATAAGAGGATGAATTTCGTTCCTTAAGCAGATTGTTGGGCTTTGATGTATTCTTGGGACATTTTAATGAGTGTAACCCACCTGGCAGGCATATTAGGCCGGTCTTTGAGCTCTTCTAAGACCACCGGCACCCTGCCTTCCAGAGAGGAATGAGGCCTTAGGAAGTTGAAGTAGGCTACAAACAGTGTAAGGAAGGATACTGAACCTGCATAGTTGTTAAAACCGTTGGTGGGTCTGTAGTTTCCCTTGAAGGTGCGGTTTAACCTTTCGATGATCTGCTTTAAAGGCCTGTATTCTTCGGAGATAGGGTCGTCGTTGGTAAGACCGATTACCTGCTTTATGTCAAAGTGGATGCCGTACTGGGCGAAATAGTGTTGAGCAAGCATGTAAATAGGGTTCCCGTCAAAGATCAGGGTAAGATCCTCAGGAAGCTTATCGAACTTGGACAATGCTTCGTCAAGAGCATAAATTGCAGCTTTAACATCACGGTTGGCAGAGACGGGGTATGAGAGGATAATCTTCTTTACTGCGTCGAATATAAAGAATACGTAATGCCATTTGCCCAGAACCTTTATGTACGTCTCATCCCCGCAGATGGAATCTGAGAGATCATACTTGTAGTTGTCAATGAAGGGTTTAATGTTTGTGGCAACAGCATCGGCATAATTTGATACCGACTGATGAGAAACACTTACACCATGTACTTCACGCATAAGGGCAGCTGTCATCCGGGTAGAAAGGCCAAAATTGACATGGTATGTAAGTATCAGCCCCAGGACGTGAGGAGAGACATAAAGCCTTGATATATCTACACTCGGAGGCTGGGAAGGCTTTCTTACCAAAGGCTCAAAGTCAATATCAAACTCCCTGTAGATGTAATGGAGCTTGAAATCATGTGGAGAAGACTTGTAGCGCTGCTTGTCTTCCTCGGACATGGAATTGAGCCTGTCAAGGTAATAGGGGCACTTGGAGTTGGTGCACTTATGTACGTTGAAGTCCTTACGCTCTTTCTTAAGTTCCAGTGTCCTTCCACAGTGGGGGCAGAGGAAGATGAGATTTTTTAGGTAACGGTTTTTCTTGTTGAAAGTGCACTTGCAGACTTTGCATAAGTACTGGCCTTTACCACCGGTATTGTCGTAAAGGTATTCATGAGGAGCTCCACATCTTGGGCAGGCCATAGTATCAGGGACTGTAGAAGCTTTTCTCCTTGTAATAGGGGTTATAAGCTTACCGGTTTCCTTGAGATGATTTGAAATAAGCTGCTTATAATCAAGCTTCTCAAGTGTCTCAATAATCGGCATGGTATCCACCACAAGCTTGCGGTAAGGCTTCCTAACAGGCTCATCGTAGTACTTGCGGACGGATCCTTTACTAAAGAGTGCACACATGAGGTAAATGATAATTTTAGCTTGTATTTGAATGTATAGTAGTAAAACTGTTATAATGTTGTTCAAAGGTACTTAACTCCTTTCTTTGGGGGTTGTCCAGCAACAACATTATACCAAAAAAAGGGCAAGTACCTTTGCCTTTCTATACATTCTTAATTTCCAGTTAAATGAGGGTAAAACCCTTAATAATATAAAAGCAAGTAAAACCAAGGGTTAGAGGTCAAAAGCATATCAAAACTTTTGACACTACCAATTGGATTAAGGAGGGGGTTATATGGAAAAAAACAGTAGGATATATGTGGCTGGACATACCGGAATGGTTGGTTCAGCCATTGTCAGATGCCTTCAGCAAAACGGATATGAGAACATTATCCGGAGGACACATAAGGAACTGGATTTAACCAATCAGGCAGAATGCGAAAAATTCTTTGAAGAGGAAAAACCGGAATATGTGTTTCTGGCTGCCGCAAAAGTAGGAGGAATTCATGCAAACGATACTTACCCTGCGGATTTCATCATGGAGAACATGCTCATTGAATGCAATGTGATTCGCAGCGCTTTTAAGAATAAAGTGAAAAAGCTGATGTTCCTTGGAAGTGCATGCATTTATCCGAAATTATGCCCACAACCGATTAAAGAAGAATACCTGCTTACCGGCCCGCTGGAACCTACCAATGAAGCTTACGCCCTGGCTAAAATATCGGGTATCAAAATGTGCCAGTCTTACAACAAGCAATATGGCACCCGTTATATTTCGGTAATGCCTGCCAACCTATACGGCATCAATGACAGGTTTGATGAATACAACTCCCATGTTATCCCGTCCATGATGATAAAATTCCACAAAGCGAAGCTTGAAAACCGGCCTTTCGTTGAATTGTGGGGTACGGGCAAGCCTCTTAGAGAATTTCTATATGTGGATGACATGGCCGAAGCATGTCTTTATCTGATGCAGAACTATGAAAGCAGTGAGCTTATAAATATCGGTTCCGGAAGGGAAATCAGCATAAGGGAGCTTGCTGAGATTATTCGGGATGTTGTAGGTTTTCAGGGTGAAATTGTATTTGATACCACAAAACCCGATGGAACGCCTCGGAGAGTTTTGGACAATTCCAAGATTTCAGCCACCGGTTGGAAGCCAAAAATGGATATAAGGGAAGGAATCAAGAGGGAATACGAATATTACGTAAACATGCTGAAGAATAACTCCCAGGTATAGGAAGGAAAAGGGAAGTAGCTTTGGCACAGTCAGTACAGGGGGATATCAAACGGCATTTAATTTCCATGCCATAAAAATATGTTCCTTCTTGCAATAAACAGTTTTCATGTTTCTACTGTATAATGCAAGTGGAACATATAAAAAATCCGTCCCCCTGTTTCTTTTTTTAATACTCTTTTATTCGGCAAACAATTGCTTGAGAACATCCATCTGAGCCTGGAGCAATGCCTCCGATTTTGTTTTGAATGTATATACTTCATTTTTAAGCCCTTCATATTTTGCTTGAAGTTTACGGGCCTCATTGGTAGCATTTTCGATGATTTTTTGTGCTTTTACCTCTGCTTCTTCCACGATGTTTTTTGCCTTGTCGCATGCATTTGCCTTGATTTGCTCGGCAGTATGTTGTGCAACCAGGATGGAATGCTGCAGGGATTCTTCAAGTACCTTGTAATGCTGCACTGTCTCATTCAGAGCGGATATCTGGCTTTTCAGATCATGAATGCTGTTGCTCATTTCCGTATAGTCTTCAATGACTTTTGCAAGCAGGCTGTCTACCTGCTTTTTGTTGTACCCATCAAAAAGTGCTTTCTTGAATGTGAGGCGGCTTAAATCAGTAGAGGTGTAATTCACACGACCATCTCCCAACACATATTCCTGTAACAATTTTATTCAGGAACTGAGCGGGATATCACAATTCATTTTTTTGACGCTTTAATTTCGAATGCCGTGGTTAATGTCCCCAAAGGGAAAATGTCCCGATCCTTTGCTGGAATTTGAAAACGCGAAAAATCCCGTGTTGAAATCATGTCGCATACATCCCTGAACCACATAAAATTGCTGATATAAGCATAAAATCTGGCTCTATCCAAGCATGCAGGAGAAATTGGATAGTATCTGCTCATCCGTTTGACAAAATTCTCTCCCAGATGATCTATAAGCATTCCTATATCATAGGCAGGATCGCCAAATCCTGCATTGCTGAAGCCTATAATGCCGCTGACTTTTCGGGACGATTTGTCAAACAGTATATGGTTAGGCGTTAAATCTCCGTGAATAAGCACGGACTGGAAATCAAAAAATTTTTCGTTGTCAATGACAGGCTGTATAATCTGCCGCAAATACTCTTTTACATAGTCTGTGCAGTAATGTAATATCTTTCTTTGCATGGTTTCCAGTTCGGCCAGCCATTCTTCCTGTGTACGGTTCATTTGAGAATAGCCGATGTTTGCATGTTGTGCTTTTTTTACCGGGATGGTATGCAATTGATGTAAAAAAGTCGCAATCTGCTTGGCAATGGCATCCTGTGTCTGATAATCCGATTTCAACAAAAGGTTTCTATATAAAGGCGAACCCTTGATAAAACGACGCTTGGTTACGTTTTGATCAACAAGCTCCACATCCGGTAAAGGCAAATCAACAAAATCCTGGATGAAGCGGATCACGTCCGCTTCGTTTCTCAGGTAGGTAGCGCTCCAGTCATACCTTGCAAATTTAAACACCGCCTCATTATTTACAATAGCGACATCGCTATAACTGCCATCGGTTTTATTAAATTCAATTTTTGACAGATCCAGCTGGGGGTATCTGCTCTTTATCAATTCCATGTATTTGAGTTCATTGGAATTCAAAAATTATTCCTCCTCTCCATTGGAAATAACCTTTTAATATAATAGTTTTATATTGGTTTCAGGCCAATCCTTAAGCCTCATCACCGTATTGGACAGGTTTGAATAACCGTTTCCTATGAAAAAGTCGCATTGTGCAGCCAGGTACGTATCCTTTATGACCTCAATGGTATCCTTGATGAGTTCTACGCCTTTGTGCCTTTTGTTCGGGTAGTCCTGAAGGTAAGTGGGTATCCGCTCTTTTAGGGGACGTTTTTTGCTGTCGCTATATAAAAGCATTCCATTCACGCCGTACAGCTTTTTGTATTCTTTCAGTATTTTATTGGAGTCGGTTATCAAAAATATATGTCTGACGTTGTACCGTACAATATAGTGCCAGATATAAGGCTTATACAGCTCATTCAAATCATAAAGCTGTGCTACTTCATTCACAATAGCATTGGAACGGCAGTGAATTCCGAGTATCGGCTTTTCATCCCTGAAATCGGGGGTCGTATTGATATATTTTTTGATTTCCCGTTTCACTTCAGGCTTTGGCTTCAGATATTTATCAAAAAGACACCGGTAAACCTGATAAGGAGTTTTTCCGTAAGACCAATGCGACCTGTTGGTCCATGCCAATATGGAGCTTAAGGGATAATAAATGTCACTGACAACGATATTGGCGTCACTTTTCATCAGGCTTTTCAAATCCCGGTATTCCATTTTAAACCTGTCACTGTCTTCTGCAAGAATTTTCTCTATATTCCATGTAGGCGGATAAAAAGAATATCCCGGACGGACAATATCATTGACCGTAAGTGCGGAAACCGGTTCGAAAAAAAACTCGAATGCATTTGTAGCTATGGACTCACTATACAGGCTTTCCATACCCCAGTACACGACCGGAATCCGGTTGGTCAATTCTGCTGCAAGAAGTTGGCACATAACATGATCCACATCGGCCCAAATGCTTTTACCCAATGATTTTATCAATAGATATCGGTTCGTCTGCATACGTATTCACACCTCCGTATAATTCAGGATATTCTGATCTGTGGCGAATTCTTTCCGATTTTCTTCTCTTCCGGTCTGCTTTCACACGCTTTTTAGCCAACTTCATTTCATGCTTCAGATCTCTGTAAAAAAGGACAATATTGGTGTCCGGCCAATCCTTCAGGCGTTTTACTGTGTATGATACGTTGGAATACCCATTGCCAATAAAAAAGTCACACATGGATGCCAGGTAGGTATCCTTGATGATCTCTATCCCTTTACGCCTTCTTTCAGAATAGCTGGTAAGATGGGGAGCGTTTTTCGTGTCATTGAGCTGTCCCCTTTTACAATCGGTAAAGACCACCATCTGACCATACCTCTTTTGAAAGTCGGTGAGAATATCCTCGCAGTCTGTCAACAATAGGATTTTCTTGATATCATACTTATTAATAAAGTTTTGTATTGTTTGATGATACTTTTTGTTCAAGTGCGACAAGTTTTCTACTTCTTTTACCTTGTCGCCGCCACGGATGTGGACCCCTAGCAGCGGATGGAACTCTTTCATGTGTTCATCATAAAACTCCTGTATTTCTTCCTGGATATCAGGCTTCAGCCTGATATATTTATCAAACAGGCATCGGTATATCTGGTGGGCAGTCATTCCGTAAGCCCAGTGGCTCTTAGGAATGTAATGGATAATTGGGCGGATGAAATAGTGGGTATCACTGACCACCACATTGGCATTGCTATTCATCATATCGCCCAGGTTCCGGTAAGCCCAGGCTACTTTATCCAAATCCTCTACCTTGAGGTTTTTTTCATTCCAGATAGGCGGATAATAAGTAAAACCAGGCTGGATCAATTCTTCCACTGTGTAATTGGATACTGGCTCAA
This sequence comes from Clostridium thermosuccinogenes, assembly GCF_002896855.1. NCBI lineage: Bacteria > Bacillati > Bacillota > Clostridia > Eubacteriales > Clostridiaceae > Clostridium > Clostridium thermosuccinogenes. The sequence continues at coordinate 3,640,823 of NZ_CP021850.1, read as the reverse complement.
AATATAACTCAAAAGCATTACCTTTAAATGATTCGGAATACAAGCTGTTTGTTCCCCAATAAACGACAGGAATCCGGTTGGTCAGTTCAGCAGCCAGCAGCTGTCCCATCACATGGTCTACGTCTGACCAGAAACCGCAACCCCAGCTTTTTATAAGCAGAAATCGATCAGCTGTCATTTTCGTCACCCCCAATGTGCAGTTTTTTCTTTATTTTGTTGTAGAGCTTTTCCATAAACTTCACAAAGGACTGGAACATTTTCTTTTCATTTGACACAATCATTTTTACATTGACGGGGTATTTGCGTTTTTCCCTTTGTCGGAAAAGAAGCTTGACATTTCCATCCGGCCAGTCTTTTATCCGGGATATTGCCCGGGACAGGCTTGAAAAATCGTTTCCTATAAAAAAGTCGCACTGAGCGGCCAGATATGCGTCCTTAATCGACTCTATGCCTCGTCTTCTTTTCACCATGGGATTTTCCATGTAGTATGACGGGTCGCTGCCGGATAATCGCTTGCAGTCTGTATACACAACCATATCACCATACATGTTCCGGTATTCTTCCACCGCTTCCTCACTGTCGGTGAGAAGGAATATCTTCTTAATCGCATACTTGTTTATCAGCTTTTGGATTTCAGAATGATATTGGGTATTGGCTTTCAATATTTTCGCCTTTCCTCTAAACCGGTATTTTATTTTCTGTTTCTTTGCATTCTTTGTACCATATTTTCTGCTGTTTCTCCTCCAGTAGTGCTCATCTACTATGTCTTTTCTTACGTCGATGATCTTGTCGTCTTCTTCCCTACGAACATGTACTGCCAGCAGGGGATGCCCGTCCTTGAGCCATGACTGGTAAAATCCCTGCACCTCCATAAGAATGTCCCTTTTGAGTCTTATATATTTATTGTAAAGGTAACGATAAATCTCTGTGGCTGTCATTCCGTATGCTGCATTATCCTTCTTGACGAAAGGAATGATTTCTGATATCGAAAAATATACATCCCCGATGACCACATTAGCGTCACTGCTTATAAGATCGCCGATGCTTCTGTACATCCAGGTATCCTTACAAGTATCTTCCACCAGCAGATTGTCTGCATCCCAGACGGGTGGATAGAAGGTGTATTCGGGCTTGGTTAAATCAAAAATGCTATAGTTGGATACAGGTTCAAAATACAGTTCAAATCCGTTTGTATGAATAAATCCATTATGCAGACAGTGGGTCGGCCAATAGATAACAGGAATACGGTTGGTGATCTCGGCTATTAAAAGCTGACCCAGGACATGTTCCACATCAGACCATAACCTGTAACTCCAAGGCTTAATTAAAAGGAATCTGTCACCTGCCATGTAAGGTTCACCTCACAATTTTTCCATTTATTCTTTTCTTCAAGTTTATATTATGTATACCCTCTATTTTGTGTGCAAGGTTATGGAAAGATAAAGGTCCCGGGTAGGGAGGGGTTTCAGGCTTTAGATTAAAAGCCTGATAACCCGTTAACTGCCTTGTTCCATTCGATGGTGCGGATCAAGCCTTCCCGGAAAGGCTTGAAGGGCGGTAGGGAAAATTCGGTGATCACTTTTGTAATATCGAGCTTAACCAGCTTAGGGGAAACCTTGACGTTCTGCAGGTTTTCCTTGTATGCGATCTCCTGGGACAGGGTGCTTCCGGTCAGCATACATATTTCTTCCGCCAGGGAACGAATGCTGATGCTGTCTTTTCCTCCCACGTTATATACAAAATCTTTCCCGTAGAGCATTATATAAAGCAGCATCAATACACAGTCGGCGATGTAGCAGAATGTTCTGATCTTGCTTCCGTCATCCAGCATGGTAATCTTTTTTTCATACAAGGCCTGCCGCAAAAAATGAGCAAGGACCCTTTCATCCTTCAATCCGATACCGGGTCCATAGGTCATAGAAATGCGGGCGATTTTTGCGTTGACCCCTTCAAAATTCCTATAGGCAAAGCACAAGGTTTCACCCATGCGCTTCGACTCGGAGTAGATTGCCCGAACATCCACAGGAGAACATAAGCCGGGGTAATCCTCCCCGGTGGGAACATGCTCCTCATCGGGATTGCCATATACTTCCGAAGAGCTTAAGAACAACAGGGTGGCACCATCGTTCTTTGCTTTTTTCAGCAGCCTTTCGGTTACTGTTGTATTCAGATGAATGGTTTCCATGTAGTTTTGAATAAATTTTTTCGGCTGGGCATAGGTGGCTCCATGAATGATATAATCAGCCTTCTCTTCGAAGCAATTGCAATCCGGGCGGATAAGGTCCGCCGAATAAAATGTATAACGATCCTTGAAAATGTCTTTAAGGTGGCTGCCGGGAGGGCTCTTGCTGACAGCGACAATGTTGATCCCGGCGTTTTTGATGATATTGGCAAGATGAAGCATATAAATAACATACGTACCAATAAGCCCGTTAGCTCCTGTAATATAAACAGTTTTACCCCTTAACGGGGTCAGATCGATTTTTTCAATGTACTCTAGGCAATCTTGCTCAATAAACCTATCCATAATCATCCTCTTTTCATTCTTTTACTAATTTTACTGCTTCGTTGAAAATATCCTCTGCAGTAGGATAATAAGCTTTTTCCAGCACATCACTGGTGGGCGTTGGAGTATCCGGACAGCATACCCGTTTGATAGGCTTTTTCAGCAGGTGGAATGCTTTTTCAGCCGCAACAGCAGCTATTTCCGAAGCTACGCTGCCAGTTTTGCATCCGGTGTCGGCAATCAGCAGCCTTCCGGTTTTTGCAACGGATTCCAACAGAATCTCCTCATCAAGGGGCTTCAATGTCCGGGGATCTACAACCTCAGCGGATATGCCTGATTCCTGGAGCTTTTCAGCAGCCTTCAATGCCTCCACAAGCATATAGGACACGGCAACAATGGTGATATCTTCTCCCTTCCGACGGATCACACCCTTGCCGATGGGAATGGAATAGAGCTCTTCGGGAACATGTCCCGTTGTTTTATGCAGCCATCGATGCTCCACAAACAGAACCGGACTGTTGTCGATAATGGAGGATACCATCAGTCCTTTGGCATCGTAGGGGGTGGCAGGGGCAACGATTTTCAAACCGGGGACATTCATGAGCATACCTTGGATACACTGGGAATGCTGTGCTCCGGATCCCCATCCCCTGGCGCTGATAGTTCTTACTACCATGGGAACCTTTACCTTTCCTCCGAACATATAACACCATTTGGATGCGTGATTCACCAATTGATCCAGGGAAAGCAGCAGGAAATCCATTCTCGCATGAATGAATATAGGCCTCAAGCCTGCCATGGCAGCACCGGCAGCTATCCCTGTCAATGAATTTTCCGATATAGGAGTATCGAATACCCTGTTTTCACCATACTTCTCCTTCAACCCCTTGGTGGTTCCAAAAACGCCGGCAACATCGTCCACACCTTCACCCATGATGAACACTTTCGGATCCCTTGCCAGCGATTGGTCAAAAGCCTCATGCAGCGCTTCCCTATAGGTGAGCACGCGATCACCCGTAGAATCGCCTTTTATGAAAAAGTTATCCAGTTTTTCTACTTGAACTGTCGTCCACGGCATATAAATTTCCTCCTTTCCAATAGACAGTGCACATTATTCTCATCCCTCGATATCCTGCTCTTACTCCTCATTTCTAGTCTGCATATACGAAATTCAGCAGTTCATCGGGGGAGGGCTTTGGAGAGTTCTGCGCAAAACAGAATGCTTCTTCTATCAAATCATATATTTCCTGATCGATGTTTTTAATGAGCTCGTCAGTCAAAACTCCCATATTTTTAAGGTATTCCGTGAAGCGTTTTATCGGGCATTTGGAAATCCAGTAGTCGTATTCCTCTTTCGGCCTGTAGCCTTCTCCTACATCGTCCACCGTTCCGATATGCCCTTTCCACCTGTAGGTCAGGCATTCAATCAGGGTGGGACCTTCACCGTTTCGGCATCGGGAAATGGCTTTTTCAGCATAATCGGAAACTTCCAATACATCGTTTCCGTCAATCTGATAGCCAGGCATTCCATAATTTTGCGCCCATTTGTAAATATTGTCCCCGACCTGCCGTGCCAGCTGGTGGGAGTTGATGGCATAAAAATTGTTTTCACACACATATACTACAGGCAGCTTTTTCAGCGCAGCAAAGTTCAGGCTTTCGTGAAATGTACCTTCATCAACGGCACCGTCACCAAAAAAGACAACAGTTACCCTGTCGTTGTTGAGAAGCTTGGATGCCAGAGCCGTACCGGTGCCCAACGGAATACTGCCGCCAACAATAGCGGAAGACCCGAGTATACCCACATCCGGGTCAACAAGATGCATTGACCCGCCTCTTCCATAAGCGCATCCTGTTTTCCTCAGATATAATTCTGCGATCATTTTTTTGATATCTCCGCCTTTTGCGATATATTGGGAATGGCTTCTGTGGGTACCGAAAATGTAATCATCTTTTCTTAAGTGTATGCAAACACCCGCTGCGACTGCTTCCTGTCCTATGGATAGATGGATGGGCGTTTTGATTTCATCATACTTGTATTCATCATTGATCCTCTGTTCAATCAAGCGGATAAGCCGCATGGTTCTGTACATTTCGATCAATTTACTTTTTTCCATATATACTTCCTCCTTTCAGTCAATATAAAAGCTTGATCCTTTCCTTCTCCCAATTCTTTAACTCATAAATGCCTAATGACACATTGGAATATCCGTTGCCTATAAAGAAGTCACATTTTGCAGCAAGCCATGCGTCCCTGATTATTTCAAAACCCTTCAGCTTGTTATCCGGATATTCCTGGAAGTGCACACCCTGACCGTTCCTGGGGACCCTTCTGCAATTGGTATGGATTATGAGATGTCCATACCTTTTCTTGTACTCTTCCAGTATTTCAATGCAGTCGGTCATCAAAAATATCCGTATACCCGGATTTGCCTGAAGGACCTTATCTATTTCCTTTGGATACTGCTCATTTAACTCATGCAGATGCTGTACCTCCACGATTTTATCGCTGCTTCTGATATGCACTGCCAACAAAGGGGTACCCTTCATATTCTCATTGTAAAAATCATCGATAAATGCTTGGACTTCTTCTTTTAGGCGGATGTATTTGCATATCAGGTGGTAAAATAAATCCCTTCGCTTTAGCCCGAAGAGCGGATGCCATTCCGGTATCAAAGGGATGATTTTTCCCATGTCGATATAAATATCCCGGACACAGACATCCGCTTCACATTCCTCCAAAGGGTTCATTGTCAAATGTTCGTCATTTTCGGAAAATCCCGATACGGGCATGAGGATATTTCCACTGTTCCACCTTTGCGGGTGAAAAGAAAACTCCTTCTTTGCCAGATCCTGCACGCTATAGCTGGATATTGGCTCAAAAAACTGTTCAAAGGCGTTAGAATCATCGGATGAGGCATATAAGCTGCCTTTACCCCAGTAAACCACAGGAATCCTCTGCATGATTTCCGCAGCAAGCAGCTGGGTTAGAACATGGTGCATCTCGTTCCATAATCCTGCACCGATTTCTCTTATTAATAAGAATTTTGTTCTGCTCATTCGATCTCCCCCATGTATGCTTTGGTCCTCAGAGGAGATCCTCATGGCCCTGCTGCTTTAATTTATCCACTAGAATTTTAATCTTCTGGGATTTATCCCTGGGGCAAACCAGCACTTCGTCTTTTGTGCCGGCAATAATCAAGTTATCGATGTCTATTGTGCAAATGGCGATATCTTTCGCGTAAATTATGGAGTTGGCTGTATTAATTCCGATATGGCGTCCCTTTACCCGATTGCCTTCGGAATCCGCTTCCAGAGTTTTTGCCAAAGCATCGATGCTGCCGATATCATCCCAATCAAAGGATGCCCTTACGGCATACAGGGATTGGGCACATTTTTCAAGAACTCCGTTGTCAAAGGAGATGCTTTGGATATCGTGGTAGGCTTTCTCAAAGAGGGCGGATGCTTGGTTTTCATCTTTATCCAATGCTTCCGAGAGCTTATGGTAATGCTCGGGAATGTGTTCCTTTATATTCCGTATAATGGCATACATTGTGCCCACCACAATCCCACAGTTCCATAAGTAATCTTCGGAGCGAACAAGCTCTTGGGCAACTTCCAGGGGCGGTTTCTCAATAAAATTCAGAACTCGTGATGTTTTGACACCGGCATCAGTTACGGGTTCAACATGTATATAACCATATCCGTCTGCAGGATAGGCAGGTTTGACTCCGATTACAACAAGACCGTTGGTCCGTTCGGCGGTGTCGAATGCTAACTGCAAAGCTTCTGCATATCCTTCCGTATCCTTTACATATCCATCGGCCGGTACAAAGCATAGAACCCCTTCCTTGCACTTTTTCTGCAACAAAAGTGTTGCAAAAGCAATGCATGCGGCAGTGTTTTTCCTCTCCGGTTCCGACAGGACATTATCTTCCGGAATGTATCCGCTCACTGCCTTTTTTGTAATATCCGCCAATAGCCGGCTTGTTACAATATAGCATTGCTCCGGTTGAACAACCTTGCATAGCCGTTTAATGGTTTGAACCAGCATGGAACTGTCATCCTCTACGAGAATAAACTGTTTCGGACTGGCTTCCTTTGAAAGGGGCCAAAGCCTTGTTCCCGAACCACCTGCCATGAGCACTGCATATTTTTGCATATTTTTGCACTCCTTCATCATACATTCTTCAATAAGTATTAATTGTTAAGTGTGCCAATACAGGACCATCCTGAGACAACGACTTTAGTTTATATTATGTAAATAAGTTCGATAAGGTTCCTATGGAGCGCTCATATAAGCGGTAAAATCCGAAGGATACGATGATTGAGCCTCAAAATTATCTCTGAAACGGTTGATGTTTATATCAAAATCCCAAGGAAAACAGCGTCTGGACTCAGAAGACATTTGCCTGTAGAGCAAAATGGAGCAGTCCATGCCGGCTCACATTGTCTGGCGGGACAAAGAGTTGATAAAAAATCAAGTAAACATTTGTATATGTGTTATATTGATTGGAAGGCAATAGCGCTATAAAATGTATATTATGATACAAGATGATACAAGGATTTTCCAGCGTAGAGAAGCAGCACAGACAAGATAGGCAAGCTGGAATGCATATTTTAAATTTCCGGGCATCTCAGGAACAAGCATGTAGTTGGCCGGGCTTGCAATTATAATAAATGATTGAACAGGGAAGACACATGAAGGAGTGGATGCCTTACATAAAGAAAGGGGTAGGGGAGGGCTGATTATGAAAATATTGGCCTCGATGGTAGCATGTTTGATTTGCATTATGATTCTCTTTGCAGGGTGTAATAAAAAAGAAAATATAAACTCTTCCTTGGAGTTTTCTTTCGATAGTGAAGGCAATTATGAAGGCTTTAACGATATGCCGTCGGACTATACGCCTGAAATGGCACAAAAAGACGGATATTTTGTTAAGGGATATTATAATTTTGTTGCCAACGAGAGTTTATGGGATCAATTCTTAACGGATTCTTCCCGGGGGAACGATGTATCGATACGAATTGTGAAATTCTATGCCAGTGATGAGTTAAGCTATTTTTCTACGGATTTGTTCTATAGGGATGGTTACTACTATATATTTGAGTCCAGTGCGGAAAGCTTGGAAAAAAACCCTATGAACACCTCTTAAAACTGGAAGGAAGCTTGGAAAGCCCATTGGAGGATAGTGGTGTATTTATCCTGACCAATGATGATACTCTTACATTTGATACGGTGGTATCCAAAATGATTTCAAGCAGTTTCCAATATATTCAAAGCATACCGGAGTTCAGGATTATAATGTTTTTTTAGCTTATTTTTCCGAAACTTATGCTGAAATTTTTAAGGAAGGATTTGGATTAAGCATAGTGTTGGGCTCAATATTTTGCGTCATAGGATTGATACTCATAAACAAGTGATTTATAAATTGAGGTTCAACGCTGAAGTAATCGGAAATAATCAGTTAAAAATATTGATTAAGGGTGAGCCTGATGCATAAAAAGAGAGGTTATTCAATCATATCTATACTGATACTCATGATATCAACTGCCTTTTTAGTTACTTCCTGTTCACGGTCAGACGAGGTCACTTTGGATAAAGATCAGAATGTTTCTACTGTGACTCAAAATGAAGAAACTGCTCAAAAGGAAGAAACTACTCTAAAGGAAGAAGATGGAGAAATCAATACTCCTTATGATTTTGGCTTACTTTATACTTACAGGAATACTTCTCTAAGTGATTCGAACAAAATGCAGGAGTTGGTTGGTCAATTACAATATGCTAAAGAACTGCCAGTATTCCGAATTGAGTCTATAACTGAAAATAAAGATAGCTTAAGGATTGATTATCAAATGAATCTTACAGCAGGTCAGCAGTATAAAGTTAATCACACGAAAAAGATGGCAGACGCTGTGATACTTTTTGCTCTGTTGGATAATCTTAATGCCGTGGAGATTAATCTGGTTCAGGCGGATTACTGTTACGGTGGGGTTCCAATTACCAGAGAACAGGCGGAACAGGTCCTAAATATGGATATAAACTCTTTGGGGAAAACTGAAGAAGTTTTTTTATCGGATATGTCAAAGATAATTGCTGACCTGCAATGGGACCCGGATGTAATGGATATCATTACTTATGAGCATATTATGGGTCTTGACGAATAGATCGTGTTTTAACAGTAATCGGACGTAAGGTTTTATTTCAAAGGGGATAAAAATATGGAGTTGTGAATAGCTCAAACTTATTTTTATCATAAAAAATCATTTCAGAGTGATTTGCATGCAATTCCAAAGTTTTCTACCTGATTTGCAGGCCTGTTCAAAAATTGCGAAATAGCAGAACAACACAATTGTATATTTTGAATTTGGCATTATATTTTTTGAAACTTATGTTGAAATTTGACGTATAATATATGTGAGTCGGACAGGCAAATTATAGGAAGGAGTGTTTGTATGGAAATTATCGATAATATGCGAAAAAAAGTCAGAGATGCCACATTGTCGGCATTAAAAGCATCCAGTGACCTCATTGAGATTTCAAAAATCAACATGGCAATAAATTCGGAAGAACAGAAAATTAAATCCCTTATGTTTGAAATGGGCAGGGAAGTTTATGAAAGCTACAAACAGGGAGAAGCCGTGGATGCAGAGCTGGCTGAAATGTGCGAGGAGATAGCCCGGGCAGAGATGGATATTGAGGACATGAAGCTGAAAATACTGGAAATTAAAAACCTGAAAAGATGCAGCGGCTGTTCTGCAGAAATAGACGAGGATTACGCATACTGCCCGAAATGCGGTAAAAAAGTGGAAACTGAAAAAGTCAACAGGGATGAAGAAGAGGAAGAATCCGAAACGGCATCGGAATATGAAGATGAAGATGATGCCGAGGATGAGATGGATAACGATACCGAAGAAGATGATGAATAATAAAAGAGGAGTGATTCCACTCCTCTTTTATTTATGTGATTGCCTTGTATTATTTAGTTGCCAATACTTTCTTAAGCTTAGCAAACCTTGGCACTCCATCCTCCATAGGAGGTCTGGATTCGCCTTGGATCAGAGGCAGGGCGTATTTGATAAAATCTTCTGTAAGCCCGGTTCCATCTTTTTTGATCCATTCCAGAGGCACTTTCTTCTCTGTATTTGCAACATCGGTGAGGTTTACAAGCTTAATGTTGCATTTGTATTCAGGACCTTCAGCTCTTTCAAAAGCTACCATGTAGTCTGTCTTGCCTTCTACTGCATACCTAACTGCCATCTGACCTGCCAGGTAAGCTTCATTAACGTCGGTCAGTGAGCCGAGGTGGGCAGCACATCTCTGAAGAAGGCTGAATTCGATGGCACGAACCTTTGCACCGGTCTTTTCCTTCAGAATGTTGGCCAGTGTTGAAGCCAGGCCGCCAAGCTGAGCATGACCGAAAGCATCTTTTGTTTTTGCCAGATCCGAACCGTATTCGGATATGTATTTGCCATTCTTATCCTTGATGCCCTCTGAAACTGCAACTATTACATTGCCATTTTTCTTATAAAGGGCTGAAGCATCCTCGATAAACTTGTCCATATCAAAAGGTACTTCAGGCAGGTAGATGAGGTCAGGACCTGCACCCTTGTATGCAGCTATTGCTGATGCGGCAGTGAGCCATCCTGCGTTTCTTCCCATTATTTCAAGAACTATTATCATGCCTTTATCATAAACTCTGGCATCGTGATATACTTCCATTGTAGAAGTTGCTACATACTTGGCTGCGCTACCATAGCCGGGGCAGTGGTCAGTTCCCCACAGGTCGTTATCTATGGTCTTGGGAACTCCCATTACCCTGCATTCATAGCCAACCTTCTGCATGTACTTGCTAACCTTGTTGCAGGTATCCATTGAGTCATTTCCGCCGTTATAGAAGAAATAGCGGATGTTGTATTTCTTGAATACTTCAAGAAGCCTCTTGTAATCAGTTTCATCTTCGTCGGCATTCTTAAGCTTATAACGAACAGAACCCAGAGCAGAGGATGGAGTTGTTTTCAACAAATCCAATTCATAGGGATCTTCCTTGCTCATATCATAAAAGTTCTCTTCCAGAATACCTCTTATTCCGTGAGCGGCTCCGTATACATGAGTGATGCAGTCTTGCTTTAATGCTTCCTGTATAACACCTGCAGCGCTGGCGTTTATCACGGAAGTCGGTCCTCCGGATTGACCGAAAATACAAGCGCCTTTTAATTCAGCCATTTCTAAATCCTCCTTAAGAAAATTTATTATATAGTAGGAAATAATATCTCCTTACATCAATAAAGCCTTCATCAGACCTTTTAGAAGACTTTATTATATACTGTGCAATATGTAAGTGTTTTATCAACACAATCACAATAAAATATAACATAATGAATTCTAAAAAGCAATTCTGTATTTCACTGCTTCGTATAAAAAATTCCGAGACTGGAAATATAAATATGGTAGCACTTTTGAAGTATAATGGCATTGTGCTGGTAATTTAAACCTTGATTTTAGAATTAAATCTGATAAAATTATAATGATAAAATCTTCACAAGGTGCTGTTTTTCACATTCTATCACGTTGTTAAATACATATGCTGAAAGAATGGTGCCATAGAGGTTATAACTACAAATTTATAAAGGAGTGGATATTATGCCAATAGTTACAACAAAAGAAATGTTCAAAAAGGCTTATGAAGGCGGCTATGCCATTGGTGCATTCAACGTTAACAACATGGAAATAATCCAAGGTATCACAGAAGCTGCCAAAGAAGTTAATGCCCCACTGATTCTTCAGGTATCTGCAGGAGCAAGAAAGTATGCCAATCATACATACTTGATGAAACTTATAGAGGCTGCTGAGATTGAAACCGGCCTTCCGATAGCTGTTCATCTCGACCACGGTGATAGTTTTGAACTGTGCAAATCATGTATAGACGGTGGCTTTACATCGGTTATGATCGATGGTTCCCATCTTCCTTTTGAAGAGAATATCAAATTAACCAAGCAGGTTGTAGACTATGCCCATGAAAAGGGTGTTGTTGTTGAGGGTGAGCTTGGAAGACTGGCAGGTATCGAGGATGCTGTAAATGTGTCCGAAAAAGATGCAGCATTCACAGATCCGGATCAGGTTGAGGAGTTCGTTGCAAAGACAGGAGTTGACTCCCTGGCAATTGCTATAGGAACCAGCCATGGCGCATACAAATTCAAGGGTGAGGCTAAGCTGAGATTTGATATCCTGGAAGAAGTTCAGAAGAGACTTCCTGGTTTCCCGATAGTTCTCCACGGAGCATCATCGGTTATTCCTGAATTTGTTGAAATGATAAACAAATACGGCGGAGATATGCCCGGTGCAAAAGGAGTTCCTGAGGATATGTTGAGAAAAGCTGCTTCAATGGCAGTATGTAAGATAAACATTGACTCAGACTTAAGGCTTGCAATGACCGGTACTATCAGGAAGTATTTTGCTGAGAATCCGTCCCACTTTGACCCAAGACAGTATCTCGGACCTGCAAGATTGGCAATAAAAGAGCTTGTTAAGAAGAAGATAGTCAATGTATTGGGCTGCGACGGAAAAGCCTAATAGGATTAATTAAAGAAGAGACAACAAGTTAAATCTTTAATAGTTTAAAGGATTTAAAGGGTGCGGAATGGATATGAGTTCCGCACCTTTTTAATTATTGCTCTTTTCAGAATTCCGTTTCTGTAGTTTATGCAATGCCGTATGTGCTTTGAATCCTTTCGTAAAAGCAATTATCCGTCTCAATTAGCTGAATTCAAACCAGTTTTTAATGATCAGCAATTTGCATATCCACCGGTTATTGTTCTACATCTTTTGACTGCAATGGAAAGGTCACCTGCCAGTTGCCTTCGGTATAAAGACCGCTGGTGTAGAAAGAGCCATATAGAGCATAGTTGGATATCTCATCCTGCGGTATGTCGAAGATGTATTCATCATAGACTATCTTGGTATCTTCGTTTCCCGGCTCCCCGTATTCAACAAATCCGACGGAGTAATCATACAATATTTTATTTCCGTCTTTATCTTTCAGATAGAAATATCCATGGCTATCGTTTTTACTACGGTCAGCAGTCGCAAATTGAATATGGAGCATGCCGTCGACATAACCAATACCTGTAATATCAAAGCCGTCAGCGGGAGAATATATAGTGTCTGACGGGACAATGACGGTTGCCGTTCTGTCCACTATGGATTTATCAATCGGCAAATATTTGTCAACATTTGGTCCGCTTACGCCGTATATTTTTGTCTCTTTTGTTTTTGGAGATTTCCCTACAGAGGATAAGTCAATCTTTATCGGCACATCCTCATAGGCACGCTTGCCGCTTATAAAGCAGCCAACCGAAAAGGTCAGCTTGCTTCCTTCAATACGACGGTTTCCCCATTGGGTTATCCTGATTAGAAAAGTGGCGGTTCTGGTTTTCTCATCATAGCCTACCAGATCACAAGTAGCACTGCTGTCGAAGGGGAGGTGTATAGAGTAGCTGTCATATAAATCGGTGGTTTCGTCAACTCGGTTGCCTGTCAGATCCTGAAGTGTGATATAAACCTCTGCCGTATCCTCATGTATATAGGTAGAGACTACTTCCATCCGTATCCCGTTATCTTCGCAGGATTTTTGCACAGGCATGAAAAATTGAGCTGTTGACGGCGACACCATATACATAAGCTCATATATAACCGGTACATTGGCTGCTATGGCAGGCATAACTGCAAAGGTGAATACCAGTATAACTGCAGCTGCTGTTGCACACTTGAAAAACAACCGTATCCCTTTGGATTGCTTTGCTTTAGGCAGCCAGGTTCTATATGGTTCATTTCCATTTAATTTTGTGTCGTATAATTCGGCCTTGGACTTTTTGCTTCCGGCCTGTTGGTTAATCCTTTCGATGGTTTTGCTGATGAGGGATTCATCGGGCACAATCTGCTCATACATGGATTTATATCTATCTTCAAACATCAAAATTCTCCTTTCAGCATTTTGCCAATCTGAGCTCTTGCTCTTGTAAGCTGCGTTCTCACCGTAGATTGCTTGACTTTCAGGATATGGCTTATTTGCTCTACGGCATAGCCTTCATAGTAAAAAAGATGTATTACTGCGCGATATTTGGGAGATAGCTTTCTTAAGGCATCAGCCAGTATGTTTTCCTCCGGCATGGAAAAAGTAAAACTTTCATTTAAGGCTGTGGTTTTCCTGTTCCATGCCGATGACCAGTGCTTTTTTGAGCAGTTGATGGTCACGCGGATAAGCCAGGCCTTTTGATGCTCCTCGCTTTCAAATTTCTGAGGATTTTTGAAATAGCGTAAAAAGACCTCCTGAAATATGTCGTCGGCATCATTTTTGTTATGTACCTGTGAAAATGCTAGCTTATAAACCATGTCGGCATATTTTTTGACTATTGCTTCAGCATCCGCCACTGTGCACTGTGACTGAGTTTCCATTACGTGAAGCCTCCTTTCACTATCAATACCCCGCACGTGTGCAAAAAGCTACAAAGAATTTTGTATATTATATCATTTTTTCTTTTTACCGAAGGAATCTATCTTTTGGATAAGCAGCAGTTTAAGCTAAAATTTTACCAACATGTGGTAATTGCAGCACAGATAACACCACTGCTGTCTTGAATGCAATTTACACGAGGGTATAATTCAAACACCGAAAGTTAATAATATCAAGCGAGGTGTTTTTAAATGTCAAAAAAAGTAGGCATACCTAAGGCTTTGTTTTATTACCAATACATACCGTTGTGGAGAACCTTTTTTGAAGAATTGGGAGCAGAAATAGTAGTATCGGACTATACCTCAAAACGTATCCTTGACGATGGCGTCAAATCCTGCGTTGACGAGGCATGCCTTCCAATAAAGCTTTTTCATGGGCATGTGCTCAATCTAAAAGACCGAGTGGATTATTTATTTATACCACGTTTTACCAGCGTATCAAAAAATGAATATATCTGCCCTAAATTCGGAGGGCTGCCCGACATGGTAAGGCATACATTTAAAGGGCTTCCTGAAATTATTGACACGGAAATAAATCTCAGAAAATCTGCCAAGAATGCTTTAGAAGCGGCTTTGGACATAGGCAGCAGATTTACAGGAAGCAGGATGGCCATAAAGCGAGCCTTCCACAAGGCACAAAAGGATTATCTCAGATTCAGGCAGATGTTGAAAGAAGGCAAACTTCCGGAAGATTTCTGCGGAAGGGAAAAGCAAAGACCGTTGGTCAGACAGGCCGGAAATAGAATGCTAAATATAGCCGTTATCGGGCATGTATACAATCTTTATGACAGCTATATAAATATGGAGCTTCTTGATAAGCTGAGGAACAACGGTGTGAATATCATTACGATAGACATGATAGATGAGGAAATCATAAACGAAAAATGCAGCACTCTTCCAAAAAGAATGTTCTGGAATTTCGGAAGAAAAGCCATAGGAAGCGTCATGCATATCCTGGACAGGGATGATATCGACGGTGTGATTTACCTGATGTCCTTTGGCTGCGGGATAGACTCCTTTATTTGTGATCTGGCCGAAAGGAAGGTCAGACGGGAAAGCAACATTCCCTTCATAGTACTGACGATTGATGAACACTCCGGGGAGGCCGGAATGAATACCAGGATTGAGGCATTTTTAGATATGATCAGATGGAGGCATAAGGATGAAAATAACATTTCCGCATATGGGTAACACATATATTACTGCAAAAGCGATGCTGGATGACCTGGGGCTGGATTATGTGATACCTCCCAGCAACAGCAGGATGACCCTTGAGCTTGGAACAAAATATGCTCCGGAGCTGGCATGCCTGCCCCTGAAAATCAACATTGGCAACTATCTGCAAGCCTATGAGCAGGGAGCTGACACGATAATAATAACCGGTGGATGCGGTCCATGCCGTTTTGGATACTACTGCGAAATGCACCGGGAAATCCTTAAGGATCTGGGATGTGATATGGAAATAATAACGCTGGAATGGCCGGATAAAGGGCTCCCGGAATTTCTGCGGAGAATTAAAAAGCTGGCCGGAAGCATAAATCCTTTGAAGCTGGCAAAAGTCATAAAGAATGTCACCCAGGTTGCATTGCAGGTAGATGAGCTGGAGAGGCTTACCTTCAGAACAAGGCCAAGGGAGATGGAGAAAGGCTCCACCGACAAGATTTATAAAGCTTTTCATAAAAAAGTTTTGGAGGCTAGCGGCTCCCGGGAAATCAAACAGGTCATAAGGGAAACTGCAAAGCAGCTCTCGAGTATTGCTTTGGATGAGGAGAAAAAGCCGCTTAAGGTTGGAATAGTGGGTGAAATATACACGACGATAGATTCCCATACCAATTTTGAGATTGAAGCACTGCTAGGAAACATGGGGATAGAAGTGCATCGCGCAGTTACGGTGAGCGGCTGGATTGTGGAGCATATGCTGAAAAAGGCATTGAATATCCCCAGGGACATGCGGTATGCAGAGGCAGCAAAGCCCTATCTGGGCAAAATGATAGGAGGACATGCACAGGAAACCATAGGGAACACGGTATTGTATGCCAGACAAGGCTTTGATGGGGTAATACAGATATATCCCCTCACATGCATGCCTGAGATTGTGGCGGAGAGCATACTTCCGGCAATCGAGCGGGACTACGGAATACCGATATTGACGCTGATAATAGATGAAATGACAGGTGAAGCAGGATATCTTACAAGAGTCGAAGCTTTTGCAGACCTGCTGAAAAGAAGAAGGGAGAGACCATCAATTGGAAAAGACTGGGCATTATCTGGGAGTTGATGTGGGATCAGTCAGCACAAATTTGGTTGTAATAGATGAGGATGAGAATATTGTTGAAAAGCTTTACTTAAGGACCGGAGGACAGCCTATAAATGCGCTGGGAAACGGTATGAGGACACTGGCAAGGGATTTGGGAGACAAGGTGAACATCAGGGGTGTTGGAACAACAGGCAGTGGAAGGCAACTGGCCAGTGTAATAATTGGCGCGGATATAGTAAAAAATGAGATAACATCCCATGCTGTAGCAGCTCAGAAGCTGGTACCCGGAGTAAAGACGATTTTGGAGATAGGAGGTCAGGATTCCAAGATAATCATCCTAAAAAATGGGATTGTGCATGATTTCGCGATGAACACCGTATGCGCTGCGGGCACGGGTTCTTTTTTGGACAGGCAGGCATCCAGGCTGAACATACCTATAGAAGAGTTTGGAGGATATGCCCTCCGTTCCCGATCACCGGTAAGAATTGCCGGACGCTGCGCTGTGTTCGCCGAATCGGACATGATCCACAAACAGCAGACAGGGCACAGTGTGGAGGATATAATCTGCGGGCTTTGTGAAGCTTTGGTAAGAAACTATCTCAATAATCTGGCAAAAGGTAAAACAATAGAAGAGCCTGTGGTTTTTCAGGGCGGCGTGGCTGCTAATGTAGGTATTGTGGCTGCCTTTGAGAAGGCCTTGGGCAAAAAACTCACCATACCGCAATATTATGACGTCATGGGAGCTTACGGAGCAGCTCTGCTGGCAAAGGAAAAAATAAAATCCACAGGGCAGAAGACGGCGTTTTATGGATTTAAAGCCGCGGAGAGCGAGTATAAGGCAAGGAGCATCGAATGTGAAGGATGTTCCAACATATGCGAGGTTATCGAAATCACCTCAAACGGGAAAACCATTGCCCGATGGGGCGATCGCTGCGGTAAATGGACAAACCAGCTGGCAATGAACACAGGAACATGAATGATATTATGAAGAAATCCGGCTTTTTCCCCGATGAGCCGTTGGGCGGGTCAGAAGTTTTTACATAGCAGGCGGCTCCGGGGAAGTTTTTATGCCGATTCACGCCTTTGATGGAGCAGCAATGCGTCATTCAACCATGCATTAAAAATTTGATAAATAAAATTTGAAATTTTACTTGACATCTGTATTTTTATGGTTATAATATAAATTGTAATGATTACAACTTAGATATAATTATAAAATAGTAATGATTACAGAAGTGAGACGCTGCAAGTTTCTGCTACGTTAACCTGAAAAGGATGTGAAGCAATTGAAAGCAAATTTGAATGAATTAACCGAGAAACTGAAAAGCAAGAATATCCGCCTTTCCCATCAAAGGCTCAAGGTGTTGGAGTATGTAGCCGAGCACAGGACACATCCTACCGTGGATCAGGTTTACAGCGATCTTCACCGGGAGATTCCCACCTTGTCGAAAACGACAGTGTACAATACATTAAACGCATTGATGGATGCCGGATTGGTGAAAGTCATAACCATAGAAGACAATGAAACCCGTTATGACATAGTTACTGAAAACCACGGACATTTTAAGTGCCAGAACTGTGGAAGGATATATGATTTTAAGATAGACATAGATTCCTTTGAGGCACAGGATCTGAAGGATTTCAAAATCCTTGACAAGGATGTGTATTTTAAAGGCATTTGTCCGCACTGCATTAATAATTGATGTAAATATTGCAGCCGTCAGGTTGCTGAAATTATAAAAAATTGAAAAATGGAGGAGATAAACATGTCAGAAAACAAAACTCTTAAGAATTTATTGAGCGCATTTGCCGGTGAATCCCAGGCAAACAGAAAGTACGCAGCTTATGCCAAGAAGGCTGAGGCGGAAGGAAAAATTAACGCAGCTAAGCTTTTTAAAGCAGCTTCCGATGCAGAAGCATTGCATGCTCAAAAGCACCTGGAGGTAGCAGGTAAAATACTGTCCACCGCAGAAAATCTGCAGGATGCAGTAAATGGCGAGACCTATGAATTTGACAGCATGTATCCGGAATTCCTGAAGCTTGCTGAAGAGGAAGGAAACAAAGATGCCATCAGAACCTTCACTTTAGCCATGGAAGCAGAAAAAGTACATGCAAAGCTCTATAAAGAAGCTTTGGAAAAGATTGATGAAACGGAAGAAGTATTCTACTATCTTTGCCCTGTATGTGGAAACATTGAGAAGAGTGTTCCTGAAAAATGCAGCATTTGCGGCGTACCAGGATCAAAGTTTATTAAATATTAAAATCATTGCTCACGGCAAAGAGAGCGGACATATAACTTTGTCGGCAATTTACATCGATAGAGGATTGAACACCGGAAAAGAGGTTCAATCCTTTTATTATGCAATTAATACTTTTATTATGTAATTAATTGAATAAAATATGAAAACGTCTGTTTACTTCCGTACCGCAAGCTGGTAGAATTATTGCAAAAGGCGAATAAAGTTTAACTTAATGCCTGAATAGCAAAGAGCAGCAATAAAAAATTTACAATCCGGCAACAGGGAGAAAGCAATTGCCCTTCTGCCGGCATAATGATAATATGGGTTATTTAAACGGTACATTTTAACAATACACAAAGAGGATTGGGTTATGGAGTATAAATATTGCAGCAATGATAACTTTGAAGATTTCGCCTGCGGCAGGGTAATATATAACAAAGCAGGCATGCCTAATTTTCCGGTAAGGTTATCTCAGGAAATATTTGGGCGTTGCTTAAGCTATCTGAAAAATGAAAAGGACATCTGCATATACGACCCCTGCTGCGGGAGCGGATACATGCTTACCGTGCTGGGACTTTTAAACATGGATTCCATTAATAAAATCATTGGTTCTGATATTGATATTGAAGCTGTGACCATGGCAAAGCAAAATCTATCCCTGCTTACGGAAGAGGGGATGAAGGCCAGGATACAGCAGTTGGAAGATCTATATGGCCGGTTTCATAAGGCGTCCCATGAGGCAGCAATCCAAAGCGCAAACCATATTATGAACATGCTGCGGGAACATCCGGATAAACCGACCACCTTTGTTTTTCAGGCTGATGTGCTTTCGGAGGATGTTTTGAAAGACCGGAATTTCAAAGCGGATATTGTGATGACTGATGTTCCGTATGGAAACCTGGCTTCCTGGCAGGGATCGGAGGATGATATAATGGGTATGCTTCTGGAAAACCTGATACCCGTCTTGAAACCGGATTCGGTGGTGGCAATATGCTCCGACAAAAAGCAAAAAATTAAAAACGATAAATATCAAAGGCTGGAAAAGCACCAAATAGGAAAAAGGAAGTTCGAAATACTGGCATTAAAAAACGAATAAATGCTGGTCATATATGAAGAAAGCTTATGGAGGTGTAGGAATGAAAAGTATAAAACCTGGCCGGGGACCTTCCGGCATGGCCTTTATCGGGTCCATCATATCGGTGGTCTTTGGAATCTTCTGGACGATAATAGCCTTTAGCATGACTGCGGATGCTCCCTTTGGGGTAGTTGGGATGATTTTCCCACTGTTCGGCATACTGTTTATCGTTTATGGAATAGCTCATGCGGCATATAATTACAAAAATGCGACGGGCAAGGACCGCTTTTCGATATTTGATATAACCGATTCCACGGAGGAGGGCGATCTTGCCGACAGGTGGATAAGGAATGAAGGGAAAGAAGATAAAAACCGGCAGGAATTTTCGGGAGCCGGGATAAAATACTGCCCATATTGCGGAGCATCGCAAAAGAGCGACTATAAGTATTGCCCCGAATGCGGCAGAGCTTTGAAATAAGCGAATACGGTGTCTTAGAGCGGCAAGCAGGCATGAATATTTGTTTACACCAAAAACAGATTGTGATATAATGAGCAAAGTTTGAAGCTCATAATTTATTGCATTTATCAAACCGGTGGATATTCACACGGTTAAACAATGGTGGTGTTTATGCGTTCATTTGGATATACAATAGGCACTCTTTTAAAGAGGCCGTTTATAATAGTGTATTTTAGCCTTGTTGCTCTTGCAATCTGCACGTTTAATTTATATTTTCCGGTGCTGGATGTGATTGTAAATCTGGGGACTTTTAACAGCAACGATGTTTTGTCCAGCATCGTTTATCTGATGCAGTTGGTCCTAAAGCTGATATTGACTCCCCAGGGGATTTTGGCGCTGTTGGCTTTTATAGCCGTAGCCTCATTGCTTATTTCGTTCTTGTTTTCGGGATGGCTGTATCTCATAAACAATACCCTGGATCATAAGAAAAAGGTAAAAGCTGAACTGTTGATAGGCATTGGAAAATACTTTAAGAGGATGTTCCTTATCAGTTTGGTAAGCGTGACCCTTGGCGTAGTGTTTATCATCATATGCCTTGTGGCCTCAGTCCCTGCGTTTGTGATAACAAGAGCGGCTGTGGAAAGCAAACCGGAGCTTTTTGTGTCCGCTTTGATCATTGATCTGATAACGTTGGGTGTTCTGTTTTTTGCTGCCATGTTTTTCAGAATATATATTTCCTTTTGGTATATAGCAGCTTTAAACCACGAAAAAAAATCCTTTTATGCAGGTAAGAAAAGGGCTGACAGCAAATTTTGGCTTATAGTCCGCAGTTTGCTGGTATTTGATATCATTTTTGTAGTTTTTCAGTCTGCCTTCATGTACGCCGACAGGCTTATGGGAGACGATATTGTATTATTTATCGGGAAATGGATTTTCAGCACCATCTTTCCCACGTTATTGATAATATACATGTTTGTATTGTTCAAGAAATCGCCGGACGGTGGAGAAAAATAGCATACCACCGCCTCCGGCTGTTTTATTTTGCAAAGACATGCTTTCCGATAGTAACTACAATCTGCCGGCTCCATACCCATTTGCTGGTTGCTGTAGCCGGGTTCCAGTAATATATGCATCCATATGTAGGATCCCAGCCATTAAGCGCATCTCTGGCCGCCTTATAGGATTCTGCATCCGGCTCCAGGTTTATCTGCCCGTCTTTTACTGCGTCAAAAGCACCAGGCTGATATATGACTCCGGCCACCGTTTTTGGAAAACTGCTGTGCCTTGTCCTGTTCAAAACTACCGCTCCCACAGCTACCTTGCCGGTATAGGGTTCTCCCCGGGCTTCACCGTGAATAATGCGAGCCAAAAGGTTAAGGTCTTTATTGGCGCTGTAATTGCTTGCCTGATTGGTAGAAAGACCTAAAGCAGCCAGGGTTTGCGGACCGGCTATGCCGTCGACCTTCAATCCGTTTTTGCTCTGAAATTGCCTTACAGCCTGGTAGGTTTGATAGCCGTATATACCGTCTACATTGCCCTTATAATATCCCCATTTTTTCAACCGTGTCTGTATGTCTATGACTTCCTGTCCCCGGGAGCCGTAATAGGACAGTGCCGGCTTTGCCTTGTTGTATTCATAAGCAGAGTATATTTCGTTGCCATATATCATTAATGAACACAGTATGGCAGTTATAATAATTGGTGTAATATATAACAGCAGCTTCTTACGCAAGATGATTCCCCTTCTTTTGTAAAAATTATGTGAAACAGTCTAAAAATATTTTCTGTAATTTGGAGTGAAATATTCATATCTGAGACATGTCATCAAGCTGAAGGAAAATCCGCAAAAAAAAGAAGCCGTGTACCAGCTTCCGTTGGTTGTTTTCCATGTCTTAAAACAAGAATATGTAAAGCAGCAGTATGAGCAAAAATTCATCCTTAAGACCGTTATCAATCAGGAGGAAAATGAGCACTATCAGTATGATATCGTCAGGATGAATACGGCCTTTTAAAACATCAAAAAAAGACTGTTTTTTGGGGTACTTGCGACTGGAAGGCGCTTCGCTGGGGACATTTGCATCAGCTTCTGCGGACACCTCTGCATCAATTTCATTGGGCATGGGTATCCTGAAATCTTTTTGAAAAGCATCCCCATCATTGATTTTTTCTTCATCGTTCATTATATCTTTCTCACTACTGCCCAGGCTGCTTTTCGGATAAGCAGGCATGTAGCTGTTAAAGCCCTGGTTATAGTACCTTCGGTTAAACATGGGTGCACGGTACCTATGTGATGGCATTGCTAATCCCTCCTGAGGCTGTATTCTATGGATTACTCGGTCCTGCCGCAATAACGGCAGGCGTTTTATTTCGGTTTTCCGGTATCATTTTCTTCCAAAAGCTTCACCAGGCTTGCCATCTGAAGTATCTTTATGCAGTCGGCGACCCTTTTTTGCCTTTTCTCATTCATAAAAGGGCGTATTGAAGCGAGAAGGTTGATTCTCGGGTCATTATTGGTATTCAGTTTATCTATAGCCTTTCTTATTTTCCGAACCATGTCCAGGTTATCGTCCGGTTCAACTTTTTCCAACTTGTCTTCCTTTGGCACAGGAGGCGCTTCGACTGCTTTTGCCTGTGTATTGTCCTTTGCCTGGTTTGAAGCTGAGGCAAGCAGGCTTAGCAATCCCTTGATGTTGTCAGGAAGAGTATCCTGCCCCAGAATATCAGTAATCTGTTTTAATTTGTTGTTGATATCTTCACTCATCAACTACTCCTCCAGAAGAAAATAGACCATGTTATATGCAATTGCATATTCGACGGCTATTTTATAATCTCTTTAATTTTAGCTACAATTTCGTCCCCGTGCTCACCGATGATCTGAGCAAGTTTATTCAAATCAGCATTGCTTATTTTGCTTTTCAGCTCATTCTTATCAATATTGAATTCTTTAAGCTTTGACTCATCAAATTCATTTATTTTTGAAAGCAGCTCATTTTTATCAACCTTGTTTATTTTTCTTGCCAGTTCTTCGGTGTTGCCTTTTTTTAGCATATCAATGGCTGCATTGAGCTTTGCCTGTATCATTTTTTCGTCTACCTTGCTAAATATCTCGGAGAGCTTTTTATTAAAAATATCGTTCATGTAACCAATCCTTTCCAATTTTTATAATGGGCCCGGTATAAAGCTTGCTATTCCTTATAACCAACGGCACAAATCTCATCGGCAACACCTCTTACCCCTATAATTTTAAGTATGCTATTTATATAATATGAAATGAGATTAAAATATAGACTGTATTTCCGTAGTTATCAAGGCAGATATATATCATGTCTTTCCTACGTACTACAGTCTATGGATGTTATATAAGAATGAGTTTTGCATGAGTATGCTGCCGGTGCCTGGAGTTTAATATGGATCCCGGATTATTCCGGATCGTAAGCGTAGCTTCTGTTGAAGAACAAAAGCAGGAATACAATTATGAAGAATAATATCTCGTTATCGTCAAAAATTCCTTTTTTCTCAAAATCTCTATCGTAGTGATTCCCGTTAAATAAAAGCAAGAACAGAATTATAAAGAATAGGATTTCGTCGCCATCCCCCTTGAAAATGTTACCAAAAAACCCCATAGAACTACCTCCATTTTTATTTCTATATTTATTCTATGAGAGAAATCAAAAAGTGTTACAATTTAAGCTTGTATTATTTTTTTATAGCTTGATATCACTTGTAAAACAGGAGCAGGAACACTAGTATGAAAAACAGAATCGTGCTGTCGCCTTCATCACAGTTGTCTCCGTAGTTTTCCGTCCTACCGGTAAAAAAGCTGTCGTCATAGAATAAAAGAAGGAAAATAATTATGAAGAACAGTATGCTGGAATCCCCCTTTTTGTTGCCCCTGCGTGCCATCCTTTCTTCCCTCCTTTTCTAGGAAAATGCTTTATGCATTCAACTGTAACTTTACTGATTTAATGTTTTTGTCTTTCATAAACATAATACTCATAAAGCTGTTTACCTGTTACAATCTTTGCTGCTTTGGGTTAATTCTATATTGCTGCACTGGCAAGCGATAGTTTTGAGGCTCCCTCGAAGCTATGGAAAAATAGTGCAGGACTTAATTGGGGTTTTGGTTGACATATGCGGCAGGTATGGGCTATATTGTTATTATCAAACCAGCATGGACACAGCTTGTTTTCCTTAACGCGAATTATTTGTAATATTGTTAGTAAATAAAGCTTTAGGTCAAAATAAAAAATATTTATAGGTGGTAGGATGAATTCAATTGTAAAAACAGACAAAAAGCAAAAGCTTGTTGCGGCAATAATGGGAGTTGCCGGATTAATGATTATACTGATCGGCACACATAGCTTCGGACCAGGGATTTCCCATGATTCTGCAGCTTACATATATGCGTCCAAAAGCCTGCTGGCAGGCAGAGGATATGAATATTTCGGGTATATAAGCCCCTTTATCCAATGGCCTCCTCTTTTCCCGACTTTGCTGGCTGTTTCCGGCTTTTTTGGGATTGATCCGGTCATGGCATCAAGGTTCATCAATGCTGTCGTATTCGGTCTTATAGTTTTCTTAAGCGGCATATGGCTGGGCAGACATCTGAAAAGCAAATGGATAGCCGGCCTGGGGACTGTGGTTGTTCTTTTGGGAGCTCCTCTTATATATGCATCTTCATACGTCTGGACAGAGCCTCTTTTCGTATTGCTTTTTTTATTGTTTTTATTTGAGCTGGAGAAGTACATAAAGCAGCAAAACCGCCCGTCCCTTGTCAAAGCTGCCGTGGCTGTGGCTTTTGCCTGTCTTGACAGGTACATGGGGATTACAATGATTTTTACCGCATGCCTGATACTGCTGTTTATTAGGAAAAAGCTGATTGAAAGGTTTGCCGATGCCTTTGTTTTTGGTTTTATATCATCTTTGCCTACGGCATTGTGGATTGTGAGGAACTATATTGTTTCATCCACTTTTGTGGGGTTGAGGACACCGGCTTCGGTAACCCTTTATGAGAATATTAAAAGAAGCGTAAAAACCGTAATATCGTGGCTGCTGCCAAATACCAGCTTAAACGCCCTTCCTGCCTGGCTGCAGGCCGTAGCGTTGGCACTGATGCTTTTAACAATTGCGGTGGTGGCGGTTATGGCATACCGGGAGAGAGGGAACAAGGAAAAAACAGAGGCAGGCAGGTGGCTGGAGACAAATGGACTTCCGGCTGTAATACTGCTGGTTTTTATAGTGATATACACAGTTTGGATGATCGCCTCAGCCACTTCGGTAGCCTTTGATGCGATAGGGGATAGGTACATGCTCCCGGTTTATGTGCCGGTTTTCTTCGTAGGGCTTCTTTTGATAGACGGAGCAGCTTTTCTGGCTCCCCGAAACATATACGGCAAGGTTTCGGAGTACATATTGCTGGCATCCATTGCCCTCTGGCTTGTGCATCCTGCGGTGGGTGCGGTTAATGCGCTGGAAAGCCGGATAGAAAAGGGAATGCCGTTTAGCTATAATGCGGCCGGATGGAAAAGCTCCCCGATGGTTTCCCTCCTTAAGGAAAGAAAGCCGGAATATACGGTGTACAGCAATTATCCTGACGCCATATATGTGCTGACGGGGATAGAAGCCAAATATACTCCCAAAAAAGCAGGACTTCCGGAGTTTTATGGCTTTGAGAAGTTTGAGCAAAGGGTCAAGGAGGACGGAGGAGCATATCTTGCATGGTTTGGCAAGGGAACTTCGGCTACTACCTATAATCCGGAGGAGCTTAAGGAGTACTTTGATGTTGAGCTTTTGGACAAGCCGGAGGATGGAGCTCTTTACTTCATAAGGCCCCGGAGCTAAAGCGGATTTAACGGTCATTGGATTGCGGGAACCTTGGTGAGGATGGATGAAATGATTGGAATGATTTAGGAATGAATTCAGCTAATAATGGATGTATTGATTGTCATGTGCTTTGAATCCTTTCGGAACAGCAATCATCCATTTCAATTAGCTGAATTCAAACCAATAATTTTTTGTATTACTTTGTAATAGCACCATCAGCACAAAGAGTTTATTTATGAAAACGGAAAGAGGATTTGGTTATGAGTTCAGCAAATACCGGAATATCTAAAAAATTAAGCGCAATTGTCACTGCAATGCGTCCGAAGCAATGGGTTAAAAATGTGATTGTCTTTGCAGGGCTTGTGTTTTCCAAGTCTTTCTTGGACATAAGCCTTGTAGCCAAGGCATTTTTTACATTTTGCCTGTTTTCAGTGGTGTCCGGTGTTGTTTACATAATTAATGATATTGTCGACAGGGAGAAAGACAAGCTGCATCCGGAAAAATGCAAAAGACCCATAGCGTCCGGAAGGATTAAGCCCGGAGAAGCTTTGATCTATTCCATACTGATGCTGATAGCGGCTCTTACTCTTGCTTTTTTGCTGGATGTGAGATTGCTGGCAATACTGGCGGCATATTTCATCCTTGTCTGCCTTTATTCCCTTGTGCTCAAAAATATAATAATAGTGGATGTTATAGCCATCTCTGTAGGATTTGTGCTGAGAACCCTTGGAGGGACAGTTGTCATCGATGTTATAATATCTCCCTGGCTGATACTTTGCACCACCTTGTTGTCGCTTTTCCTGGCGCTTAACAAGAGGAAAAATGAACTGACGGTTTTATCCGGTGACGCGGCAAACCACCGGAAAATACTCGACAAGTATACACCCCAGTTGATCGACAACATGCTGGGAGTTGTGACTTCAACCACAGTTATGTCTTATTCCCTTTATACCTTTGAGGCAGGCAGGTCCAGCCATATGATGATAACCATTCCTTTTGTGCTTTACGGCATCTTCCGATACCAGTATCTCGTATCCAGTAAAAATTTCGGGGGAAGCCCTGAACTGGTGCTTTTTAAGGATAAACCTCTGCTTATCGATATACTGCTCTGGGGAATAACATGCTTGGTAATAGTAGGACTTTACTATTAATAAGTGCTGTTTGAAACACTAAGTTTTATTCAAGCAAATAGTAAAAAAGGCTGCATTTCGGCCAGGACAAAAATTTGTTCAAACTTAGAATACTAAAAAGGCCACCGGCATATGAATATCGTGTAAAGAAAAATTTGCGAGGTGGCCGGGGAATGAGGAAAACCATATGTGTTATCATAACATGTGTTATGGTAATGTCATTATTTTCAGGATGCACAATGTTACAAAAGCTAGGAATGCAGAAAAACAACGATGAACTGTTTCCTGTGAGTTATGTTGTAATGGGAGAAGAAGAGGCTAAAAAACTCAATGAAAATATGCCGGTTTATCTATATTTCGCCAATGAGGATAACACAAAGCTGGTGAAAGAAATCAGATATGTTCCTCTGACGGAAGCGAAGAAAAGCGTGAATAACCTTGCCTCAATAATTGTGGATGAGCTGATTAAGGGTCCCAGCGCTGACAGCGGGTTGAAGAGAACCATACCTGTAGGAACAAAACAGAAGGCAAAAGTTAAGATCGATACAGAAACCCGCATAGCAACGGTGGATTTGTCCAAGGAGTTCGTCGAAAATCATCCGGGTGGCAAAGCGGAGGAGCGAATGACTATTTATTCAATTGTCAACTCCCTTACCGAGTTGAAGGAAATTGAAAAGGTACAGTTCCTGATCGAAGGAAAGACCTGCAAGGAATTTAAGGGGAATTTCCAGTTTGACGTGCCTTTCCCGAGGACTGTTTCCCTGATAAGCAAGGAAGCTGCTATATCAAGCATGAGTGAAGACAGCTTGAAAGCCTCTGACCAGGATGAAAGCGCAGCGGATAAGGAGGAAGCGGATGCATCGGATGCCGAAGATGTCTCCGACTCGGAGTACATCGATGTTGATTCGGAATACATAGATGTTGATGCCGGGGAATATCAGGAGGAAGATCAGGACGCAGACCTCGAGTTCTATGATGACGGCATGGAAGTGGATGTAGATATAGGCGATGCTGTTTTTGATGAAACCGATGAGGTTTTAGAGTAGAAGAGGCCTTAAAAGAACTAGGCTCTGAAGTGGGTGCCATTCTGTGACGGATGGGTTTCCGGAATACTCACGTTCTGGGGCAGATAAGACTTTAAAATATATGAGACTTTAAAATAAATGAAGTTTAAGAGCAGACGAATTCTTGGAGCATAGTAACTTCTGGAATATTGGGCTTCTGCATGGACGAAAGCCAGGAGCAAAATTTATCTGAAACCGAACAGCCGATAAAAATAAGCCTGTGACAGGCTTGTTTTTTTATGGTCGGGTAAAAAGCCCAATTCTCCACAGAAGAATTCAAATCCACCCCTGCATTTCCTAAAGGCAAAATGCGCTTTCGGGATATGGGGTGGAATTCGGTTTATAACGAGGCTAAAGATGTCCCCCACCTCTCAAAAGTGGCGGGTACCTAATTTTACAACAGATGGTGAGTTAAAATCTTCCGCCTCGTTGAAACGGTGTGTTGAAATTGCTACGCAATTTCTTCCGTTGTTTTAATCAGGGGTAAAAACCTGTAAACTTTTTGGAAAACCCAATGTAAAAAACCAATACGCGAAGAATGCGGCCGCAGATTAAAAAAAGTGCGACCGCAAATTAAAACTAAAGGTGCCGTTTCTCCGGAAGGAATTCATCATCAACCGTGGCTGCAGCATCCTCCGCATTTGTGAAAGTTAGGGCACTCCTTTTCAGCGGATTTTCCGGACCGGATTATGTTGACGTTTGAAAATATGGCTTCCAACTCGTTATTCCCGCATTTTGGGCAATGGATCAGCTTGTTTTCCCGATCGCTCATCTTTGCCATGACGTTGAATTCTTCTCCGCAATGCTTGCACCTCAAATCATAAAAAGGCATTCCGATACCTCCCGACTGCAATTTTTCCGCATTGTAACAGGCCGGCGGCAAAGCAGGAGCATTTTTAGCATCGCTTGTAATATACCGCCTGTATATTGCAATTAAAGCCCATTATCGATAATTATAGCACATAAATCCATAACAGCAACCGGTTTGGCAAAGAATCCCCTGCAATGTTGTTTTTTTAGCGGTTCAGAGCTGTCATTTGTCTGGCAAAAAACTTGATGTTGGCGCATTTAAATAGTAAAATATGAAATATATTTATTGGCAACCTCATAAAATGGGAATAGACAAGGATAGTGTCCATTGTTATTCGGTTGTTTTTCTCTTGAGATCCGATACCGCATGCAGGAAGGCGGCAGGGACCTCATCCGAAAGCCTGCAATAGCAATGGCCACCGAAAATAATAACGGGGTGGATGTATGGAGGGTAAAAAAAGAGTAGCTGTAATTTTCGGAGGACAATCTTCTGAACATGAAGTTTCCAGGGTTTCAGCCGAATCTATTATCAGGAATATCAACAGGGATAAATTTGATGTAGTCATGATTGGAATCACCAAAGACGGCCGATGGCTTACCTATGACGGACCGGTGGATAAGATAGGAAGCGGCGAGTGGCAGGCTATTGCCGAAGCAAAGGCTCTGTCGGGCTCCGCAGAAGTAAAAAAGCTGGCAGTGCCGATGAACACCGAAGCTTGTGAGACAGCGCTGGCAGGTGCTTCCGCGGGTAATATTTTTGAAGCTGCCGGAGTAGATAAAGGCAAGGGTGCGATAGATGTTGTGTTCCCCGTGCTCCATGGGTGTAACGGTGAGGATGGTACAATCCAGGGGCTTTTGGAACTGGCGGGCATTCCTTATGTAGGATGCGGGGTGCTGGGTTCGGCGCTGGGTATGGATAAAGCCTATGCAAAGATCATTTTTGAAAAAGCCGGCATACCCCAGGGCAGGTATCTCGTCTTTAACAGAAAACAGATAAAACAGGATAGGGAGTCTATAATTGATCAGGTGGAAAAGACCTTTACATATCCGTGCTTTGTCAAACCTAGCAATGCGGGTTCTTCCGTAGGTATAAGCAAGGCCCATGACAGGGGTGAACTTATTGATGCCCTTGAGCTGGCTGCAAAGTATGATAGGAGAATATTAGTAGAGGAATTCATAGACGGCAGGGAAATAGAATGCGCCGTGCTGGGAAACGACGACCCAATAGCTTCAACGGTCGGAGAGATAATCCCAGGCAATGAATTCTATGATTATAATGCCAAATATCTGGACGACAATTCCAAAGCAGTTATACCGGCGGATTTGCCGGAAAGCACGATCCGTACCATCAGGGAATATGCAATTAGAGCCTTTAAGGCGCTGGATTGCTCAGGACTGTCCAGGGTTGACTTTTTTGTCCACAAGGAAACCGGAGAAATTTACATAAATGAGATCAATACGTTGCCGGGATTTACAAGCATAAGCATGTACCCGCAGCTGTGGGAGGCATCCGGCATTCCTTACGGTGAATTGATTGAACGCCTTATAGATTTGGCTATTGAGAGATTTGAGGATAACAAAAGAGAATTTGATCAATGATCGCCAGTTGGCAGTGGATGATTGCCAACTGGGATAGTTTGGGGGATAATTATGGATAATAGGCCTATAGGAGTTTTTGACTCCGGTTTGGGGGGCTTAACTGTTTTAAAAGAAATAATGAAGTTCGTTCCAACGGAGAGTATGGTTTATTTTGGAGACTGCGGAAGGGTTCCTTACGGGACGAAATCCAGAGAAACAGTGATCAAGTATACGCTGCAGGATATAAGATTTCTTATGAACCAGGATATAAAGATGATAGTGATAGCTTGCAATACGGCCAGCGCATACAGCTATGAGACAGCTAAAAACAGCTTTGGAATACCGGTGATCGAAGTTATACAACCCGGAGCGCTGGCTGCAGTTAAGGCAACTCGCAACAAAAAGATCGGCGTAATAGGAACAACGGGAACAATAAATACCGGTGTTTATGAAAAGGCCATCAGCAGGATTGACAATACCGTAGAAATATATTCCAAGGCCTGTCCGCTCTTCGTGCAGCTTGCCGAGGAAGGCTGGTGGGATAATGATATAGCCGTCAGGATTGCGGAGGAGTACCTGACACCACTTAAAAAAGAAGGAGTAGACACATTGGTGCTCGGCTGCACCCACTATCCTCTCCTGCAAAAAGCGATATCGAAGGTCATGGGAGAGGGAGTCACATTGGTAAATTCCGGTCAGGAAGTGGCAAAGACGGTGAAAAAGCTCATCGAGGAAAAGGATATAGCCAGGGACAGCAAAATCAGGCCGGTATACAGGTATTATACCAGCGACAGTGTTGAGAAGTTCGAGCAGTTTGGCAGCGCATTTCTGGGCAGGGAGATAAATTCTGCCGAGAAGGTGGATATAGAAAAGTATTGATACACAAAGAAGCGTATTTTGGTTAAAATTGTGTTATAGTAATGTAGAGAAAGAAAAGAGAGATCTTAGCTTGCCGGCTTTTTAAACCGGACATGTTCCGGGAAACCGACATGGCAGGCAAGCAAATAATTTGACTTTACGGAGGAAAACAGCCTGTGAATAAGAATGTTATAATTTCAGTTGTGGGCACTCAGACTGGAGAAGATAACGATGAAAACAGAATGGAGCTTGTAACCGAAGGGAAATTCTATAAAAAGGATAATACATATTATGTTACCTACAAGGAAAGTGAGGTAACAGGTATGGAAGGAACGACGACAACACTGAAAATAACTGATGCCAATATAACCCTTATGCGCTTTGGCACAGTCAACACCCAGTTCATTTTTGAACAGGGACAAAAGCATATGGCTTACTATGATACGGAAAGCGGCGCTTTGACCATAGGTATTTACACCAATGAATTCAGCGTAAATGTAAATGATTCCGGCGGTGAGATCAGTGTAGGGTATGAAGTGGAAATTGACAACCACGTAACAGGGTTCAACGGCTTCCGCATGCTGATAAGGGAAGCCGCAGACCAGACCGATAGCACGAGATCCGAGTTGACTACCGACAATTAAAATGATATAGGAATATTAAGAGGACATTATTGACAAACTTTGGAAAAAGTAAAAAATAAGGAGGTATTCGCTGTGAAAATAAAATGGCTGGGTCATTCATGTTTTCTAATAACTTCGCAAAGCGGTGTCAGGATACTCACCGATCCCTTCGATGAGAGCGTGGGATACCCTTTGCCGGAAGTGGAAGCTGATATTGTTACGGTAAGCCATGGGCACTTTGACCATAACTACACCCAGGCAGTAAAGGGCAATTTTTCCCTTGTGGACAAGGTAGGGGAGCATTTCATAAACGGAGTGAATATAAAAGGTGTTTTTACATACCACGATAAAAATCAGGGAAAGGATCGGGGAAGCAATATAGTATTCAACATAACTGTTGACGGAATTAACATATGCCACTGCGGTGACCTAGGGCACATTCTGACGCAACAGCATGCCGATGAAATCGGAAGGGTGGATGTTCTGATGCTGCCGGTGGGAGGAGTGTTCACTGTAGATGCGGAAGAAGCCTATGAGGTGGTCAAAGTCCTCAAGCCTGCTGTCACAATTCCCATGCATTTTAAAACCGATGCTCTAACCTTTTCGGTGGATGGAGTCAACAAGTTCCTCGCATTGGCCGGTGGCGGTGAAATGGCGGCAAAACAGGAGATAGAGGTTACTGCTGAAAATCTGAAAACTCTGTCCAACGTCATCGTGCTAAATTATAAATAAGTCCAAACCTTATCTCTCCGTAGCTCTACGGAGAGATATTTTTTATATATGCAGGCACTATATAAAATTGGTTTGAATTCAGATAATTGAAATGGATGGGTGTTGTTCCGAAAGGATTCAAAGCACATAACAATCAGTACATCCATTATTAGCTGAATTCATTCCTAAGCTATATAGTGTTTATACATGCAATAAATATTATCCTTGTGGCCTGAAGGGGTAAATTTTTTTCCTTTTAAGCCGATATAAATAATATATATTATATCGGAAGGACATTGCCATGAGATACAATAGCACAAAATTTCGCAACAAACTATATGGAAGCTTATCCTTTATTCTTGCTGTAATGCTGATATTTGCGCATGCCGGTGCCTGGGCGGCAAATTACAAAGTAACCCCCAGGGCCCAGCTGAACAGAACAACGGTCGTTAAAGGTATAGTTGAGGAAAACAATCCTCAAATGGGCTATATTACATTATACGGTGAAGATGGCACCGGAACTGAGCCCGGGATTGAACAGTTTTATATTTTGAGAACCTACAACTACGGGGATATGAGTGATCTGGAGGTTCTAAAAAATAACAAGGAAGCTTCCATTGAAGATATTGAAACCGGAGACACGGTGTTTTTAAAACTGGATGAAAATATGTATGTGATTTCCGTAAGCGCAGTGGATAACTATACGGCAAAATACGGAGTTATCATATCCAAGAGGAGCACATCGCTGGTGGTGGAATATGATGACGGAGAACAACAGGTGCTGGAAATAGACGATGATACCTTCGTCTCCAGGGATAAAAAACCGGCAGCTTACAGCAGTCTGAAAGATGGTGACAGGGTAAGGCTGCTGCTGCACATAACCAATAAATTCACCAAGGTGAAGGAGATAGCTGTCGAAAGCGGCAGACATTTCATAACAGCCATATACAAAGGCAAAGTCGATTATGTTGACGAAATGTCCGACAAAATAGTGATGATGAATCTGGAGGTTTTTGACGGAGGGCGATGGTCCAGGACTAACAAAATAGGTTTTTCGAGCTTCAAGCTGGCCGACGGCTGTTCCTTTTATTATGACAATAAAGCCATAGATGTGAGCACAGCCAACAAGTACCTCCGGGAAAATGAAGCATACATAGCAGTGGTTAAGGATTATGACGGAAAAGAAAAAGTGGCCTTTGTTTCATACAGAGATGAAGAGGATACCGAAGACATTCCCTATGATGACACTGTAAGTTACGTTTTGTCCGGTTCCGGCATCTTCAGGCTGAGCAAGAGCACCGAAAGGATAAGAGTAGGAAAAGGCGCTATTGTAGTGAAAGATGGAAGATTGGTATCAGGTGCAAGCATAGCCAAGGATGATATGGCCTATGTAGTGGCCAACAGGGATTTTGACAGCGGTGAATACTATGCCGGCATCGTTCAGATAAGCGACCGTTCGGATGTAAACTTCGTGCAGATATACAGGGGAAGAATTTCAAAAATCGATGAAAACAGGAGCTTTACCTTGGAATCCTTCTCCCAGCTGAACGGGCTTAACTGGGAATATACAGGCGCACCCAAGACCTTCAAGCTGAACTTTGACAGCAGGATAGTAGACGACAAGGGAGTTGTCAATCAGAGGAATTTCAGGGATTACGGGGATGACAGCTATGCCGGCAAGACTGTCTATGTAATTGCCAACGGCACAAACACTTTGCTGATCAGCACCGCACCTTACGGCGTGTATAATGTGAGGGGTGAAATCTATGAGATCAGCGGAGGCTTGACAGGTGATGAGGGGACCGTGCTTAGTGAACCTGATGTGCTGAAAGTAACCGACGCCAAGGTTTATGATTTAACCAGCCGTATATGGAAGGACAGCAAGGAAATGACCTTGAACATCCTGCAAAACAGCATAATACTGAAGGATAAAAAGATAGTCAAACCTTCCGACCTGGAAGTGGGAGACAGGATAAGAGCGATAAAAAGAGACGGAACGGTAACAGGGGACGCATACATCATCATAGTGGAAAATTAGAAGTTTAATCCATTCAAACGGAGGTCATATACTAATGAGAAGAATAATAAAGTTAATGCTCTGCATATTGATCATATCAAGTCTTATGTTTCCTTATGCCGCTTTTGCCCGCGGAGGGGATAACGGCTATGAAGGGGGTATTTCTTCCGGTGAAGCTCCCGGTAAGACTTCTTATGAGTACCAGGAGGTTAACTTTATTACCGGTGAGCCCATCGTATTCAAAGGGACACTGGTTATCAGCAAGAATATGAAAAAGGATACCCTTGTAACGACATATAGATACACCCTTAATAACCTTGACAGAAACGCAGTGCTTAACAGGGAGATTACCCTGAGCACGCAAATTACGACCAAGGACAACGGCCAGACGGTGGAGGAATCGCTTTTGGATGGGAGGACTTCCGAACTTGTCAGAGTCGGAAGCCAGACATATATACTGGAGAATTATGATTTCTCCCGCTCAAGGCTGGTGGACCACAAACCGGCCATCGATTATTATGCCGGAAACCTGTGGGGCAAAAAGACTTACCGGATCGCTTCGGGAACAGGAACCGTGACGGTGGAGGAAACCGGAAGCTTCTATGGGTATGACCAGTATTGGGGAAGCGCTGAAGCCATGGAAATAAAGTATGTGATAGACAGCAGGCAGAAAAAGGGCAACAGTTTTGAGACCTGGAGCGGAACGGCATCCGTGACCCTGTCTTCCACTGTGGTACAGGATCTGAAGTATGAAGAAAATGTTCCCGACCAGATAAGTTTCAGCGGAGGATATGTGAAGCTTCAGAATAATGAGAGCATTTTGGAGTATTCATGCAGCCTTCCGGAATTTGACCAAAACGGGTTTGCCACCGATAATATCTTGAAAAGGAATGGAAGCTTGAAGCTGGAATCCTTTCCTTCCCAGACAAGGCTTCCTGTAGCTAATATAAGCCATCTGAGGGGACACTGGGCTGAAAA
Source organism: Clostridium thermosuccinogenes (assembly GCF_002896855.1). Classification (NCBI taxonomy): domain Bacteria; kingdom Bacillati; phylum Bacillota; class Clostridia; order Eubacteriales; family Clostridiaceae; genus Clostridium; species Clostridium thermosuccinogenes. Next base: position 3,605,184 of record NZ_CP021850.1, on the reverse strand, counting down.
TGATATAAAAGCCTTATACAGTCTGGAAATTTTCAATGAAGGGAGCACAGAATTCAACCCTGATAAGTATATTACGAGGGCTGAATTTGCCGCAGTGATGGTAAGAGCTGCCAAGGAGGTTCCGGAGGACGAGTCCCTTAAAAAGAAAACGGCGACAAGGACCGTCACCCCACGCAGAAATACCAAGGAAGTGGTGATTTCTCCCTTTATAGATGTCAAGACGACGGACAAGTACTATAAAGAGATTGAGGAGGCATACAAGCGGGGGTTGATGGGCGGAAATGCCAACGGCAGATTTGAACCGAACCAGCCCATAACGGTGGCCGAGGCCTTAACGGTCTTTATCAGAGCTTTGGGGCTGGAGAGCCTGGCGCCAAATCCCAATCCTGTCACCTCCTTTACGGATAACGACAAGATCCCTGCCTATGCCAGGAAAGCTGCCTACGTGGCTCAGAGGATAGGACTTATAAAAGGTGACACCAAGGGTTACCTGAATCCTGAGGAAAACCTCACCATGGGTAGGACTGCTGTGATGGTGAAAAGGTTTATAGATTATATGAGGAGCGATATACGAAAGGATTACAGAGAAAGAATAATAAATTATTGATATAGTGTCGGGAATCTGTGATATAATTTGCTTATTATTGATATTGGAGGATTAGTGTGAAAATAAAAAAGACCCGCGAAGGCCGCAACAAAGCAAGCCCTTAAGGAATACCTAGGACTGTGGATGAAACTGGAATTACACTATTAGTTTGTTATTGCCACTAGATCAGAAATATTCACAGTATACCCATTGGCTTGCAAAAATGCGATGGCCTGCTCAATACTTAGAGAATCCTGCTGATTACGCTTCTTAGATTTCGCATTGTCATCATACAGCAATGGATTGAATGGCTCATTTTTAGAGAGCATGTGATAGATGCAGGTTAAAATCATTCTTGCGGTAGCAATAATAGCACGTTTGTGACCACGACGTTTTTTAATCGCTTCATAGCGGTTTTTGAAAACAGTGCAGGACTTGTCCTTTACAGCGGCATTAGCACACTGGACAAGTAAAGGTTTAATGTAGACACCGGCGCGGCTAATACGGACACTTTTCTTCTTACCGGCACTTTCATTACTCTGGGGTGTAAGGCCAGCCCAGGAACAAAGATGCTTGTCCGAGGTGAAGACGGACATATCGGTTCCGATTTCTGAAAGAATAGCTGTAGCCGATGCCTGCTTAATACCAGGTAAAGTAGCGATGATGTCAATTTGTTCTTTGAAAGGTAAAGATAGCTCGAGTATTGTAGCTTCCAGTATTTCGATGCATTTTTCAACGCTGTTATAGTGCTCATAGCATACAGACAATTTTGCCGCTTGCTCCTTAGAGAATTTACCAGCAACGGCTTGTTCAATTTCATCCGATTTTTTCTTCAGACTTTTGTGGAGCATTGAAGAATAATCAAAGTCGATGATATCAGGATTCTCTATCATGTGCTTAATAATTGAGGAAGCAGACTTGCCGAAGGTGTCGGAAACAACATTGGCAAGCATGATGTTTGAAACTGTAAGCGAATTTTGCACCCGGTTTTTCTCACTGGAAGAGACGTTGGTAAGTTTAGACTTGTACCGAATTAAATCCCGCAACTCCCGTATAGGCTTAGATGGGATAAAGCTACCTTTTACCAATGCATGCTTGTGTAAGTCAGCAAGCCAAATTGAATCTCGCTTATCGGTTTTCTTACCTGGGATATTTTTAACGTATCTCGGGTTTGCAAGGGTAATAGTGCAGAAATCCTCGAGCACGTTAAAAACAGGAATCCAGTACTTTCCGGTGGATTCCATACAGACATCTTTGCACTTGTTTTCTACTAACCAGTTGTTGAGAGCGATTAGATCATTTTTGAAAGTATTAAAACGACGTGTTTGATAGGAAGTAACATTTTTATCATTGGTGGTGGCAATAGTGGCAATTACAAACTTTTTGTGGACATCAATTCCACAACAGATGGGATAGACAATCTTAAGCATCAACCTCACCCTTGTAAATATTTAGGGATGCAGGCATTGACTGTCCACTCAATATAAACAAGAGCTTTGTTTAAAACAAAGATTAGTGTTCGTGCTCGATGGCACACTTATTTGTACTTGAGAGAGCGAACGGCACATGTTAATATACGGACAACTCAAAGTTTGGTTGTCACACTCACCTCCCCGTGCTCTGTAGTATACCTGCATACCCACTTATATTTTACTACAGAGGGTGGCTTAAGTAAAAATTTTTCATTCTATTTTGTGCCTTGAGCACAGCGAAAGGAATGTGATGTTAATATGGCTAAAAAATATCTTAAGCTGGTAGTTGCATGGATTGCGATCGTATGCCTGCTGAATTCCACAGCAGTCTACGCGCGGGAAAATGTTTCAGATTCCCAGACCAAGAATCTTGAATACCTGGAAGCTGTAATGGAAATGATACTGGAAAAATACCAGGGAGAAATTACAATACAGGAGTTGATTGATGGTGCCATAAGGGGCATGTTCAATACCATGGACCCCTATACCATCTACTACTCAATGGATGAGGCCCAGGACTTCCTTGGGCAAGTAAACGGCTCCTATGAAGGTATAGGAGTAACCATGAGACGGAATGGAAAATACATCGAAGTCATACGGGTGTCTGAATCCTCGCCGGCAGAGAAGGCAGGCCTTTACCCTGGGGACAGGATCACGGCAGTCGATGGAACAAGTGTGGTGGAAGCCACTTTGGATGAAGCCAACAGTCTGATAAGAGGTTCTTCGGGTACGAAAGTCGTGCTGGAAGTAGTCAGAGGTGAAGATGTCAGGAAAATTGAGGTTACCCGGGGTGAAATTTTATACAATCCTGTTACATACAGAATAAACGGTGATATAGGCTATATAAAACTCGAAATTTTTAACTCCAATTCCGCCGACGAAATGAGAAAAGCTTTAAAAGAGATGGACAAAAAGAAGATCAAAAAGATAGTTCTTGATCTAAGGGACAACCCTGGCGGAGATGTATCGCAAGCAGTAGCAATAGCAAGGATGTTTGTGCCCGCCGGGCTTATTACAAAGCTGGACTTCAAATCTGATGCAACACCCGATGTGGAATACTATTCCTATCTGAAAAAAACAAAATATGATCTGGTGATGCTAGTTAACGAAATGAGTGCCAGTTCTTCCGAGATTGTTGCCGGTGCCGTCCAGGATACAAAGGCAGGTATTCTGATAGGAACAAAAACCTTTGGCAAGGCAAAAGTACAGAGCATCATTCCACTCCTTGCACCTGAAGCTTATGAGAAATATAAAAAGCAGTTGGGAGTGGAAGTAGTCAATGCATACGATTTAATATACACATACAACATAATACCTTTGGAAGAGGAGATAATCGGCTATTCAAAGATAACCACAGGCATGTATACAACACCCAACGGAAGAATGATCGACCTTGTTGGAATTGAGCCGGACATTGAAGTGGAGGATCCGGAGCTGGTAAACGGCGTTGACGTAAGATCTATTGAAAAACTTTCAAAGACAGTAAAGTATACCATAGGCAGCGAGGGGGCGGACGTTTATCATGCCGAGAATATTTTAAAAGCACTGGGATATAATATTGATGACCCTGACTCAAAATATGATAAAAAGACCTTCGAAGCGATAAAGGAATTTCAAAAGAAGAAGGGCGGATATTCGTACGGGATTATGGATTTTACAACCCAGCAGTGGTTGAATGAGGAGCTGGATAAACTATTATTGGAATACGACAAGCAGTATGCCAAAGCAATTGAGCAGTTAAGACAGGCCGAGGTTTTGCAATAGAGTAGTTTGTTATAACATTGCCGGACAGCAGCTTGGCGATTTGCGGGATATAGCTGTATGTGAGGAATTGCAGACATGGAATTTAAGCTAATTTTCTATTGACATGAAATTATGCCGAATATAAAATATAATATGAGTTTTTGTTAACCCGTTTTTTCGATGAGTTTTGTTCTTTTCTGAAGAATCGGTGTTCTTAAGGGTATCGCGCTATATATTGGATAAGATGGCGCGATTTGCCATGTATGAGAGTTAACAGCATTGCTGCCTATAAATTTAGACAATGGTGTCTATAATGAGCGCAAGCTTATAATTCAAAATTTCCACAGGTCAAAATGTGCAGATATCGCAGCTATGGATAGCAGGGCTTGGGGCTGATTATTTTGCCCGTAGTCTGGCGATGGCTGCCATGAAAACCGTACCATTTTGAATTAGAAATGCGCGGCATTCATAACTGTTTAAATCTACTTATTTTAAAATTTAGATATTGATATTTTTTTAGGAGGATAAAATCATGCCTGCAAAATATATTTTTGTTACCGGCGGTGTTGTGTCCGGCCTGGGAAAAGGTATTACCGCGGCTTCCCTGGGACGGCTTTTGAAAGCGCGGGGATTGCGTGTCACAATTCAGAAATTTGATCCTTATCTGAATGTCGACCCGGGTACGATGAGCCCTTATCAGCATGGAGAGGTCTTTGTGACCGACGACGGAGCCGAAACGGATCTTGATTTGGGCCATTATGAGAGGTTTGTCGATGAAAATCTGGACAAGAATAGCAATGTAACTACCGGAAAAATCTATTGGTCGATAATCAGCAAGGAGAGAAAAGGCGATTTCCTTGGAGGTACAGTTCAGGTCATACCCCATGTAACAAATGAGATAAAGGAAAGAATATACAGGGTAGGAAAGTCGGATCATACTGATGTTGTAATAACAGAAATAGGAGGCACTGTGGGCGACATTGAAAGCCTGCCGTTTTTGGAAGCCATAAGACAGGTGGCAACAGACGTCGGAAGGGAAAACGTCATGTATATACATGTCACCCTTGTTCCTTACCTGGGTAAATCCGGGGAACTGAAGACAAAACCGACCCAGCACAGTGTTAAGGAATTGAGAAGCATAGGCATACAGCCTGATGTTATCGTATGCCGTACAGAAAAAAGCCTCAGCAAGGAGATGAAGGATAAAATAGGGTTGTTCTGCAACATACCCGGAGAATCGGTCATACAGAACATGGATGCGGAGATTCTTTACGAAGTGCCTTTGATGCTGGAAAAGGAAGGATTGGCCAGCATTGTATGCAAGCGTCTGGGATTAAATTGCAGCGAGCCTGACTTAAAAGACTGGTGCGATATGGTAAACAGGACAAAGAACTGCACCAATACTGTGGATATCGCACTGGTGGGAAAATATGTGGAGCTGCATGATGCATATCTGAGCATAGTCGAGTCCCTTAATCACGGTGGAGTGGCAAATGATACGGAGGTAAAAATCAAATGGATTAACTCCGAGGATGTTACCGTGGAGAATGTGCACGAATATCTGCGTGATGTGGACGGAGTGCTCGTCCCGGGGGGATTTGGAGACAGAGGCATAGAGGGCAAGATACTTGCTGTCAAATATGCTAGGGAAAGCAAAATACCTTTCTTTGGCATATGCCTTGGAATGCAGATGGCAGTGGTGGAATTCGCAAGAAACGTCGCTGGGTTAAAAGGTGCGCAAAGCTCAGAATTCTCCCAGGATACTGAGTTTCCCGTGATAGATCTGATGCCGGAGCAAAGGGACATAGATGAAAAGGGTGGTACCATGAGGCTAGGGCTGTATCCTTGTAAAATCAAGGAAGGCAGCAAGGCACACCAGGCATATGATGAATGCCTGATCTATGAAAGGCACAGACATAGGTATGAGTTTAATAACGCGTACCGGGGGCTGCTTACACAAAAAGGCCTGATACTGTCGGGTCTGTCCCCCAGTGAAAAACTGGTCGAAATTGTTGAATTGTCCGATCATCCATGGTTTGTCGGAGTTCAGTTCCATCCCGAATTCAAATCAAGACCCAACAGGCCGCATCCGCTTTTTAGAGACTTTGTAAAGGCAGCGTTGGACAAGCGGAAGAAAAATGGTTGATTGCTAAAAATTAAAATAAGAATTTTTGAAAAAAGGAAGTATAAACGTTTATACTTCTTTTTTTCATGAAATATTTTGCGCAAGGTATAAATCCTCACAGCTTTGATAATACTTATAACAAATATTAAATTTTTCATGTATAAAAAGCGGGGGATTGGATATGAGTAAGGTATTGGCGAGAATAAGAGAGATTGGAATTTTCCATAGAAAGAATGTGCTCATAAAGACGGCTGTCTCCGTCGTTATAATATCGCTTTTAGCCTCAGGGATTGTATTTGCTACATATTCTGATGATGTAAATAAAAGCCTTGCGGATAATCTCATAAGGCTTCATGTCGTTGCCAACAGCGACTCTGAGGAGGATCAGGCGCTGAAACGGGATGTAAGGGATATTATTTTGGAGTATATGAAGGACAAGCTCAAGGATTCCAAGGATATTGAGCAGACGAAATATATCATCAATGAAAGCATGCCGGAAATTGAAAAGCTTGCTGTCCAGGAGATTCAACGCCAGGGAAAGGATTATAAAGTGGAGGTCATGCTGGGAAGCTATCCCTTTCCCACCAAGCTATATGGAGATATAGCCCTTCCCGCAGGATATTACGAAGCTCTGCGGGTAGTTATCGGCAAAGGTGAAGGAGCTAATTGGTGGTGCGTACTGTTTCCTCCTTTGTGCTTTGTGGATGCAACCCATGGAACTGTTCCCGAATCCGTAAAGGAAGAGCTCAAGAATGTGCTTACGGAAGAGGAATACAGCATGGTTATTTCGGCAGATGCCGATGATGATATCCCGGTCAAGATAAAATTCAAAATAGTGGAGTTTTTTCAGGATTCGAGAATCAAGGTTTCCGGATTATTTGACAGAATAATAAGATCCATACTGTAGGTTGATTTCAGAGCCGGTTCCCGGTTCTGTCCGATGTATTCTTCGGAATATTTTTTTCCATGAATGCGCCGGGCAGGCCGGTATTTTTATATCGGAAAATGTTTTTTTCTTTGAACATGAATATTGTATTATTTTCCTCTTATGCTATACTATATAGAGTTAGATGTGTAGGGGGGTATCGCATGCTGGAAGAGTATCTAGTATCAATTGGAAGGCTGGTAGTGGCCGGAGTCCTTGGGGGAATTGTTGGTTACGAGAGGGAGCACACAAAACGGCCAGCCGGATTCAGAACTCATATCCTTGTATGCATTGGATCTGCCCTTGTTATGATAACTTCGGAATTTTTGTTTAAAAGGTATTCAGATATTGTGAACATGGACCCTGCCCGGCTTGGAGCTCAGGTAATAAGCGGTATAGGCTTTCTGGGAGCGGGCACCATCATACGCGAAGGAGCCAGTGTTAAAGGTTTGACTACCGCTGCAAGCCTATGGGCAGTATCATGTATTGGTATTGCGGCAGGATCGGGATTTTACATGGGTGCGATATCAGCTACTGTTCTCACGTTTGTTACGCTTATTTTCCTGAAAAGGATGGAAAGCCAGTTTGCCGTTAAGAAACGCTACAGCACCATATATGTTCATACCGGAGGCATGCTGGAACAGATAAGGAGTGTAAAATCTGCTTTGGAAAAGATGGGTGTAGCCTCCAAGGGCATAGAAGTCATTTTAAAGAATGAAGAAGCAGACGATTTTATTTTAAAGTTTCGCGTGAAAATTCCTAAAGGTTTAAACAGCGGAGATGTTATAGCTGAGATTTGCAGCATTGAAGGATTAAAGAAAGTGTATGCGGAATAATCCGCTGGTGGACTGGCCTGCAGTATCTCTATCCAGGCCTGAGTCCTCCATATATGACATGAGTTTGACATGCCAATTTTGTTTGTAAGGTCTCAATTGATTTTCCGGGAATTAACTCCCTATAGGATTTAAGACATGGATTATGCCTGATTTTCGTCAATTAGTTTCTTACCAACTGTATATCATAAAGCTCGCCAGGGATGATGTATTCATCCGCTGGTTCGGCAGGATTGGGAGCATCATCCTTAAGGTTGTTCTTGTTAAATTCCTCCAGAGATCTAAAATATTCAGCAATACCACTGCATATGAATTTTGATAGCTTTTCCTGATACTCGAAAGTCTGGAGAAGCTTTTTGTCTTTGCTGTTGGATATAAAGCCCGTCTCCACCAGGACACCGGGTATGTTGGAATGCTTAAGAATGAAAAAATCTGCTTTTACCGGGCTCCTGTCTATTTTTGTGTTATAGGTTTCATTCATAAGGGAATTCAGCTTTTCTTGTATGCTGGAAGCCAACAGGGCTGAAGAAGGCAGATTTGTGGAATACAGGGTGATGGGACCTGCTGCCTTCGGATTGCTTGAACGGTTCACATGAATGCTGATGAACAGGTCATATTTCCCGCTGTTAAACATCTCCACCCTTGCCAGAAGATCTCTCCTGTGCCTGCTGGTACTTAAATTGTTCCTGTCATCAAGAGCAATATCCCTGTCTCTAGTCATATCTACAATGGCATCTTTTGATTCCAGAACTTCCTTAAGCTTTAAGGAAATTTCAAGGTTGATGTTCTTCTCGGCAAAGCCTGAAGCGTCACTGGTTCCGGAATCAATGCCTCCATGTCCCGGGTCTATAATAATATATTTCCCTGCCAGAGGGTTGTGTAGGGTGTTGGCCAAAATCGCACTGCATGCCAGTATTACTGCCAGCAACACTGCAGGTATTATAAAAAGGTATTTCTTGCTTTTGTTATGAATCAAAAAGATAATTCTTTTTCCCACCATCATCATTCACCGCGAAATCCGTTCTTATAAGGTATCATTCATATAAGGTATTATATTAGTCCGCCAAATGAATTAGTACTACATTATTGCGCTGAAAAACAACGCCTTTTATAGCTTTCTCCACTTCCTCCAGCGCCGCGTAAAGCAATCTGTTGAAACCGCAGAGAGCATAGCAGGTAAATCATGAGCTTTGTTACCGCACTTTTTATGAACCAAGCCTTTCGGCGACGATTGTCCATAGGATGCTGCAATGTCAAATCAGAATTTGGACACTGGCGAAAGTTGTACTAATTGCCATAAAGTTTGAATATCTATATCACTGAAACAACAGATGCAGTTACTATTTAGAAAAAGGAGAGATGTACTTTGAGCGTGATGGAATCAAAGCTTCGAAGTAATCGGAATGAAAAAAAGCTTCATATGGGGTTAAGTGAAAAGGAAGCAAAGCTGAAGCTGCAAAAGCATGGACTCAATACGATAGCAGGTAAAAAAAAGGTATCCGTTTTCAGTATGATTCTTGACCAGTTCAATGATTTCATGGTGATGATACTTCTTGCGGCTACGGCGGTTTCTGCGTTCATGGGGGACACTACCGAAGCTGTAACGATAATATCCATAGTGATTGTCAATGCCATAATGGGTTTTATACAGGAGTTCCGCACGGAAAGGACGCTGGAGGCTTTGAAGGATCTTGCCGCGCCCACGGCCAGGGTAATAAGGGACGGGGTTTTATGCAGCATTCCGGCGGAAGAAATAGTACCGGGAGATCTTATAGTGCTGGAGTCCGGCGACAGGGTTCCGGCGGATGCCACCCTGATAGAAGTGAATGGCTTGCAGGTGGACGAATCCTTGCTGACGGGAGAATCCCTGCCTGTTGAAAAGGAAATAGAATCTTCCCATGGAAAAGGCTCCGGCATCGGAGATAAAAAAGGTGTGGTTTATATGGGGTCGGTAGTCACCATGGGGCGGGCAAAAGCCATTGTTTATGCTACCGGGATGGACACCGAAATGGGAAGAATTGCAGATATGATACAAAACATAGAGGATGAAGAGACGCCTTTGCAAAAGAGGCTGGAACACCTGGGCAAGATAATTGCGGTGGGATGTCTTGTCATCTGCGCTATTGTCTCCTTGGCGGGAATATTGAGAGGGGAAGAATTGCTTGACATGCTTCTGGAAGGAATAAGCCTTGCGGTGGCTGCCGTTCCGGAAGGCCTTCCGGCGATAGTTACGGTTTCTCTGGCTCTGGGAGTGCAAAGAATGCTTAAGCGCAATGCATTGATAAGAAAGCTCCCGGCAGTGGAAACCCTGGGATGCGCCAGCGTAATATGCTCGGATAAAACCGGTACATTGACTGAAAATAAAATGACAGTAAGAAAAATATTTGCCGGAGATAACATTTTTGACGTAAAAGGAAATGGCTACGACCTTCAAGGTGCGATCCTTCTAAACAACAGGGAAATAGACGCATCCGGAAGCAAGCCGTTAAAGCTGCTTCTTGAAATAGCCGGATGCTGCAATAACGCGGAAATCTCCAGAACATCCCCCGAGAAGGGTTTTTTGGACAAGATAAAATCTGCGGTTTCGAAACAGGAAAAATGGGAGATAAAAGGTGACCCTACGGAAGGGGCACTTCTGGTGGCGGCGGCAAAGGGCGGCATTACGAAGGAAATTTTGGAGAAAACATACTTCCGGATGGATGAACTGCCTTTTGATTCCGACAGGAAATGCATGTCGGTAATCTGTGGCAATTTCAAGGGTGAAACTTTCGTCTTTACAAAAGGGGCTCCGGATATAATTCTGGATAAGTGCAGCAAGATACATACAAGTAGAGGCACAGAGGACTTAAATGCCTTTGCTAAAAAACGTATCCTGAAGGTAAATGACAATATGGCCGGTGAGGCGTTAAGGGTTTTAGGCTTTGCATATAAAAAACTGGATTCTAGAAATTACAAGCGCGATGATTTGGAAAAGAACCTCACATTTGTAGGGCTTATGGGCATGATCGACCCGCCCAGGAAAGAAGCTTTGGAAGCTGTTCAGAAGTGCAGAATAGCGGGCATAAAGCCTGTCATGATAACCGGTGACCATAAAGTCACAGCAGCAGCCATCGCCAGGGAGTTAAGCATTTTAGGCAGTGGCGACAAGGTGTTGACCGGAGCTGAGCTGGATGAGATGAGCGAATCCAAGCTGGAGAAAATTGCCGGAGAAGTATCGGTATATGCAAGGGTTTCGCCAAAGCATAAGCTCATGATAGTAAGAGCTCTTAAGAAGCTTGGGCATATTGTGGCAATGACCGGGGACGGTGTCAACGACGCTCCGGCGGTGAAGGAAGCGGATATCGGCGTGTCAATGGGCATAACAGGCACGGATGTCACAAAAGAAGCTTCTTCCATGATACTGCTGGACGATAATTTTGCAACAATTGTGGCGGCTATTGAGGAAGGCCGGGTAATATACAACAATATCAGAAAATTCATAAGATACATGCTGGCCTGCAATATCGGAGAGGTGCTTACCATGTTTTTGGGCACGCTTCTGGGGCTTCCCCTGCCGCTTCTGCCGATACAGATACTGTGGGTTAACCTTGTAACTGATGGTCTTCCTGCTATCGCTCTTGGCTTTGATCCTCCGGAGAAGGATGTAATGATGAGAAAGCCCAGAGGGGCGAAAGAGAGCATTTTTTCCGACGGCCTGCTGGGGTTGATTTTATTCAGAGGAATCCTTATAGGATTGACCACGCTGGCGGTATTTGCAAGCCTGTTGTACTTTACCGGCAATACCGATACGGCAAGGACAGCGGCATTTGCGACCCTTGTTGTTACTCAGCTCATTCATGTATTTGAATGCAAATCGGAAAGAAAAAATATATTTGAGGTGCCGATTTTCAACAACCTCTACCTAATCGGAGCAGTACTCTGCTCTACGGTGATGCTGCTTATTGTTTTATATGTGCCGTTTTTGCAAAGCATATTTAAAACTGTAACCCTGACCTACAATGATTGGCTGTGTATAATGGGGCTTTCTTCCATCGGCCCTGTGATATCCAGTTTTTTCAGAAGGGAAGGCAAGAGAAGAAATAAAAGTAGAAGATAAAGCGGAAGATAAACATAGAAGATAAAAGAGGAACCGAGGTTGCAGTTATATGGCGGTGAGGAAAAGGCGGATTTTAAGTCCGCCTTTTTACATATAATAAATGTGTCTGTGTTATGCCGCCGGTTTACTGCATTTTTCGGATTCTGCAATAAAAGCGTCAAGGTGCCTTCACAGGAGAGCAGGATGTATGCTTTTCTCTGGTTTTAAAATGCCTATATCTAGACTTTGCTGTGAAGGAAAGGCAAAATACAATTGACATCATACCAGTTAAATAATATAATATAACCATTGAGCAAACGGTTGCATGATATTTGCATAATATGTTGCATAATATAAAGAGGTGTTGTGAATGGGAGTTACTATAGAAGATATTGCAAAAGCAGCCAATGTTTCACCCTCTACCGTATCCAGGGCTATCGCAAACAATCCCAGGATAAGTGAGAAAACAAGGAAAAAAATATTCAAGATTATTGAGGAGATGAATTATCATCCTAATTATATTGCCCGTTCCCTGGCCAACAAATCAACAAACATAGTAGGAGTGGTCGTGATGGGAACGACCGAAAAAGCATTTCAGCACCCTTTTTTCCCTGAGATATTAAGGGGGATTGCTTCTGTAGCATATAAAAACAAATATAAAATATTGATATCCAGTGTCAACAGTCTGGATGAGGAAAAGCAGATTGTTGGCGAGCTTACCCAGAGTGGTATTACGGACGGAATCATACTGCTCTCTTCACGGGTAAAAGACCCGTCGATATCTTATCTTTCGGACATCAAGTTTCCATATGTCATTGTTGGAAGGCCTGAAAATGAAAATGAGGTCAACTGGGTTGATAATGACAATGTTTCCATCGGATATAAAATGACAAAACATTTAATTGATATGGGCTGTACCGACATTGCCTTTCTTGGGGTCAATTCCGAGTTCATAGTTACTCTTGACCGTTTGAAAGGCTATAAAATGGCTTTGGCCGATCATAACATACCAGTTGATGAAAAATTGATAGTGGAAGGGAAGTTTGTCGATGATGCAGGCTATGAGCTGATGAAAAAAGTCCTGGATAAGGGAATAGTACCGTCCGGGGTAATAGCCTGCGATGACTTTCTGGCTTTTGGGGCCATAAAATATCTGAATGAAAACGGTTTAAAAGTACCGGACGATGTTGCAGTGGCAGGCTTTAACAATGTGCCGCTGTCCAATTATTTTACCCCGCCGCTGACTTCCGTAGAAATCAATGCCTTCAGCCTTGGGGCTAAAGCGTTTGAGCTGTTTATGGCAGGAGCAAATAGTGAATTTAAGAGCTTTAATAGGGCAATCATACCTGCGGAGCTGGTTATAAGGGAATCTACGCAGAAAAAGTGAAACTTCTCATAGGTAAGCTGGTACAATCAGCAGCACCTGCACCTCTTTTTATTTCACCAATTGCCCGTAATTTATAATCATACGGAAATTCCTGCATTTAACACATTCTTTTGTTTGTTTTTATAAATTTTTGAATAACATGTAAAAATATAAAATTTCTTGTATTGCTATTGACACGATTATATGCAAATGCTATTATATAATCAAAAATACAAACGGTTGCACAACTTTCTGATACAACTTAAAAGTCATAACAATTTCTGAGTCGCAGCTTTACTATAATTTTCCTGAATTACAGCGTTACTAAACAATTACTATGAACTTAAAAGATAGTAGATAATGGCCTTTGAACGGTTATTAGATAACATATGTATTCCTTTTAGGGAAAACGATTGCCTAAAATAGCGGCATTATATAAGAATATATGGCTTTGCTTTGGTGGTAAACCGTATGCACATAATGTTGGTTAAAAGACTGCATTTTTATGGTCGAAGGGCAAAAAGGCTAATTCCCGAGCCTTTTTATAAAGTAATTTTAAAGGAGGATAACAACATGAGTAAGAAGTCAAAGTGTTTTTTTGCGAGGTTTTTGGCATTGTCACTGGCATTGCTGATAGTACTTGGAGCGGCAGGATGCACAAAGCCTGAAGCTGACAAATCCGGTGACGGCACAAAAGCGGATGCCACTGATAATGCGACTACCGGCAATACCAGTGGGGATGGGTCTACTGAAGGCAATGCCAGTGAAAGTGGATCTTCCGACGAATTAGCGCCGGAACCGGGAGCTGTATTAAAGCTCTGGGATTCTGACGACGAAGGCGTTAGAAAATGGGCTGAGGAAATGATTCAGGAATTTACGCAGAAATACGGTATTGAAGTTACTTTTGATACGGTTTCTCATACCGACGCTCCTGGCAAACTTCAAACCGATGGTCCTGCGAAGCTTGCTGCCGATGTGTTTATCCTGGCAAGTGACCATATTGGAGAGATGCATGATCAGGGCTTTATATATCCCAATGATGTTTCCGATAAAGCGGAGTTCATGGAAAGCTCTGTCGAGGCTTGTTCTGTCGGCGGAACCCTTTATGGCTTTCCTGCGGCTATAGAAACTCCGGCCCTGATTTATAACAAAAGCCTTGTAAAAGAACCGCCTAAGACCTTTGATGAGCTGATTGATATAACCAAGGGTTTTCTCGATAAGAACGCAAATAAGTACGGTTTTATGATGGAAGTATGGAATTTCTATTATGCGTACTCCTTTATCAGTGGATATGGTGGCTATGTATTCGGCAATCATGGCACTGATCCCAATGATATCGGATTAAATTCCGATGCGGCCGTGGAGGCTATAAAATACTATAGAAGTCTTAAAGAAATCATTCCCCTTCAGAGAGAGGACATATCATACGATATCAAATCCGGCTTATTCACAGAAGGCAAACTCATCTTTGACTTTAACGGTCCCTGGGCCATCAAAGCGTACCACGATGCAGGAATCGATGTAGGGGTTGTACCGATGCCTTTGCTTCCAAACGGAAAGAGGCCCGTTACCTTCTCAGGAATAAGGACCTATTGTATAAATACATATACTGATTACCCAAATGCAGCCAAGCTACTGGCTAAGTTCCTCACCAGCAAGGAATCCCTTTTAAAACGTTATGAGATGACAGGGCAATTGCCTCCTCGAAACGATCTGCTGGAAGTGCCTGAAATCAAAGATGATCCCGTCAACAGCGGATTTTTAGAGCAAGCCGTATATTCAGAACCTATGCCGACAATACCTCATATGCAGGCGGTGTGGGGAAATATGGAGACAGCTTTAACCGAACTATGGAATAATCCTGACGCCGATGTAAAGACAGAGTTGGATAAAGCTGTACAGAACATAAAGGACAGCGATTTCTATAAGCAATAATGGACAAATGGATTTGTCGTATGCAGGCAGCAGTTCTTTAGCTGCTGCCTGCGTTTTAATATTGATAAATACTTCTGATATCATGAATTTTCATAAACATACTGTCAAGATAGTTTCCAGTGAGTTTGGAGTCGATACCTTAAGGTTTGCAGCTGGAAAATTCTATGTCAAAACCTGACAAATATATTATGCAAGGAGATGTTCTGATGAAATCCCATTCTAAGATAGCGTGTTTACTTTCTATTTTATTTATGGGTCTTGGACAGCTGTACAATAAGCAGATCATCAAAGGGGTTATCTTTGCAGCGGTTGAGGTTATATTCATTGTATTTTTCTTGCCATTCATACGCTATGGAATGTGGGGACTCTATACGCTGGGAGAAAAACCCCAGGCTTTTGTTAACGGCAAGGTTGTGCAGGGCGATCATTCTATTTTCCTGATGATATATGGCATAATTTCTCTTGCGTTGATTTTTATTTTTGCTGTTTTGTATTATCTGAATTGCAGAGATGCGTACAGGGTTGGCAGATTAAGGGACGAGGGTGGAAAACCGAACAATTTTATAAAATCCTTAAAAGTTATGTGGGAGCAGGGATTCCCGTATATTATGCTTTCACCGGCCGCATTTTTTACGCTGTTTTTAACGGTAGTGCCTTTGCTCTTTGGTGTTTTGGTCGCATTCACCAACTATTCTTCTCCTAACCATATACCTCCAAGAACTCTGGTGGACTGGGTGGGATTTCAGACCTTTATTGATTTGTTCACTCTGGCGGCATACAAGGATACCTTTCTTGGTGTTTTTTCATGGACCGTGACCTGGGCTGTGCTTTCTACCGTTACCACCTTTTTTAGCGGGCTTGTATTTGCCGTGATTATTGAATCCAACGGAATAAAGCTAAAGAAGTTCTGGCGCACGATTTTTATCCTTCCGTGGGCTGTTCCCGGGTACATCTCAATACTCGTATTCCGCAACATCTTTAATGCGCAATTTGGCCCTTTAAATCAATGGCTCAAAGCAATAGGCATTAATGGCATACAGTGGCTGGGCGACCCTACATGGGCCAAGGTGGTGTGCCTGGCAGTAAATCTGTGGCTTGGCTTTCCTTATTTTTTGGCATTGATGTCCGGGGTTCTCACCGGCATATCAAAAGATTTATATGAAGCTGCAGAAGTGGAAGGGGCAAGCAAATTACAGCAGTTTTTCAAAATCACTTTTCCCATGGTCATGTTTGCAACAGCTCCACTGCTCATTATGAGTTTCGCCAATAATTTCAACAATTTTAATCTGATCTATTTCCTGAACAGTGGAAACCCGGTAAACACAAAGTATAAGTATGCAGGAGACACTGACATTTTGCTGTCATGGATTTACAAACTTACCCTGGATCAGAACCAGTTTAACAAGGCTTGTGCTGTATCTATCATAATATTCATCATTATTGCTACCATCTCTGCCTTCAATTTCACAAGAACAAGGTCATTTAAAGAGGAGGATATGATACAATGAGTAAAACAGGCATGATGCATAAAAAGAAGAAAACAAGCCTTAAGCAAAAGATAGTCAGGGCCTTTATATATCTCATTCTGATTTTGATAACCATCACAACAATACTGCCTCTGTATTATGTTGTCATAGCAGCATTCAACCCGGGCAACTCGCTTTTCACGACCAAAATGTTTCCGGATAGGCTCACAACGGACCATTTTCATAACCTCTTTGTAAAGAAGGATTATGGGCTGTGGTACATGAATACTCTGAAAATAGCTTTCTCCTCAATGGTTTTGACGATAATCCTTGTTGTGATAACTTCGTACGTATTTTCCCAATTTCGCTTCAGAGGCCGCAAGGGTGGATTGATGTTCATGCTTATAATGACCATGTTCCCGGGATTTATGAGCATGATAGCCGTATATTTGATGCTTCTCCATGTCGGCTTGCTGGACACACATCTGGGGTTGATTATTGTATATGCCGGAGGCGCCATTCCAGGGCTTACGTGGCTTGTAAAAGGATATTTCGACGGAATTCCCCGTACAATTCCGGAAGCTGCAAAAATAGATGGCGCAGGAAATGGTACTATTTTCTTCAGGATAATGCTGCCCATGTCATTTCCCATCATTACCTTTGTTTCCGTATCCAGCTTTATAGGACCGTGGATGGATTACATTTTTGCCCGGCTTGTACTGCGCACACCCAGCAAAAAGACGTTGGCAATAGGGCTTTTTGAGATGGTTACAGGAAGGCAGAACACGGAGTTTACGATGTTTGCTGCCGGAGCAGTGCTGGTTGCGCTGCCCATCACGATACTTTACATGTCTCTCCAGAAGTATTTGATAAGAGGTATAGCCGAAGGGGCTTCAAAAACCTAAGGTTCAGAAGGTGCAGCATTGCTTGCTTGATGGACAGACACCTTGGGTTTGCTGAGGGGGATTTTTCGCCACAATCGATCAGGAGTAAAAAATCAGGATTAAAAATAGAGAAGGAGATGGACTTTTATGTTTCTGGAAGCTATATACCATTCCACCGATTCAGAATACTGCCACGCTATTGATGAAAATACGATTCTTTTAAGGCTAAGGGCTAAAAAAGGGGATTTATCCAAATGTGTAGTCTGCTATGGCGAAAGGTATTATCCCAGGGAGAATGTCCTTGTAACCCCTGTGGATATGAATAAAGTTGCATCCGACAGCCTGTTTGATTATTTTGAAGCTGAGATCACCACCGGTTTTGAGCGGATATGCTATTACTTTATACTATATGACGGAAAGTCTTCCATATATTATGACGGCAGTGGTTTCCATGAGCATCCCAATATTAACAGAACCCTATATTTTCAAATTCCCTATATACGGAAGGAAGATATTGCAGACGTGCCTGAGTGGGCAAAGAGGGCTATCATATACCAGATTTTTCCTGACAGCTTTGCTACATCAAAAGGCCATATATCAGGAAAGAGCATTGAAGTGCCCTTAAGAGAAGGTATTACCGTCCGAAGCAAATTAGGGGGAAATCTCAGGGGGATCATTGAAAATTTGCCTTATATTGAAGAGCTGGGGGTAAATTGCATATACCTTACTCCTATCTTTACTGCCAACTCCTATCATAAATATGACACCGTCGACTATTATTCGGTAGATCCATGTTTTGGAGATAATGATACTTTGAAAGAATTGGTGTCTAAATGCCATGAGTCGGGGATAAAAGTAATACTGGACGGGGTGTTCAACCACTCGGGCGCGGATTTCTTTGCCTTCCGGGATGTGCTGGAGAAGGGTGAAAAATCCAGGTACAAGGACTGGTTTTTTATAGATGATTTCCCGGTAAGATACGATGATAATCCCAATTATAAGTGTTTCGCCTACGTGAAGTTTATGCCCAAGCTCAACACGGGAAATCCGGAAGTCATTGAGTATTTTACAAAGGTCGGCACCTATTGGATAAAAGAAGCGGACATTGACGGCTGGAGGCTTGATGTGGCCAATGAAATAGATCACAATTTTTGGAGAGCCTTCAGAAAAGCTGTGAGATCAGTGAAACCCGATGCTTTTTTGCTGGGGGAAATATGGCATGATGCCAGGGAATGGCTTCAGGGGGATCAGTTCGATTCTGCAATGAACTATATGCTTACATATGCCTGTATTGACTTTTTTGTAAAAAGAAATATCAATGTTGAGCAATTTGATGCCAGGATTCAAAACTTAAGGATGAGATATAAAAAGGATATCCAATATGCCCAGATGAATCTTCTGGACAGCCATGATGTGTCAAGGTTCCTTTCGCTGGCCGGAGGAGATGTCAGAGTGCTGAAGCTCGCAACGCTGTTTATGATGACGCATGTAGGCATACCCAATATTTTTTATGGGGATGAAAAAGGCATCGAAGGCATAACTGAGGACGAATACAGAAGGCCCATGATGTGGGAGGACACGGAACGTTCAAAGGATATTTTCAATTATTACAGGAAGCTGATTTCAATAAGGAAAAAATACATGGATGTCATGCTGGGCAATTATGTCACCAGAGAAGTGGATATCCTAAAGAATGTCTATGTCTACTCCCGGGAGGCAGGAGGCAAAAAGCTCTATATAGTGATCAATAATAGCGAGCACCCTGTCCGGGTTGATGTGAAAGTGGGAGATAGCGTCAGCAATGTAACCGAATTGCTGCATGACAGGGTATATCCGGTAACGGATTCAAAGGTATCTCTTGAGCTTGATGCTATTAGCGGAGCCATACTGGAAGTGTGAAGGAAGGTGAAACGCTTTGCCAAGCCGTATCCTATATTGGGTTAAGCGAGGAATATGCATGATAATGGCGCTTGTGCTTTTAGCAGGCTGCCACCAGCAAAAACAGGGTGATGAGCTCGGGAATGAGCCGCCGGAACAGATACAGGAGACGGCTCCACCACATTCGGAGCCGGAACAGGCACAGGAAATGAGTGAGCCCCGGCCAAAAACCGTATACTTTCCGGATGTGACCAGGAAAGAAAGGGTTATCGACAGCAAATACGGCATATATTATGAGATTTTTGTAAGGTCTTTCGCAGATTCCGATGGCGACGGAATAGGCGACTTCAAAGGCTTGACCAGGCAGCTGGACTACCTGAAGGATGATAGCAGCGATGAGGATTTGAACGTGGACGGGATTTGGCTTATGCCCGTTAATGCTTCGCCCAGCTATCATAAATATGATGTGACCGATTACTACAGCATTGATCCCGAGTATGGTACAATGGAGGATTTTGAACAGTTTCTGGCCGAAGCTCACAAAAGGGGATTAAAAGTGATAATGGATTTGGTGATCAATCATACCAGTTCACAACATCCCTGGTTTATAGAGTCATGCAAATCGGAGGACAATCCCTATAGGGACTATTACCGGTGGGCAAAGACAGACCAGGAAGGCTATAATCTAAAAGGGAAGTCGCCATGGGGAAGCAATACATGGCATAAAAAGGGCGACAGTTATTATTACGGCATATTCTGGGATCAAATGCCGGATCTGAATTATGACAACCCTAAGGTAAGGCAAGAAATCAAAAATATCGCAAAGTTCTGGCTTGAGAAGGGTGTGGACGGCTTTAGGCTGGATGCGGCGCTGCACATTTACGGTGCCCATGAAAATCCTGTGGGGACGGATTATCAGAAAAAGAACCTGCAGTGGTGGAAGGAATTCGGAGCCTATGTGGAAGAGGTGAATCCGAAGGCATATCTTGTAGGAGAGGTGTGGGATAAAACATCCGTTGTTGCTCCATATTATCAGGGATTGGACTCCCTTTTCAATTTTGATGTGGGAGAGGGGATTATTAAGGCGGTAAACTCAGGAACCGGGGCAGCGGTCAGCAGTAAAGGATTTGCCCGATGGCTGGAAGAAAAATATTCGGATTTTACAAAGGTTGAAAGAAATTTCCTGGATGCGCCTTTTTTAACCAACCACGATCAGAATCGCAGCATGAATCAACTGGGTAAGGATGTGGGCAAGGCAAAGCTGGCAGCAGGTATCTATCTTACGCTGCCGGGCAATCCTTTTATCTATTATGGTGAGGAAATAGGCATGCTGGGGACAAAACCGGACGAAAGGATACGGGAACCCTTTGTGTGGTCTAAAGAACGGGAAGCGCCTCAAACTTACTGGGAAGCAAATTTACAAAACACCGATACTGTTCCGGTAAAGGAGCAGCAAGAGGATCCCAATTCGCTGTTGAACTGCTATAAGCAGCTAATAGCCCTTAGGCAATCCAGCAAGGCCCTGAAGATGGGAGATTTCAAAGCTCTCGATTCCGGCAGCAGCAGGGTGATTGCATATAGCAGAAATTACGATATGGATGGCAAGGATAAAGAAAGTGTGATGGTGCTGCATAATTTAAGCAGTGAATTTGAAACTTTTGAGTTAATAGGAGAGGATTTCAAAGACTTGAAAGTCATATTTGAAACGCCGGGACCGGAGAAAAGCACCATAAACCAATCGGCGATAAGTCTTGCCCCCAGGACAACTTTGGTTTTGCAAAAATAATTTGAGGTCCTGGCTGCAAAGCTTTGCATATGGAATATGTGCAGCAATATGCAACGATACGCAGCAAATGCAGCAATCTGAATCAGCTCATTAGGTAGTTTTTCTAAAGCGGCAACTGAACGGTATGGTCAATTGCCGCTTTTATCTTTTAGCAAAGAGGAAGGGAAGGAGGACGAGCCTTTCGCGGATAAGCCTTCAGGAAATGTCGTAAATGGCAATATAAGGCTTGCATTTATGCGGACATGTGATATTCTATGAAATAGAGCAAAATTTAACAGCTAGAAATAACAACTAAAACTAATAGTTAAAAACTAGCAACCAAAAGTTAATAGCTAGCGATTAGCAACATAAAATTAGCAACAAAAAACTAACAGCAACTAAAAGCAATAACTAACTTACAGCAATAATTAGCAACAACAATAAATATCAACTAACAACAAAACTTACAAGGGGACCGATGTGAAAAAGAATCTTATATGGTGGGGACTTACAATTTTATGGTGTGGGGTCATCTTTTATATGTCCGCAAAAACCGGCGATGAATCCAGCATGGACAGCGGATGGGCAGCTCAGATATTAAACAGTGTGGCTGAGTTTCTGACAGGGCGTGAAGACGCTGAGATACCGGTTTTGTTGATCAGAAAGGCCGCCCATTACACCGAATATTTCATTCTCGGCATCTTGCTTTATATGAGCTTTTATAATTATAAAAAGCCAGAAGCAAAAATCCTGGAGCCTGCTGCTGCAGGCATATTCTATGCGATAACCGATGAAGTTCACCAATATTTTGTCCCCGGACGTGCAATGCAGGCTTTTGATGTGGCTATTGATGCCCTGGGTGTTCTCTCTTCGATATGCCTTTTGTTTTGCATCAGCAGAATAAGAGCTGCAGCCCAAAAGTCAGATTGATGCAATTGGCCCATGTTTTGTCCTTTTCTCACAAATTACCTCATCTTGAAATCCAATATGAAAACCTATATAATGATGTAGGTACAAATTTGGTACAAGCTTATAAGCAGTGAATGAAATGGTTGAAAATACGTACGTGCTTTCAACTGTTTTTACTTTCTCTGTATATATGTTACAATTTGTTCACAAATTATTAAAAACTGTCTAGCATAATAGGATATGCTAACTAGGCTATTTAAGCAAGGGGGAATAAGATGATAGAAATTCAAAATTTGACCAAAACCTATGGTCAGATAAAAGCTGTTAACAACATCAGTTTCACCGTTGAAAAAGGTGAAATCCTTGGATTCCTCGGGCCTAACGGAGCCGGAAAATCTACCACCATGAATATTATTACCGGCTTCATACCATCTACTGAAGGAACTGTAAAGGTTGATGGTTATGATATAATGGAGAATCCTAAAGAAGTAAAAAAGCGCATAGGCTACCTTCCTGAACTGCCACCCCTTTATATGGATATGACTGTACAGGAGTACCTAAACTTTTTATCCGAGCTTAAAGGTGTTGACAAGACGAAGAAAAAAAGCCAGATCAGCGATATAATGGAGCTGGTCAAAATAACCGATGTTAGAAAAAGGCTTATAAAGAACCTTTCAAAAGGTTACAAGCAAAGGGTGGGATTAGCGCAGGCGCTTATAGGAAATCCAGAGGTGCTGATACTGGACGAGCCTACGGTAGGACTTGACCCCAAACAGATAATAGAAATAAGAAAGCTCATCAAAGCATTGGGCAAGGAGCATACCATCATACTGAGCTCCCACATTCTCCCGGAAGTAAGTGCCGTATGTGAACGTGTTGTTATAATAAATAAAGGAGAGATTGCGGCAATAGATACACCGGAGAACCTCTCAAAAGGTTTCGGTACATCTGCGCAATTTTCAATAAGAATAGCCGGACCTAAAAATTCAGTATTGAACCTTCTTAAGGGTGTTTATGGAGTTAAATCCGTAGATGTACATCCACTGAAGGAAAACGATGTAAATGATTATATTGTCGATTCGTCCAAGGAAGTGGATGTGCGCAGGCCGATTTTCTATGAGCTTGCTAAGCATGGATATCCTATACTGGAGTTAAAGTCTCTGGCTCTGTCCCTCGAAGACATATTCCTCCAGTTGACGACCGAAGAGAAGGAGGTAGGTTAAAATATGCTGGCTATATTCAAAAGAGAGGTAAAATCCTATTTTTATTCTCCTATTGCTTATGTTTTGATCGGTTTGTTTATTTTAATTTCGTCGATATTCTTTCTCTCAAACCTTTACGGAGGATATGCGGAATTTAATTCAAACCTTTCCCAGATGAACTTCTTGCTGCTTTTTATTCTGCCTATATTGACCATGAGGACACTGTCCGAGGATAGGAAGAATGGAACGGAAGTATTGCTGGTGACTTCTCCGGTAAGCATCACCGGGATTGTTGTTGGCAAATACCTGGCTGCATTGGCAGTTTTCCTGGTAATGACAGCAATAACCTTTATATACCAGTTTATACTCTTTGGTTTCGGTGATCCGGCTGTTGCCCAGCTGGTTGGCGGATACGTGGCATTTATACTGCTGGGAGCCAGCTTTATTTCAGTGGGCGTGTTTGCCTCATCCCTGACTGAAAGCCAGATTATAGCTGCCGTTACAGGTATTATAAGCTTGCTTATCATGTGGCTGATGGGCTATATATCCAACTTTACCACAGGCATACTGGCAAAGGTTCTTAGCTGGTTTTCCCTGTTGGAGAGGTATAATGATTTTAATTTAGGAATTTTAAATTTAGGTTCCATAGTGTATTATTTGAGTTTTATATTTGTGTTTATTTTCCTGACCATCAGGGTTATAGAAAAAAGACGTTGGAGCAGGGGGTGATTGAGATATGGCTAGACTGGACGTAAACAATATAAAAGCTTTTTTCAAAAAGACTTTTAATAAAAGGACTCTGAAATATGGCTCAAACTCAATCATACTTATAGCAGTTGTTGTAACTATTGCAGTGGTTATTAATCTGCTGGTAGGTATGGCTGATTTGAAATGGGATTTGACTTCGAACAAGATGTTTTCAATAGGTGATGAAACCAAGAAGATACTTGAGAGCAACGAAAAAGACGTTGAGATATACGGACTGTTTGATGAGAGTCTAACTGAAAAAAACACGACATTAAAGCAAATTGCTGAAATCCTGAATCAATACGCCAAATATGACCACATAAAAATAATTTATAAAGATCCTGACACAGCTCCCGGACTGCTTAAGGAAATAAGCCCCAGTGAGGATAAGGTTAAAGAGCTGGAAGACGCTGATTTTGTGGTGAAAAGCGGCAACAAGATAAAAACTTTGGACACATATGATCTGTACGATGTGCAATTTGACCAGTACTCTTATCAGACCAACGTCACAGGCATAAAGGCAGAGCAGGCTTTTACCGGTGCTATTAAATATGTAACTTCGGATTATACTCCTACTGTATATTTCACCGAAGGGCATCAGGAAAACAAAGTGGATGATTACTATGAAACAGTAAAAATTTATCTTGACCAGAACAACTATGCGGTTAAGACTGTCAACCTGATGACCCAGGAGGAAGTGCCGTCGGATGCTGAAATCCTGATCATAGCTTCCCCCAAGACCGATTTGTCCACCGATGAGGAATATAAGATTAAGCAGTATCTGAAAAACGGTGGTAAAGTGTTGTTCCTTTTTGATTCCCTTGAGTCCGACGTGAAGTTTACAGCGTTTGAGAATGTGCTGGCGGATTATAACATTTCCTTGAATTACGACAAGGTAAAGGAGAACGATGAGAGCAGACACATACCTCAAAATCCGTATGATATACTGCCTGAAATCCAGTCCAATACCATTAACTCAAACTTGAACCCCGGCAACTTCTTTATGATTATGCCGGTATCCAGAAGTTTAAAAATAATGAAAAATGAAAAAGAATATCTTAATGTATATTCGTTGATGAAAACCAGCGATAAGGCTGTGGGAGAAATCATAGGAACAGGTGAACAGGAGCAGGGACCTTTGGATTTGGCTGTGGCTGCTGAATACACGGGTGGCCGCAAGGTTTCTAAGGTAGTGGTTATGGGTAACAGCAGCTTTATGAGCGACGATGCCATAAACAGATATGGTACTCTTTCCAATAACGGCATGTACTTCTTCCTTAACTCATTAAACTGGATGCAGGACAGAAAAGACGATGTGACAATAGCACCTAAGTCTTTTGATCCAAGATACCTAAATATTACAGAGACGCAAGCTAACATTGCCGCGGTATTTGTAGTGTTTGTTCTCCCGATCTTAATTTTCGGAACAGGCTTGTTCGTATGGATAAGGAGGAGACATTTATGAAGCTTTACAGAAATGCCATTATCCTTACGCTGGTGCTGGCAATTCTAGTAGGTGCCTATGTGTTTTTAAGAAGCAGGGAAAATGCCGGTAACGATGGAAATATCCAGACGGACAGCAACACAATAAGCATCCTTGAGCTGGAAAAAGACAAAATAACAGAGATAACCCTGGAGAATGAATCCGGAAGGATGGTATTTGTAAAGACTCTGGTGGAAAAAGAGAAAACAGAGGAAGATAAAGAAGATGAGGATGATAAGGAAGATAAGGATGATGCAGGGGATAAGAAAGAGGTAGAATACGAAGAAGTGTGGGTAGCATCCGAACCCGAAGGAATGAAGATCAACCAAAGCAAGATAGGCAGCATAACCTATGCTGTTTCGAGTCTGGATGCCACCAAGCTCATTGAGGAAAATGCTTCCGATCTTGCCCAATACGGTTTGGATAAACCTGCCACCATATCCGTCAAGCTTGAGAACAATGAAGTTAAGACAGTGGAGATAGGAAACAGGACACCGAGCGACAGCGGATACTATGTGAAGCTTAAAGGAGAAAGCAAGGTTTATGTGATAAGCTCCTATGACGGCGGACTTTTGAGGAGCAAATATAATGATGTCAGGGACAAAACCTTGTTTACCGAAACAGCGGATGATATAACCGAGTTTTCTCTCGAAAGGGGAGGGAAAACCGCATTCAAAACCAAGAAAACTGGTGAAAACGAATGGAAGCTGACTGAGCCTATCGAAGCTTCAGTAAAATCCGGAAGCATTGAGACAATACTGCAGAGTTTTATGGGAACCAATGCATCGGAGTTTGTTGAGAGAGATGCTTCAGATCTGAGCAAATACGGACTGGATTCACCCAAATATGCAATAGGGCTGGGGTCTTCAAAGGGTACAACCACAATTCTTCTTGGCAATGAAAAGACTAAAGGCTCGGAGATATATGCAAAATTTGCGGACAGCAATGAAGTATTTGTGCTGTACGAAAGCGCATTGAATTTCATAGATAAACCTCTGAAAGAAGTTGTCGACGTATTTGCTTATATAACCAACATTTCCGATGTGGAGAAAATAGTGGTGGAAATGGATGGGCAAACCGTTGTTTCCGAGATAAAAACCGATCCGGAAGACTCTGATAATGACAAATTCTACGTAAACGGCAGAGATGTCAGCGACGTAAGGGATAGTTCCGACAGTCAGCTGTTCAGGAAATACTATCAGGGACTCATAGGTATTACCATGAGTGAATTGGATATAGGTGCGGTGCCCCAAGGTGAGCCTGAGATAACCTTCACTTACTACCGCAAGGAAGATCCTAAAGAGGTGAAGGTAGAATTCATACCAAGGGATGATATATATTACTATGTAGTAAGAAACGGTCAGTATACAAACATTATCGTAGCTAAAGACAAGTTTGATGCGCCCGATGGTCCGAGACAAACATACAAGAACCTGATGGAGGCTGCGGACAAAGCAAAAGACGCTGAATAAACTTAAAGAGCAGGAAAACGTAATTTAGAAAACAGCTCCGGCATAGAATTTATACTGGATATAATTCTATGCCAGGAGTTGTTTTTTTTGACAGGAGATTTTAAGAATGCATTTAAGGTAAGCTGTGTATATGCTGCAAGCATCATAGGGGCGGGATTTGCTTCCGGGCAGGAAATAGTGCAGTTTTTCACCCGCTATTTTGAGGGTGGATTTTATGGTATTCTTGTGGCAGGAGCATTGTTTGCAGCCCTTGGATGCGTAATACTTGACAAGGTATACAAGGAGAGGATACAAAGCTTTGATGAGTTTCTTATTCCTGCCGTTGGGTGGCTGCCCGGCCGCATAATGAGCTTTGTTTCAACACTGTTTATGCTCTCCGTTTTAATCATCATGATTGCCGGGGCAGGAAGGGTCATACAGGATAAATTGTCCGTACCTTTCAATTACGGCATAACTATAATGGCTTTTTTATGCATGATGGCCATTCTATGGGACATTAAAGGGGTATTGGCGCTTAGCAGCTTCATAATGCCCGTGCTTACCCTGGGGATAATCATTATAGGAATCTCAGTTCTTATATATCCCGATTCATCCGAAGCTTTCAGTCCTATCAGCTTCCTGCACGATGTCAGATACAACTGGCTGGCATCATCCCT
The DNA here is from genome assembly GCF_002896855.1 of Clostridium thermosuccinogenes. Lineage (NCBI taxonomy): Bacteria > Bacillati > Bacillota > Clostridia > Eubacteriales > Clostridiaceae > Clostridium > Clostridium thermosuccinogenes. The sequence goes on along the minus strand of NZ_CP021850.1, from coordinate 3,577,662 downwards.
GCTTTATGTCGGATACAACAGCATAATATCCATATCCATCATGTGCAGCCTGCTGCCGAATTTGAAAAGCCGCAGGGTTGCGATTATTGGTGGACTTTCAGGGGGACTTTTGCTGGGGCTTATAGCTCTGATCCTCAATACCGTTATAATGGTTTTTGCCCCAGGCATTCTTGGCAAAGAACTTCCCGTATTGGAGATAACCAAAAAATACGGCAATTTCGTGAGCAACATTTATGCTGCGCTGCTCTGGCTGGCAATGCTTATATCGGCGGTAACTTCCGGGTACTGCTTTATTGACAGGCTGACCGCCAGGATAAAAATTAACAAAAAGCTGGCGACATTGCTGTTCTTTCCTCTCACCATACCGCTGGCAGGAATGGGATTTTCCAACCTGATATCGATGCTATATCCTGTTTTCGGATACTTTGGCTTATTCTTGACCATTGCGGCTTTGATCTGGGGCTTGAGGCTAAATCCCGGTTTAAAAGTAAAGAAAAGCAAAAAAGGTGTGTAATGTTGTTGTTCATATGGTAGAATAGGAGCAGACGGACATGTTAGATTTTACAAATTACAAAAGAAAAATCCGGGGTGAGATCTTGTGGAGTTTCCAGAAAAAGCTGGTGCAAGGGAGCATGGCGGAAAGTATGGAGTTATTGCTTCGCTGCTTCTTATAGTTGCAGTTATAAGCATAGCTTTTCTAGTTTATATGAAAAGTCAGGGCGTGGATTTAAAGGAATTGAACATTAGAGAACTTATCACAAAGGGTATGCCTGTGGTGGGTAAAAAGGAAGCGGGAGAAGTTATCGCGGAGTTTAAATATAATCCTGAGGAGCCGACAGGCTTTACCACCAACAACGGCTATATTGTAAAATGTGCCCAGGATGGTATATGGCTTTTGGACAAGAACGGCGAAAATCAATGGTCCAAGCTTATTGCCCTGAACAAACCGATGGTAAAATCGGCAGGTTCTTATATAATGGCGGCAGATATGGGAGGAAAGGATATTTACGTCATAAAGGACCGAACGGTACGATGGAGCGAAAAGCTTGATAATGTTATCATAAATGCGGACGTAAACAGTAAGGGTTATGTTTCCGTTGCCACGGAATTGGAAGGCTACAAAGGTGCGGTTACGGTATACGACTCTCATGGAAACTGGATATTTACAACGGCCAGAGCTGAAGACCATATCCTTTCCGCCAGGGTATTGTCCTCCTCTCCGATGGTTCTGATCACCTCAGTTAATATATCGGGCGATTCGGTGGCTACGAATCTTGAGCTGGTGGATATGTATGGCAAAACCCAGGCAGCTCTGACCAGGCAGGGTGAAATCATACCTTCCGCCTGGGAGCTTAAGGATGGTTGGATTGCTGCTGCCGGCAGCAAAACTGTCCTGTGCTTTAACAGCAAAAAGGATATCCGGTGGGAGCATAGCTTTGACAGGATTTACAGCACTGCTGTGTTGTCGGACAAGCAGGTGGTTGCCGCCGTAAAAGAGGAAGACGGAGCAGGACTGTTTGATAAGGCTGAAGCCCATATCAAAACCATTGATCTGAAAGGCGAGGTTGAAGACCTGTATTCAGTGAAAGGCAAGGTTATAAATCTTAAGGCCCATGACGGAATAATAGCTGTGAATACGGGAAAAGAAGTGCATTTTATAAATTCAAAGGGAGAGTTTAAGGCCGACTATAAATCCAAAACAGATGTGGATGATGTTTTCTTCCTTAGTAAAAGCGAAGCTGTGGTTATAGCCCAAAATAGCATTGCTGTGATAAACATTGAGTAGCGGCGGAGGGTTGCATGAACTGGAGTGACTGGTTTGTCATAGGCATAATAGGTATTTTTGGCATAACCGGATTGAAGAAAGGCTTTATATTCTCAATATTCAGGCTGGCCTCCTTTTTCATTTCGGCTATAGCCGCAATCAGGTACTATCCTGTTATATCGGATATGCTTATGAAAACAGAACTTTTTGAAAATCTCAAGAAGTCCATTTATCATAACCTCATCATCCGGCAAGATATGCAGGTGCCAGCATCCGGAGGACAGGTTGGGGAGTCGGCAGCTCATGCCATTGTTGGCAGACTTCAGCTTCCCGGCTTTCTGAAAGGTACGCTTAACAGCCGCTTACCGGGCATGTCGGAGCTGATTGATGGAGGAAGGATATTGGATGCCATAAGTGGGGAACTTGCCCGGATGGTTATTGACATTATGAGCCTCATAATATTGTATGTTCTTGTGAGGATTGGCCTGGCCTTTTTAAAAGTCATACTTCGGGGTATCGCCCAGTTGCCTCTATTCAGGCAGATGGACAAGCTGGGAGGCCTTGCTTTCGGTTCACTGGAAGGCCTTTTTACCGTTTATTTGATCTTTGCGATAACGATGCTTTTTAGTTCCGCTCCCTGGTTTCACGGCTTTTACGAAGCTGTGGACAAATCGCTGATTGCTTCCTACTTTTATGAAAACAATCTCATCATGAACTGGATGTTTCCGGAATAGAATAATATTTTATTTTTAATGAAAATTACGACGGAGCATAAGTTAAATTAATGAAAATAACCTTTTTAACAAAGCCTCTGGACACATTTAATGTGGAAGTAGTAGAATGTTTATAAATTAAATGGCCGGGTTGCCCCGGCTATTCTCATACAGAAATTCGGTGGAGGTCTCTTGGCTCCGCCGGCAAAGTCACTATTATGAACCGTGTCAATCAAGTTCCCGTCACTGAAGTGAGGGAATTTTTGGCACTAGGTTAAATAAGAATAGGGAAGAAGGTTCCAGAATATGAAAAGCGATGTTATCAAGAAAGGTGTGGAAAAAGCTCCCCACCGCTCACTTTTAAAAGCAATGGGATATACTGACGAAGAAATAAGAAGGCCCCTTATAGGGATAGCCAATTCAAAAAGTGAAATCATACCGGGGCATATACATCTGGATAAAATAGCCGAAGCGGTAAAGGCGGGAATAAGAATGGCAGGAGGTACCCCCGTCGAATTTGGGGCTATCGGAGTATGTGATGGCATAGCCATGGGGCATACGGGGATGAAATATTCCCTGGCCACCAGGGAGCTTATTGCCGACTCCTGTGAGTCCATGGGTCTGGCTCACAGCTTCGACGGCATAGTGTTCATACCCAACTGCGACAAGATAGTGCCTGGAATGCTTATGGCGGCTGCCAGAATAAATGTTCCGTCCATTTTCATAAGCGGCGGTCCCATGCTGTCGATAATGCACGATGGAAAACAGCTGGATTACAACAGCGTATATGAAGCTGTAGGCGCATATAAGGCAGGGACTATGACGGAGGAGGAAGTGCGGGAATACGAAGATAATGCCTGCCCTGGCTGTGGCTCATGTTCCGGCATGTTCACCGCCAACTCCATGAACTGCCTTACTGAGGTGCTGGGTCTGGGACTTCCCGGCAACGGCACAGTACCGGCTGTTTATGCCGAAAGGATAAGACTTGCCAAGATGGCTGGAATGAAAATAATGGAGCTGGTGGAGAAGGATATAAAGCCTTCGGATATACTCACGGAGAAAGCTTTTGAAAATGCTCTCGCAGTGGATATGGCTTTAGGATGCTCCACAAACTCCGTGCTGCACCTTCCGGCTATAGCCCATGAAGCGGGTATTGAAATAAATCTTGATATAATCAACGAAATAAGCAGCAGGGTACCAAACCTTTGCAAGCTGGCTCCTGCCGGCCATCACCATGTGCAGGATCTGTATGCCGCTGGTGGTGTGCAGGCTGTTATGAATGAGCTTTCCAAAAAAGGACTGCTGCATCTTGATCTCATGACAGTGACAGGCAAAACTGTCGGCGAGAACATTGCAAAATCCAAAGTCAGGGACTACAGCGTAATTAGAAGCATTGACGATCCGTACAGCCCTACCGGGGGTATCGCAATTCTGAGAGGAAACATTGCACCGGACGGTGCTGTCGTAAAGCGTTCTGCGGTTGCTCCGGAGATGTTGGTCCATTCAGGGCCGGCAAGGGTGTTTGATTCGGAAGAAGAAGCAATCCGGGCAATATATGGCGGGAAAATTGTAAAAGGAGATGTGGTGGTCATCCGCTATGAAGGCCCCAAGGGAGGACCGGGAATGAGGGAGATGCTTAGCCCCACCTCTGCCATAGCAGGCATGGGCCTTGATAAGGACGTGGCTTTGATAACCGACGGGCGGTTTTCCGGAGCTACGAGAGGTGCCGCCATTGGACATATATCCCCTGAGGCCATGGAAGGAGGCCCTATCGCAGCTGTGAGGGAAGGAGATATCATTAGCATAGACATACCAAAAGGCAGCATCAACGTTGAGGTTCCCGATGAGGAGCTTAAAAGCAGAATGGCTGCCTGGAAAGCTCCACAGCCGAAGATTACCAAAGGCTATCTGGGCAGGTATGCCAAGCTGGTTACATCAGCCAGCACGGGGGCAATTTTAAAAGGTAATTGATATTGCTCGAAGCATTAATTATCTGTTTGATTGCCTGATTTCAGACTTTTTGTATTGATGTATCACGGAGGAGTTAGCTATGAAATTGACCGGAGCTGAGATTTTTGTCGAGTGCCTGAAGGAACAGGGAGTTGATACGATATTCGGATTTCCTGGTGGTGCAGTGCTCAACATATATGATGCTCTTTACAAAGCAAAAGATGATATCAGACATATACTCACGTCCCATGAACAAGGTGCTGCTCATGCTGCGGACGGATATGCCCGGGCGACCGGTAAGGTTGGGGTTTGCATCGCCACCTCGGGGCCGGGAGCGACAAATCTTGTGACAGGCATTGCAACTGCTTATATGGATTCTGTGCCCATGGTGGCTTTTACCGGCCAGGTGGCTACGTCTCTTCTGGGAAAGGATTCCTTTCAGGAGGTTGACATAACCGGAATAACCATGCCTATAACTAAGCATAACTACATTGTGAAGGACGTTACCAGGCTTGCGGATATCATAAGGGAAGCCTTTTATATAGCGAAGGATGGCAGGCCCGGCCCTGTGCTGGTGGATATATGCAAGGACGTTACGGCTGCGGTTACCGAATATGAACCAAAGGCGCCTCGGAAGCATGAAGAGGCTCCTGTTGGTGTAAGCAAAAGCAAGCTGGATGGCGCGGCAGCAGCGATAAAAGAAGCAAAAAGGCCGGTCCTCCTGGTGGGAGGCGGAGTAGGCATTGCAAATGCCGGAGAGGAAGTAATAAAGCTGGCTGAGAAGCTTAAAATACCTGTTTCAGCCACCCTTATGGGGCTGGGGGCATTTCCCGGAACCCATGAGCTGTTTACCGGCCTGATTGGAATGCATGGTACAAAGACATCCAATCTGTCCGTTTCTCAAGCCGATCTTTTCATAGCCATAGGAGCCAGGTTTAGTGACAGGGTGATAAGCAATGTAAACAGGTTTGCTCCCAAGGCTAAAATTATGCATATAGATATCGATCCGGCAGAGATAGGAAAGAACATTTCCGTTGATTACCCATTGGTAGGCAACATAAAAAAGATATTGAGATATCTGACAGACAATGTGGATGAAAGGGACTATACCGAATGGAACAGGCAGGTTAATGAGTGGAAGGCGAAATATCCTTTGAAGTATGCACAGGATAGCGTGTTAAGGCCCCAGTACATCATGGAGAGGATTTATGAGCTGACGGGGGGAGAGGCTCTGATTACCACCGAAGTAGGACAGAACCAGCTGTGGGCTGCCCAGTTTTACAAATACTCTTTTCCGAGGCAGTTCATTTCTTCAGGAGGGCTCGGAACCATGGGTTATGGCCTTGGGGCGTGCATCGGCGCAAAGTTGGGCAGGCCGGAAAGAAAGGTCATAAATATAGCCGGTGACGGGAGCTTTCGCATGAACTGCAATGAGCTGGCCACGGCGGTGGAGTACAAACTTCCGGTAGTAATTGCTATCATGAACAACCATGCCTTGGGTATGGTGCGGCAATGGCAGAACCTTTTCTATGACGGCAGATATTCCTCTACCACCATCGGAGGCGGAACAGACTTCGTCGCTCTTGCCAAGGCTTTCGGAGCTGAGGGCATAAACGTTTGCAAACCGGAAGAGGTGGATGATGCGTTAAAAACAGCACTTTCTTCCAAAGACAGACCGGTGCTCATAAATTTTGAAATAGATATGGATGAAAAGGTTTTTCCTATAGTACCTCCAGGAGCTCCCATCAACGAGCTCATAGATGAGTAGAATTAAAATGCCCTTGTATGAAAGTGTGAAACCTTGAAAAGGTGAAACTATAAAAACTGCAGCTATATAAGCCTATAGCTGCTTTTTTGTTTGGGGCAAAGGTTTTTATATAAGTCGCTGGAGCAAAATATTATAGGGAATATATGGGATAAAATTTCGAATCACTTTTCAAACTCATATATTTATGATATATTATTTGTGTTGGCAAATCTTTTATAAATTGAGCGGTTGTTCACTAAAATACCTCTTGATATCTTTTGTCCCCGAAAAACGGTTTAGACAATAGTTCTGTTTTGCATTCACTTTTTCAGGTACACGTCTCAGAAGTAAATCAAAGAACTCATAGTGTAAGGCATATTAAAATGTCATCCTACACGAATAGGGGGTATAAAAATGAAAGATATCCAAAAAAGGATCGGTGATGCAGGCATTGTTCCGGTCATCAAGATAAACGATCCTGATAAGGCTGTGCCTTTGGCAAAAGCGCTTTACGATGGAGGTTTGCCGATAGCGGAGATAACTTTCAGGACATCGCATGCAAAAGAGGCAATAGCCAGAATTACTGCTGAAGTTCCTGAAATGCTGGTGGGTGCGGGAACGGTGCTTACAACCGATCAGGTGGATGCTGCCATAGAAGCCGGTGCCAAGTTTATTGTAAGCCCCGGTTTCAACCAGGACGTTGTCAGACATTGTATAGACCGTGGAATTACTGTCACTCCGGGATGTGTTACTCCTTCTGACATAGAAAGAGCCATTTCCTTTGGGGTGGATGTTGTTAAGTTCTTCCCGGCGGAAGCATATGGGGGAGTGAAAACAATAAAAGCCTTGTCGGCGCCTTATCCGGGTATAAAATTCATACCCACCGGAGGAATCGATTCATCCAATCTCATCTCATACCTTTCTCATGAAAAGGTTCTTGCCTGCGGCGGAAGCTGGATGGTCAAAGAAGAATTCATAAACAACGGAGAATTTGATAAAATTAAAAGCCTTGTAAAAGAAGCTGTTGATGTTATGCTGGGTTTTGAAGCCGCACATATAGGCATCAATATGCTAAGCGCAGAAGAAGCCGGTGAGGTGGCAGGAGCTTTTGAAAGGACTTTTGGATTAAAAGTAAAGGATGGCAACAGTTCATTTTTTGCAGGACCTAATATAGAGGTTATGAAATCACCATTCCTTGGGATGCATGGACATATCGCCATCGGTACAAATTCTGTGGCAAGAGCGGTGAGCTATCTCAAAAGGCAAGGTGTGGAATTTATGGACAACACGGCTAAATATGATGAAAAGGGCAACCTGCAATCAATCTACTTGAAAAAGGATGCAGGTGGGTTTGCAATACACCTGGTCCAGAAGAAATGAGGAGGTATGGGTATGGCAAAAGTAGTTACGTTTGGGGAGATAATGTTAAGACTGGCTCCTCCGGGATATTTAAGGTTTGTTCAGGCAGACAGCTTCGAAGCGACATATGGCGGTGGTGAAGCGAATGTAGCGGTATCTCTGGCCAATTTCGGAGTGGATGCCGCCTTTGTGACAAAGCTGCCAAAGCATGAAATCGGCCAAGCTGCCGTAAACTCTCTTCGCAGATTTGGTGTGGATACTTCATGGATAGTCCGGGGAGGGGACAGGTTAGGAATATATTTTATTGAAAAAGGAGCGTCACAAAGGCCTTCCAAGGTTATATACGATAGGGCCGGTTCTTCTATTGCCACAGCTCAGAAGGAAGATTTTGAATGGGATAAAATCTTCGAAGGAGCTGAGTGGTTCCATTTTACGGGAATAACTCCCGCCCTCGGACCAAATGTTGCCGGCATATGCGTGGAAGCCTGCAAAACTGCAAAAGAAAAAGGCATCACCATAAGCTGCGACCTGAACTACCGCAAGAAACTATGGACAAGAGAGCAGGCCGGCAGGACCATGTCAGAGCTGATGAAGTATGTGGATGTGTGCATTGCCAATGAAGAAGATGCGGAAATGGTATTTGGAATTCGTGCGGAAGATACGGATATTTCCGGTGGAAAGCTCAGCCATGAGGGATACAGCAAAGTAGCCCGGAAGCTGGCCGATACTTTTAATTTGTCCAAGGTGGCTATTACATTGAGAAGCTCCATTTCTGCCAGTGACAACAATTGGGCAGCCATGCTCTATGACGGAAAAGAGTGCTTTTTCTCGAAAACCTATCCTGTGCATATTGTTGACAGGGTAGGCGGAGGCGACAGCTTCGGTGCGGGCCTCATATACGGCCTTCTTAAGGGCATGTCCGCTATAGAAGCCCTGGAGTTTGCGGTTGCCGCCAGCTGTCTTAAACACTCCATTGAAGGGGACTTTAACCATGTATCGGTGGATGAAGTCAAATCCCTTGCAGGAGGCGACGGTTCCGGCAGAGTACAGCGTTAACGTGCAAGCCGTTGAATTCTTTCCGGAGATGACCGGCGGCAGCAAAATGCTTGTGGAAATTTTAGAAATATATTAAAAAATTGCATATTAAATAAAAATTGGTTTGAATTCAGCTAATGGAAATGGATGATTATTGTCCCGGCAGGATATAAAGCACATGCATTATTGCATAAAACAACCGGATTTGCTTGTTCACAGTGAACTTCTGTATTATGGGTCATTACAGCTGTTTGTACGTACTCTGGTGTCCTGTAGCGCAGGCTCAGGGCAGCGAAATCTTTCTACATAATCAATGTGTCCGCTGTTAGCTGAATTCATTCCTATATTTATTTAGTTGATGGCGCAAATTGGCAATCCCTCAAAAACAGCATAGTATCATAATGTATATTTCATAGCGCAAACTTCGTGAATTTTTCGATAACTGAGTTGATTTGTTATTTTTTGTTAGCATTTTTTATTGCCGGGTAATGCTTCAATTTTATAGATTATATAGAGTGCAATTCATAGATAATATAGAATGAAATCATCTTACAAATCTGATCCGGTATAGAAAAGCCTTTCCTTTAGCGGGTTCATGGTCTTGAAACCAGTCTCATTGGTTCCTGTAGCTGTTAGGCGTTTTACCGTACTCTTTTTTAAAGCTCCGGATAAAACTGCTGGAATCATAAAAACCTGCCTTTATGGCAATCTGCTCAATGGAAAGCTCTCTGTCCGCCAGCAGAGATTTTGCGTAAGATAACTTGTTGAGGAGTATATATTGCTTTGGGCTGTAACCGGTAAGCTCCTTAAAGGAATGAGTCAGATAATAGACATTGATGTAGAACTTGTTTGCCAGATCAGAAACCTTCAAATCCTCCCTGAAGTTTTGATCAATATACTGCTGAACCGCATAAACTTCAGCTTTGATATGCTTTTCGGGAATGGGAAACTGATCCTTGTTTGCCCTGTACAGTTGGACAAGCAGGTCTTTGATCTGGTAGTAAATTATATCCTCGCTGAAGGAATCCCTGTTTTGGTATTCATGAATTATACGCTTCATTATCTCTTCAGTATTTTCCGGAGCATCCATGTGATGAATGAAATTTTCAGGCCTGTTTTTAAAAACGGAAAGGAGTTTTTGATCCATGATATATCTGTCCAGCTTGTCGGAGGAGATTATTACATAATAGCGCTCGTATACGGGAGATAAAATTCTTATGGAATGCTCCTCCAGCTTGCTGATAAATACCAGCTTGTTTTCAGGGATATCATAACTTTTTTTGTTGATTACGAGGTTTATTGTCCCCTTCTTTATGAATATCATTTCATAGGACATATGAAAATGCTGAGTGTAAGGAGTTATCCTGTCATTATAGCGGCATTGCAGCACGATAAAATTTTTGGATACATCTGACATTTCACACCTCATAAAAAGCAAATTTTTCATATTAAAAAACAAATAGGCAATACTTCATGCGCTAATTAGATTATATCATAAATACTGTAATACTGTAAAACTGAATGCAAAACCAAAAAATGATGAATGAGGTATCGAATGTGAACACAAAAAGATTTGCCTACAAATCTATGGATGATTTACAATCTGCCCTTAAGGATTTAAGGGTGGAATTACCGCTCGATGACGATATAAAAATTCTATCGGAAAGTATTTCCGTGAAAGGAAGGAAAATTGCCAACAGAATTGCCGTCCAACCGATGGAAGGAGCTGATGGGAATCTGGACGGCACTCCCGGTGAGCTTACAAAACGCAGATACGAGAGATTTGCAAAAGGCGGCTCCGGCCTGATATGGTTTGAGGCTGTTGCCGTACAGCATGAAGGAAGAGCAAATCCCAGACAGCTGATGCTGGATGAAAAGAATGCCGACAAGTTCCGGGAGATAGTCGAAAATATCAAAGAAATCTGCATTAAAACCAATGGGTTTGAACCTGTAGTGATAATGCAGCTTACACATTCCGGAAGGCAATCACGACCTGACGGAACCCCCAGACCAGTGATTGCATGCAACAAACCTTTATTCGAGAAGGATAAACCTATAAGCCAGGAAAGCATTATCAGTGATGATGAGCTGAAAAGACTGGAAATCAAAATGGGAAATGCAGCAAGAATTGCAGAAAGCATAGGCTTTGACGGAGTTGACATCAAAGCGTGTCATGGATATTTGAACAATGAGCTGCTGTCTGCATACCAGCGAAAGGGTGAATACGGCGGAAGCTTTGAAAACCGGATCAGGTTTATGGTAAATAGTGTGGCAAATGCTATGGCCAACACATCCTCCGAATTTATAGTAACTTCAAGACTAAATGTATATGACGGGTTTCCATACCCTCACGGTTTTGGCGTGAATGAAAGGGACGGACTGGAACCGGATATGACCGAACCTCTTAAGCTGATTGACATATTGCACAACAAAATGGGAATGGGCATGATAGACATCACCATAGGAAATCCTTATGTGAACCCGCACGTGAACCGGCCTTCCGACTTTACTGCATACGAATGTTCCGAACATCCGCTAAAAGGAGTGGAAAGGCTCGTAAACTGTGCCAAAGCAGTGCAAAGGCAATTCAAGGATCTGGTGGTGATAGGTTCGGGACTGACATACTTAAGGCAGTTTTCTCCCCATCTTGCAGCCGGAGCAATCAAAAACCGGTACTTCTCCATAGCAGGCTTTGGCAGGATGTCCTTTGCATATCCCAACTTTGCCAATGATATCCTGAAAAACGGCTATCTGGCCCCTGAGAAGTGCTGCATTACTTGCGGAAAGTGCACCCAATTGATGAGAACATCCGGAAATGCAGGTTGTGTAATAAGGGATGGGATATATGCAGAATTTTTCAAAGCTTTGAAGTTAGCAGTAAAATAAAAGCCACTTCAACAATAGTTTGCTGTTTTCATAGCTGCATGAAATTGGCAGCGGTTAAATACTTAAAATTGCAGCCCATATGTCGAAATCTTTGGTATAATGGTTGCAAAATCATTAGCAACACTCACCTTAGCCATAAGGTGAAGGTATGCTTCACACAGTATACTGAACCGGTGTGTCAGACAGCTTTTGAAAAGAGCAATGCAGAAATCGGGAGGTATCAGTCATGTTAAAAGGACTCTATATTCTGGACAGGTTGGCGTTTGAAAAAATATACGGACCTGAAGAGCAATCCGACATAAGCAAAATGGTAGATATTTATGCCGCGCCTCAAACAAGAGATTCCATAAAGGAGCATCCTGAAATCCTTAAAGAAGCAGATGTTATTTTTTCAGGATGGGGAGCGCCGGTAATGGACGGAGAATTTCTTAAATACGCACCCAAGCTTAAAGCAGTATTTTATGGTGCCGGCTCAATCAAATATTTCACCGGGGATGAATTCTGGGATAGGGGCATACTGGTCACCAGCGCATACGCAGCCAATGCCATTCCGGTGGCTGAGTATGCTTTATCCCAGATACTTTTCTGCCTGAAACGCGGATGGTATTACGCTCTTTCAGTGAAGCAGCAGGGTAGATATATTCCCCACAGCACCGTACCAGGCGCCTATGGCACCACTGTTGGGATAATATCGTTAGGCATGGTGGGGCGTCGTGTGTGTGAGCTTCTCAAACCTTTTGACGTAAAGGTCATCGCTTATGATCCCTATGTGCGGAAAGAAACAGCCGATGAACTTGGAGTTGAATTATGTTCTCTGGATGAGGTTTTCTTAAGATCCGATGTGGTGTCACTGCACACTCCATGGCTTAAGGAGACGGAGAAAATGATAAAAGGAAAACACTTCATGATGATGAAATCCGGTGCTTCTTTTATAAATACTGCAAGAGGTGCTGTTGTGCATGAAGAGGAAATGATAGAAGTTCTTGCGAAAAGGCAGGATTTGCAAGCAGTTCTGGATGTGACATGGCCTGAGCCGCCTAAAGTGGGATCTCCCCTGTATACGCTGCCAAACGTGGTTTTAACTCCCCATATTGCCGGTTCCATGGATGGCGAATGTCGAAGGATGGGTAGGTATATGGTAGATGAGCTTAAGCGTTATATAAATGGGGAACCACTGAAATGGTCAATTACCAAGGAAAAGGCTGCAATTTTGGCATAAGAAGGCTGATACCGTGCCATTTCAAGGGTTTGAATTATTTAGTGCATGCACAATATTCTTGATTTAATGCCATTAAAAGCAAATTTTGCATATATTAAAGCAATTAGATAATACCGAACAAGCCGGGCAAATTGTATGATATATATATATATGCAGATTTGAATCTTGCCGAACGTAAATATTTAAAATTCGTGCTTGAAGCTTCAAGCTGATGTTAAATAAAACTCTACCCGGTGGTAAAACTGGATTTTCACTTTAGCAAATACTCAACAAGGTATTCTTTCCTACTTGAATGAGAGCTTAAATCGACGCAAAATATAATGACAGCCTTATTCGGAAGGGCTGCCCCCACCGAATCCCTAGGTAAAATGAATTTACTGCCGCCGGTATCTTTATGAAAATGTCATAATAAATCAAAATCCCTCTTAAACTTTTGCTTACTGAAGTGTGGGATGAGCTGAGAGGAGCATGATATGGCAAAAAAAATCGCGATTGTTACAGGTTCAAGGCGAGGAATAGGATTGGGCATTGCGAAGGAATTAGCGCGCAATGGCTATACAGTTGTTATTTCAGCTACTGCTGACGAAGTACAAGCGTCCCCACTAATGGACAGCCTGCATGCAGATGGGCTGTCGACGGAGTACATACGGTGCGATGTTTCCAATAAACAGGACAGGGACAATTTATTTTCCCTAGTCATGGAAAAATACGAGCGCATCGATGTCCTGGTGAATAATGCCGGTGTCGCGCCTTTAAAGAGGGAGGACATTTTGATGGCTTCGGAAGAAGATTTTGACCGTTCAATAAACATAAATCTGAAAGCCACATATTTTATGTGTCAGAAGGCGGCAAACCTCATGATAAAGGCAATGCAATCGGGGCTTGAGGATTACCATCCCCGCATAATAAACATCGGGTCCATTTCCGCTTACACTTCTTCACCGGAAAGAAGCAGCTACTGCATATCAAAAGCCGGCGTTTCCATGGTGACCCAGTTGTTTGCCGACCGGCTGGCTGAATACAATATACCTGTATTTGAGGTCAGACCAGGCATTATACTGACCGATATGACATCAGTGGTAAAAGGCAAATATGAAAAGCTGATCGCGGAAGGAATTACCCCGATAAGGCGTTTCGGAATGCCGGAAGACGTAGCAAAATGTGTTATGGCAGCCTGCTCAGGAATGCTGGATTTCGCTACGGGACAGGTGATAAATGCAGACGGTGGTTTTCATATAAGAAGGTTATGAGGAGATTGTAATGGAAAGGTTCAATATAGCATCCCAAAACATATGTGTTTTTTCCGTAGATACAGCAGTGATTGGCACCGGGTGTGCCGGCTTCAATGCTGCAGATACCTTGTATGATCTTGGGAAAAGAGATATAGCCGTCATAACCGAAGGGATCAATATGGGTACCTCAAGGAACACCGGCAGCGATAAGCAGACATATTATAAGCTTGCATTGGCATCCGACTGCCGGGACAGCATATATGACCTGGCAAAAGACCTTTTTGACGGCGGAGGTGTCAACGGGGACACAGCTTTGGCAGAAGCTGCAGGATCCGTTCGGGCATTCATGAAGCTGGTAAACTTAGGAGTTCCCTTTCCTACAAATAAATACGGGGAATACGTCGGATATCAAACAGACCATGACAGCAAGCAAAGAGCCACCTCCTGCGGACCCCTGACATCAAAAATAATGACGGAAAAGCTGGAGCAATCGGTAAAATCAAAAGGCATTAAAATATATGACAGGATGCAGGTGGTAAACTATATCGTAGAGGACAATGCCATAAAAGGAATCATCGCCATAGACAAGGACAGAATTTCAGAAACGGACATGGGGCTTGCGGTTTTTATTGTGAACCATGTCATAGCTGCAACCGGAGGGCCGGCAGGAGTATACTACAATACGGTTTATCCCTCGAGTCAGACGGGAAGCAGCGGTATCCTGCTGGAAGCCGGAGCGAAGGCTGTAAACTTAAATGAATGGCAATACGGCATTGCATCCACGAAATTCCGATGGAATGTTTCCGGAACATACCAGCAGGTTCTGCCTCGGTATGTGTCGATTGATAAATACGGGAATGAAAGGGAGTTGCTGCTCGATTATTTTGATTCCCCGCAACAGGCATTGGACATGGTATTCCTGAAGGGATACCAGTGGCCATTTGACGTAAGAAAGATTGAAGGTTCCTCCATCATTGACATCATCATACATCACGAAATATATAGCAAGGGAAACAGGGTCCTGATGGATTTCAGAAAAGATCCGACAGGACTGGAAAATGGTTTTGACGGTCTTAGTGAAGCTGCTATGCAATATCTGAAAAATTCCCATGCTCTTGTGCCAACTCCTATAAAACGCTTGGAAATAATGAACAAAAAGGCAATTGAGCTATATGCATCCCATGGTATTGATTTATACAACGAAATGCTTGAGGTATCAGTCTGTGCCCAACATAACAACGGCGGTGTAGCGGTAGACTTGAACTGGGAAAGCAGTATAAAAGGCTTATATGTTGTCGGAGAAGCCGCAGGAACCTTTGGGGTATACAGGCCTGGCGGATCTGCTCTTAATTCGACACAAGTAGGTTCTATGAGAGCAGCGCAGCATATCGCAGGTTTGCCTGAGAAACGGCTTTTATCGCCGGATGAGTTCATTGCACAGTTTAAAACGGTTATCGAAGCTTTTGCAAGCAGGCTGGAGCAGTTGGTGAATAAGGGGAGAGAGTGCGATATAGCCGGCAAAAGAACCAGCCTGCAGAAAAAAATGAGCGAAATTGCCGCCCATGTTAGGGACCTCGATAAGGTAAAAGAATATGTCCCTGAGCTGGAAAAGGAACTGTCGGGCTTTTACGAAAGGATTAGTGTCCGAAGCTACAGGCAGATACCCCAGGCGTTAAGACTCAGGGATATCATGATAACGCAGATGGCAATCCTTTCTGCTGTGAAAACCTGCGCAGAAGTGATGGGAAGCAGGGGCTCGGCTATAGTGCTGAGCGAGAAAGGAAAGCCTGTGCATAACAAAATTCCATATATCCGCTATGACACCAGAGAAAATGATTTTAAGGACAGTCTCATAACTACTGACTTTTATGAAAACAAGGCAGTTTCATCGGTGGAAAAAGTACGGCCTTTACCCAGGACAAGGGATTGGTTTGAAAACGTCTGGAAGGAGTATTCCGGGTAAACGGTAAATTCATGTTAATTGCAATATTGACAAGCTGCTTTGTGGCTTTGAACATAGATCTCTCGAGCCTTTGGGCTTTTGAGCATAAATTTATTTTCAAAAAGGAGGAGATTGTCAATGAAAAGAAGGTTATTATCAGTCCTTTTAGTGGTAGTCATGCTTGCAGCTTTAGTAATGTCGGGATGCTCCGGCGATAAAGGTTCGTCAGGAACACCTACTACATCTACTGATAAATCCTCAACAGAGCAAAAAACAACAGAATCCACATTTACCGGATACCCGATGAACAAGAAGGACACTAAACTCACATGGTGGGTTGGAACAGGCTACACTCTTAATGAGGCCTTTGCTTCATATGAGGAATCGCCATTTCACATGGGTCTTATGGAGCAGACCGGCGTCACCATCGAGTGGCAGTTTCCCACAGCCGGAACAGATCCGAATCAGGCATTCAATCTGATGCTGGCCAGCGAAGATCTGCCGGATATCATTTTTTATAGTGTCATGTCGGATATAGAGCGCTATATGGAGGAAGGCATTGTCCGAGACTTGACAGACTACATGGAGGCTTACTCACCGGCTTATTACAAATTCCTGAAATCCAACGAAATCTATGACAAGTTCATGAAGACAGACAGCGGTAAATACTATGGTTATGGCTTCTTCAGGGAAGACGGCGGCTGGAATGATACTTACTTGGGTCCGGTAATCCGCAAGGATTGGCTGGATGCACTGGGACTTGAAGCCCCAAAGACCATATCTGACTGGGATAAAGTTATTCGGGCGTTCAAGGACAAATATGGCGCAGTCTTAAGCTTCGCGTGGAGCCGCTTCAATACCACCGGTATCAGTGGCGCGTTTGGAGCTTATGGTGCGATTAACTTCCAGTTGTATATCGATGATAATGGCAAGGTACAGCTTGCTCAAGCACAGAAGGAATGGAAGGATTACATGGCTAAGCTGAATGAGTGGTGGAGAAACGGTCTGCTTGACCAGGACGTCATGACAATGGATGATGCTGCTGCTCAGACTAAAGCGCTGAATGGAAAGATGGGTATTTCCATAACTTCTATGGGCCAGCTTACCAACTGGAGAAGCGATGCGGAAAAAGCAGGCAACGGAGCAGAGTGGATAGGCTTGCAATATCCCACTGGGGATGACGGAACATTATCCATGGTATTTGGTGGCTACGGTATTGGTAATGTAGCTGCTGTTATAACCACGAGCTGCCCTGATGATAAGCTCGAGACAGCAATGCGCGTTCTGGATTATGCATACACTGATGAAGGTCACCTCTATTGGAATTTCGGCAAAAAAGGCGTTTCCTGGGACTATGATGAGAATGGAGAGCCTGCATATACCGAGCTTGTTACAAATGATCCCGACGGACTGAACAATGCGATTTCGAAATACGGCGGAGCTACATGGAGCGGATCATGTATCCAGGCAACCAAGCTGCTATACCTCAAGAACAGCAAAGCATCCGTTGAAGCAAACGACCTTTGGTATTATCCCAACAAAGAAGTCACAGCTAAATGGGTTTATCCTTCCGGAGTTACTTTGACAACAGAAGAAAGCAATACGCTGGATGAACTGGTAAGTTCGCTTTCCACATATGTATCGGAAATGGCTGTTAACTTTATCACCGGCGCAGAGCCTCTTGACAAATTTGATCAATTTGTGGAGCAGCTGAACAAAATGGGCTTGCCTACTGTTCTCAAAATACGTCAGGAAGCCTATGACAGATTCCTTGCCCGATAATTGCGCCTGATCATAATAATGGTGAAATATGAATAACGGGAGGATAAGCAATGGCGATCAAAAATCGTACTTCTGACAGTCGAGCAGGAACCTGGACTTTAGGCCGAACCATTATTCACGATTTTAAACTCAACAAATATAAATATCTTATCATTTTACCGGTCATTATATATCTTGCTGTCTTTGCCTATAAACCAATGTACGGCTTGATCATCGCTTTCAAGGATTACCGTCCGGCATTGGGTATTGACGGCAGCAAGTGGGTTGGCCTTAAACATTTTAAAAACTTTTTCAATGATGTGTATTTCCTGCGCCTGATCAGGAACACTATTTCCATCAGCGGGCTAAACATTCTGTTCGGTTTTCCGGTACCTATTATTCTGGCGCTTCTGCTGAACGAAATTCGCAGTTCCTGGTTCAAGCGTACGGTACAGACCATCACATATATGCCATATTTCATTTCTCTGGTGGTGGTGTGCTCACTGGTGAAGACTTATTGCCAGAGCGACGGTATCTTCTCCCAAATCTCCGTAGCGCTGGGAGGAGAGGCAAAGAATTTTCTGATGGACAGCAAGTACTTTTATCCTATATATGTCATCTCTGACATATGGAAGAATATGGGTTGGAATTCCATAATATATTTGGCTGCTCTAGCCAGTATTGACCAGGAGCAGTATGAGGCTGCAAGAATTGACGGCGCAGGCAGGTTTAAGCAGATGATCCATGTAACTTTGCCGGGTCTGATGCCTACCATTACGGTTTTATTCATTTTGCGCATGGGCGGTTTATTGAATGTCGGTTATGAAAAAATCCTGCTTCTTTATTCAGAAGCAATCTATGATGTGGCGGATGTAATATCGACATATGTTTACAGGAAAGGTATCATCAATACCGCTTACAGCTATAGTACGGCAGTAGGTTTGTTCAACTCGGTGGTGAATGTATTTTTCCTGCTGATCTCAAACACCTTAAGTAAAAAGGTTACACAGTCGAGTTTGTTCTAAAGGGAGAGATGGAAAATGGCAAATTATAATATAATCAAAAAGACGAAAGGTGACATTGTCTTTGATGTAGTAAATACGATTTTTATGCTTGCCCTCGTGTTCATAACCCTATACCCTATGTACTATGTACTGTGTGCCTCATTCAGCAATAATGTCAAGCTTTTGGCAAACCCAGGTGCCCTTTGGTACCCTCAAGGCTTTAATCTTGGCGCATATAAGCTGGCTTTCAAACACCCTCTGCTGTTAAGCGGCTATAAAAACATATTGATTGTATTGGGGGTATCGCTGCCTATAAACATCATACTGACATTGTTCTGCGGCTACTTTCTGGCAGCAAAAAGGGTGCTCTTCAAAAAGCCCATTCTTGCAATCATCATGTTTACGATGTTTTTTAACGGAGGTATGATACCCACTTACCTGAATGTGCGCTCGCTGGGCCTTTTCAATTCATTATGGGCATTGATTCTTCCCGGTGCCATGAGCGTTTACAACGCGATAATCTGCAAAACAGCTATTGAAGGAATACCGGACAGTCTGACAGAATCAGCTTATATAGATGGTGCAAATGATATTCTGATCATATTTAGAATAATTCTTCCGTTGATTATGCCGACCATTGCAGTTCTGCTTCTGTATTACGGCATTGGACATTGGAACAGCTGGTTCTCCGCATCACTGTATATACAGGATAACACCAAGCTTCCGATTCAGAATGTACTGCGTGCGGTTCTTATAGCAAACTCGAACATATTGAACTCGGCTGCAACGGAGGACGACCAGATCAATCAATTTGCCGAGACCATCAAATATTCTGCGATAGTGATCAGTACGGTTCCGGTGCTGTTCCTGTATCCTTTCCTTCAGAAGTATTTTGTGAAAGGTGCTTTGATTGGGGCAGTCAAAGGCTGATAATACCCTCGATCTTATAAAAGGCAATGCCTGATGTCAGGAAAAATTCTTATTCTCCGTTCGATTTAAAGCTCTTGCGATGCATCCGGCGGCTTTGATGCAAATATGCATATAATCCAAAAAGTGATGGATATATGCATAAAAAAGAGATATAATGTTGATGTCGTTCATATCATAAGAAGCTGAGGCTTTGAGTATAGATTATGAAGGGTATCAACCAGAGGTCAAATCCGACCGGACGCGATCGCAAGTTAAGGAGGATGACAATATATGGATTATAAGCAGAGGGCAAAAGAGCTTGTAGCTCAGATGACGCTGGCAGAAAAGTGCTCGCAGATGATGCATACCGCACCTGCAATTGAAAGGTTGGGGGTTAAAGAGTACAACTGGTGGAATGAATGTCTCCATGGGGTGGGAAGATCCGGAACCGCAACGGTTTTCCCTCAGCCAATAGGAATGGCCGCCAGTTTTAATACAGAGCTGATGTATGATGTAGCTACGGCTATATCTGATGAAGCACGGGCAAAGTACAATGAATACAAGAAATTTGGCAGCACCTTAATATATCAAGGGCTCACGTATTGGTCTCCGAACATAAATATTTTCCGTGACCCCAGATGGGGACGAGGCCATGAGACTTACGGAGAAGATCCTCTACTTACAGGTAAAATGGGTGTTGCATTTATAAAAGGGTTGCAGGGAAATGATCCAAAGCACCGCAAGGTGGATGCAACCATAAAGCACTATGCTGTACACAGCGGCCCGGAAGGAGAAAGGCACTCCTTTAATGCCGTGGTAAGCGATAAGGATTTGAGAGAAACCTATCTGTGGGCTTTCAAATACTGTATAGAAAATGCCGATCCATCGGCTGTTATGGGTTCTTACAACAGGATAAACGGAGAACCGGCATGTGCCAGCAAAACATATCTAAAAGAAATGCTGTACGGCACTTTTGGATTTGACGGGTATGTTGTGTCTGACTGTGGTGCCATATGCGACATCGACAAATACCATAAAGTTACACAAACTCCTATGGAAAGTGCTGCCCTGGCAGTAAACAACGGTTGCATATTAAACTGCGGTGATGCCTACAAATGGTTAAAGGCAGCAGTGGCCGCCGGAATGGTCAGCGAAGAAACCATAACAAAAGCGGTAGAGAAGTTGTTTGAGGCACGTTTCCGTCTGGGAATGTTTGATGATGATTGCGTATATGATCAAATACCCTATGATGTGGTGGAATGCGACAAACATCGTGCACTTAACCGGAGGATGGCTCAGGAAAGCGTTGTGCTGCTTAAAAACGACGGAATACTTCCTTTGAAGAATCCAAAGGCTATCGCAGTAATCGGACCCAACGCCGATGACAAATCGGTATTGCTGGGCAACTATGAAGGCACTCCTTCAAGGTATGCAACCATTCTGAGGGGAATACAGGATGCTACCGATGCGAAGATATACTATGCCCGGGGATGTCATATTTATAGTGATGAGATTCACTCCTGGCAGGAACAGCCGTTGCGGGAAGCGATAATTGCAGCCCAGAAGAGCGATGTTGTAATTATGTGCATGGGCCTCAACCCATCCATGGAGGGTGAGGAAGGAGATGCATATAATGGAGCGGACAGCGGTGACAAAAAGGATATAGAGCTTCCGGCATCACAAAAAAGGCTTTTGGAGGAAATTATAAAGGTGGGGAAACCCATTGTATTCCTTAATGTTTCCGGAAGCTGCATAAACCTCACAAGAGCTGATGAGGCTTGTAATGCGGTGCTCCAGGTTTTCTACCCCGGAGCGGAAGGCGGTAATGCCGTCGCCGATATTTTATTCGGTAAAGTATCCCCCAGTGGAAAGCTGCCGGTAACCTTCTACAGATCTACGGAGGATTTGCCGGATTTCAGGGATTATTCCATGGAAAACAGGACATATAAGTATTTTAAGGGTAAACCCCTTTATCCCTTTGGACATGGATTGTCCTACACGAAATTTTCGATAACCGATGTGAGCTTTGACAGCCAGAAGGCGTCTTTGACTATAACCAATGAAGGGGATTATGACGGAAGCGAAGTAATAAAAGTATTTGCCCGGGACAGAAATAACAGCCGCCTTAACTGCAGGCTTGTTGGATTTCAAAAAGTATTTTTGAAACGCGGCGAAGCAATGAGGGTGCAAGTTGATATGTGCCAGGATGTTATGGAACTTTTTGATGATACATCGGACATAGAATTTTTCATAAAATAGAACGGAGCAAAAAGCAACCTGTCGGAATTAAAGCCGGCAGGTTGCTTTTTTGCATATATATTGTGATATTAATTGGCAATATAGGGTATATATAATAAAAAGTAAATGTAACAATATAATCCCATGATGGTGTAAAGGATTATTAAAAGGCTGGCACTATCAAAGGGTAAAAGGTTAGGAGGATAAATATGGCTAGTTTTGCAAATCCATTTGCAGGTAATCTGCCGAGGAAAATAACAAAGGAAGAACTGATCCAGGCTATACGATTGGACATTGCCGGGGAGCTTGAGGCAATTTTTGTGTATGATGCCCATGTCCAGGCAACCGACGATCCTGTGGCAAAAACCGTGCTTGCCGATATAAGGGATGAAGAAAAAGCTCATGTGGGCGAACTCATGACTCTGCTTCAATATCTGGATCCGGATGAAGCGGAACGATTTGCAGAGGGGCAGCAAGAGGTCAAGGAAATGCTTGAAAAATTGAATATCAGTACAAAAGGTACCACCAAACCCAATACTACGGTAGGGAGCCTGGTAAAAGAGTAAGGAGGGACGGAAACATGGATTATTTATCCAGAGAAGGGTCACCGATATCTTCTGAGCTTTGGAGTAAAATTGATGATGCGGTTGTTTCCATGGCAAAGCAAACCCTGGTGGGCAGAAGGTTTCTTGAAATTTACGGACCCTTAGGCGCAGGCGTACAGAGCATCAATGTGGATGATCTTTCAGAATTGGAGGAGACAGGGGACGGACTGGTAAAGATCAAGGGAAGAAGATATGAACATATTCCGCTTATAAAACAGGATTTTTCACTGCTTTGGAGGGACCTGGAGGCCAGTGAGCAATCAGGGCTTCCTGTTGACTTGTCGGCTGCGATGAAGGCGGCAGCGAAATGTGCAAGAAAAGAGGATGAGCTCATCTTTCTGGGCAATGAAGAGATGGGCTATAAAGGTTTGCTGACAGAAGAAGGCATTACCAGGCTTCAAAAAGGGGACTGGAATGAGGGAGAAAACCCTGTGAGAGATGTGGCGAAAGGTCTGGCCAAATTCGTAGAGTATGGCCTGGTGGGCAGGAAGGCGCTCATTGTCAGTCCTGATATCTTTATGCAATTGCAGAGAATACAGCCGGGTACTGGAATTACAGAATATGACCGGCTGCAGAAGCTGATAAACGGAAATATTTTCACTACACCGGTATTAGGCATGAACAATGCGATATTGGTTTGTGCAGAGAAGCAGTATATGGATTTGGCAATTGGTCAGGATATGGTTACGGCTTATCTTGAGACAAGAGATTTGAACCACTATTTCCGCATAATAGAAACCGTATTGCTTAGAATAAAGAACAAAAAGGCCGTCGTTGCGTTTGAATAAGATGGAGCAGGGGAAAAAACATAATATATGGGCATGAAAATCAATGGGTCTTGATGACATGCCTGGGAATGCAAAATGGTATGTAGTGCGTATTTTGAATGGAGAATTTCCTTCGGCTGTTTTTAGGATATGCCGGAGGAAATTTCCCCAAAACTTGTCCTGAATTTCCTGGCTAGACAGGACTTAACGGCGTGGATGCAAGGCTATTAAAAAAATGATGTCATGAAAAAATGCTTGACTTTATATAATTTATATGATAAATTAGTGATTGCTTCAATAAATAGGTCTTTTTTTTATGTCTAAAATATATTACAGAATGCTATATATACCCACGCTGGAGGTGTTAGGAAATGAGAGTTAAAATTACATTGGCTTGTACCGACTGCAAGCAAAGGAATTACAGCAGCATGAAAAATAAGAAAAATGACCCTGACAGACTTGAAATGAAAAAGTATTGCAAATTCTGCCATAAGCATACAGTTCACAAGGAAACTAAATAATATAAGTAGAATGTTGCATTGGGCATTTAAGGTTGATATGCTTTGACTGGTGCCTATGGATTAAAATAAGGTATATGGAGATGTGTCGATATGGCTGATAACGTTAAAGTTTCCAAACTTGCCAAGGCTCGTAAGGGATTTGTAAAGTTCTTCAGGGAAGTAAGACTAGAACTGAAAAAGGTTATATGGCTTAGCAGGAATCAGCTGATTAAAAATACTGCCACAGTAATAGGATTCTGCTTATTCTTTGGCATTATTATTTGGGTGGTTGATGCTGGATTAAGCAAGCTCATTGAGGTCACTTTGATGAGATAATAAAGGAGGACATGGAACTCAATGCAACTTGGTGATATGTCTGAGGAAGCAAAATGGTATGTGGTACATACCTATTCCGGTTATGAAAATAAGGTGAAGGCTAACCTGGAAAAGATCGTGGAAAACAGGAATATGCAGGATTACATTTTCGATATTGTTGTTCCTATGGAAGAGCAAATTGAAATTAAGGATGGAAAGAAGAAAGCCACCCTTAGGAAAGTGTTTCCTGGTTATGTCCTGGTGAAAATGATCATGACAGATGAGTCTTGGTATGTCATAAGAAATACCAGGGGAGTAACCGGATTTGTTGGTCCGGGATCAAAGCCTGTGCCTTTGACTGATGAAGAAGTAAAGTTGATGGGAGTGGAGGAATTTACTCCTGATCTGGATTATGCTGTGGGAGACAGCGTAAGAGTTGATTCCGGTCCTCTTGAGAACTTCATTGGAATTGTTGAAGAAATTAATTATGAAAAGAAAAAGGTAAGAGTATCAGTATCCATGTTCGGCAGGGAAACTCCTGTTGAGTTGGAGCTCACTCAGATTCAGAAGATATAAATGAGGCAATGGTTTACCTTTGCCCTTTATATATGTTATGAAAAAATTGGGAGGTGGAATTTATGGCAAAGAAAATTGCTGGATACGTAAAACTTCAAATTCCTGCGGGAAAGGCTACTCCGGCTCCACCGGTTGGACCAGCTTTAGGACAGCATGGCGTAAATATAATGGGATTCTGTAAGGAGTTTAATGAAAGGACTGCAAAGGATGCAGGTTTGATTATACCTGTAATAATAACTGTTTATGCGGACAGATCTTTTTCGTTTATTACAAAAACTCCGCCGGCTTCCGTACTGTTGAAGAAAGCATGCAAAATCGAAAGCGGTTCCGGTAAGCCAAACAGGGAAAAGGTTGCAAAGATCTCGAGGGCGGAAGTAAGAAAGATCGCCGAGATGAAGATGCCGGACTTAAATGCTGCCACTATAGAAGCCGCCGAGAGAATGATCGCCGGTACGGCAAGGAGCATGGGAATTGTAGTAGAGGACTAATGGCCGGTTGACAATTTGCAATAGATGACTCTTTAATCAGAGATTTTGGATTCTGCCCAAAAGGCAGAACCGGATTTGGACTGTAAGTTTGCTTTGTAAGGGCATATAGTTATGCTTACAGACTGCTTAGTCGTCCATCATCGTTTGTAAATTGCTAAGGTGTGGGAGGAAACATGGTTTCCGACAAATTTTACCACGAAGGAGAGGATAATAATGAAGAGATCAAAAAGATATTTAGAAGTCATCAAGCTTGTTGACAAGTCAAAGCTTTACGACCCGGCAGAAGCATTGGAACTTGTAAAGGCAACAGCAAAAGCAAAGTTCGATGAGACTGTTGAGGTTCATATGAAGATGGGTGTTGACTCAAGGCATGCGGATCAGCAGGTAAGAGGCGCTGTTGTGCTTCCTCACGGAACCGGTAAAAAGGTTAAAGTGCTGGTTTTCGCAAAAGGAGAAAAAGCCAAGGAGGCAGAACAAGCCGGTGCTGATTATGTAGGCGCTGAGGATTTGGTTGCCAAGATCCAGAATGAAAACTGGTTCGATTTTGATGTTGTAGTTGCCACTCCGGATATGATGGGTGTGGTTGGTAGACTGGGTAAGGTTTTGGGACCAAAGGGATTGATGCCAAACCCGAAATCAGGAACTGTTACAATGGATGTTTCAAAAGCCATAGCTGACATCAAAGCCGGTAAGATCGAATACAGGCTTGACAGGGAAAACAACATACGTTGTCCTATTGGTAAGGCATCCTTTACAGTGGAACAGCTCAAGGATAACTTCACAACACTTATGGACGCCGTAATCAAAGCAAAACCGGCAGCTGCAAAAGGTCAGTATATCAAGAGTGTTGTGATTGCATCAACCATGGGCCCTGGTATTAAAATAAATAATCAGAAACTTGTAGAATAATCTTTACAAAACGAGATTTTTGATATATCATATTATTGTTTGTTTAATTTAATAGAGCGTATGCCATAGACAGTAGGTACGAAAGTGTAATTGGCCTGATGGCCTTCCTACCGAGGTGATATCTGATTGACGGAGATTATAACCCTTGTATGTCTATGCGCATACGAGGGTTTTTGATTATGTTCTGGGTTTGAAAAGTTGTTTGTTAGCTGGATATGGAAGAATTGAGAATTAAGATTTAAGTGCCGGGAATAAAGAATTGATCATCCGGTATAGAGAAAGAAGGATATCCTTTATTCTGCACTTTATACTCTTTGCTCTTCATTCTTTATAAAAAGAGAAGGAGGTGGAAATATTGCCAAGTGAAAAAACCCTTCAAGCAAAACAGGAGATAGTAAAAGAAATATCCGGAAAATTCAAGGATGCAAAAGCTATGGTTTTTGCCGATTACAGAGGCCTTACCGTTGAACAGGACACGGAAATGAGAAGTGCTCTGAGGAAATCCGGAGTTGAATACAGGGTTGTGAAAAATTCTCTTACCAGCTTGGCTGCTAAAGAGAATGGTCTTGAAGATCTGATCCCTTATCTGAAAGGTCCTACGGCGTTAGCAATGAGCTCTACAGATCCTGTTGCTCCTGCCAAAGTGATGTCAGAGTATGCTAAGAAGTTTGAGGCTCTTGAGCTCAAGGTTGGTGTCGTAGAAGGAAAGATTATCGATGTCAAAGGAATCAATGCTCTGGCAGATTTGCCGTCAAGAGAGGTTCTTATCGCAAAGGTACTGGGTGGTTTCAACGCGCCTATATCTGGTTTGGTAAATGTTTTGAATGGAAATATAAGAGGACTGGTAGTTGCATTAAATGCAATTGCTCAGCAGAAAAGCTAATTAATCTAAAAATCAATATTTATTTAATGGAGGTATATTAATAATGGCTAGTGAAAAAGTTACAAAGTTGATTGAAGATGTTAAAGCATTAACAGTATTGGAATTGTCAGAATTGGTAAAAGCTCTGGAAGAAGAGTTCGGAGTATCAGCAGCAGCTCCGGTTGCAGTTGCAGCAGCTCCTGTAGCAGGCGGTGCAGCAGCTCCTGCAGCAGAAGAAAAGACTGAATTCAACGTGATTCTGAAGGAAGTTGGAGCAGATAAAATCAAGGTTATAAAGGTTGTAAGAGAAGTTACAGGCCTTGGACTTAAAGAAGCAAAAGATCTTGTTGACGGAGCTCCTAAGACTCTGAAAGAAAATGTTTCCAAGGAAGAAGCTGCATCTATAGAAGCTAAATTCAAGGAAGTTGGAGCTACTGTAGAAATTAAATAATAAGCAATTGACAATCTGACTAAACCAAAAAGAGGCTTCTCTGTGCGGAGCCTCTTTTAGTCATTTAAAAATATTTAAATAATTAATTGATGAAAGATTGACACCATGACCACATTATGTTAGAATAATAAACTGCATTATAATTACGGTACATTATGCCAATTTGTAAATTTTTGCTTTATGTAATGTCCTGTAATACGAATTGATTATACCACAGAGGAATAATTAAGACAATAAATGTTAATAATATTTTAATGATTTGTATATTGGATATTCATAGTATGTGTAGATATATTACAAATTATGCAGTACACAGTTATGATATGTTATCTACAGGGCTTTTATTAATATAAGGCAAGCGTATTCAAAAATTGTTGGCTGTCATGTGTTCGACGCTGGCCGATATAACGGGGCGCACCTGCTTGTATTACCGGATAAAGGTGTGTCATCCATATTATTAAAGGTCTTGATTACATATATGCTTTTTTATTATGTAATTTAGTTTTTAGGCAAAAAGTAATTACTTATGAGGTGATATTTAATGGTACATCCCGTGCGCTTGGGAAAAAACATCAGGATGAGCTATTCTAAAATTGATGAAGTCCTCGATATGCCAAATCTTATAGAAATACAAAAGAACTCTTATAAAAATTTCTTGGAAGAGGGTCTAATGGAGGTATTTAGGGATGTTTCCCCTATTACCGACTATACTGGCAACTTGATTTTGGAGTTTGTCTCATATTCTCTGGATGAACCTCCCAAATATAGTGTTGAGGAATGCAAAGAGAGAGATACGACTTACTCTGCTCCGCTTAAGGTCAAGGTACGCCTGATCAATAAAGAGACCGGTGAAGTTAAGGAGCAGGAAATCTTCATGGGAGATTTCCCATTGATGACGGATAATGGTACCTTTGTTATAAATGGTGCCGAAAGGGTTATTGTAAGCCAGTTAGTTAGATCACCGGGCATCTATTATGCCATGAAGTTTGACAGGGTAGGAAAAAAATTATATTCGAATACGGTTATTCCCAATAGAGGAGCATGGCTGGAATACGAAACTGATTCCAATGATATACTGTCGGTTAGGATTGACAGAACCAGAAAGCTTCCTATAACGGTTCTGCTCAGAGCATTGGGATACGGAACCGATATGGAGATCATGGAGCTTCTTGGGGAAGATGACCGTATCCTGGCGACTATTCAGAAAGACAACTCTAAAACTGAAGAAGAAGGATTGCTGGAAATATATAAAAGATTGAGACCGGGTGAACCTCCAACGGTTGAAAGCGCTCGTTCCCTTTTGAACGGTCTGTTCTTTGATCCGAAAAGATATGATCTGGCAAAGGTAGGAAGGTTCAAATTCAATAAGAAGCTTTCCCTGGCAGCGAGAATAACCGGGCTGAAGGCTGGTGAAAGCATTGTCAATCCTCATACTGGTGAGATAATTGTCGAAGAGGGAGAGTACATCAGCGCTGAAAAAGCCAATGCCGTACAGAACTCGGGCGTAAATGTAGTTTACATAGACATCGAAGGTAAAAAGGTAAAAGTCATAGGAAACGGAACGGTTGACATAAATGCATTTATTGATTTTGATGTTAAAGACATAGGCATTACTGAAAAAGTAAGATATAGCGTGCTTATGGATATTTTGCAGCAGAATGACACTCCTGAAAGCATCAAGAAAGCTTTGAAGGAGAACATTCACGAGCTCATTCCTAAGCATATTACTCCTGAAGATATTATTTCTTCGATTAACTATATTGTACATTTGAATTATGGCATAGGAGAGACCGACGATATAGACCACCTCGGAAACAGGAGGCTCCGTTCGGTTGGTGAGCTGCTGCAAAACCAGTTCAGGATAGGTTTGGCAAGAATGGAGAGGGTTGTCAGAGAAAGGATGACCATCCAGGATATAGATATTGTTACTCCGCAGGCTTTAATAAATATAAGGCCGGTAGCTGCTGCTATTAAAGAATTCTTTGGAAGCAGCCAGCTGTCTCAGTTTATGGATCAGACCAACCCTCTGGCTGAGCTGACTCATAAGAGAAGGCTGAGCGCTCTGGGACCAGGAGGATTGAGCAGAGAGAGAGCCGGATTTGAGGTTCGTGACGTTCACTATTCCCACTATGGCCGTATGTGCCCGATAGAGACTCCTGAAGGTCCTAATATAGGTTTGATAGGCTCCCTCAGTACTTATGCGAGAATAAATGAGTATGGTTTTATTGAAGCGCCATACAGGAAGGTTGACAAGGAAAAGGGAGTAGTTACTGATGAAATTGTTTATCTTACGGCTGACGAAGAGGACAAATACATAATAGCCCAAGCCAATGAACCTCTTGACGAGAATGGAAGATTTATAAACAAGAGGGTTGTGGCAAGATATAAGGATGAAATAATGCAGTATGATGCTGAAAGAATCGACTATATGGATGTTTCGCCTCAACAGATAGTATCGGTTGCTACAGCAATGATTCCGTTCCTGGAAAATGACGACGCAAACCGTGCTCTCATGGGCTCCAACATGCAGCGTCAGGCCGTGCCATTAATAAAACCCCAGGCTCCTATTGTCGGCACCGGTATTGAATATAAGGCCGCCAGGGACTCGGGCGTTGTTGTGCTGGCTAAAAATGCAGGTGTTGTTGAAAAGGTTTCCGCCAGAAGTATTATTATTAGGACCAAGGATGGAAAAAGAGACGAATATAAGCTTTTGAAATACCTGCGTTCGAACCAGAGCACCTGTATAAACCAGAGGCCTATAGTGCGTAAGGGAGACGTTGTTGAAGCCGGGGATGTTATAGCCGACGGCCCGTCAACTGAGAACGGCGAAATAGGTCTTGGCAAGAATGTGCTCATAGGTTTCATGACCTGGGAAGGTTATAACTATGAGGACGCTGTATTGATCAGTGAAAAAATGGTTAAGGATGATGTATTTACATCCATTCATATAGAAGAGTATGAGGCTGAGGCCAGGGATACTAAACTTGGTCCGGAAGAAATTACGAGGGATATACCCAACGTAGGAGAGGATGCCTTAAAGGATCTCGATGAAAGGGGAATAATAAGGATAGGTGCTGAAGTAAGAGCCGGCGATATCCTGGTGGGTAAGGTTACACCAAAAGGTGAGACCGAGCTTACAGCAGAGGAAAGGCTCTTAAGGGCAATATTCGGAGAAAAGGCCAGAGAGGTCAGGGATACTTCCCTTAAGGTACCTCATGGAGAATATGGCATAATAGTAGATGTTAAAGTGTTTACAAGGGAAAACGGAGATGAACTTCCACCGGGAGTAAATGAACTCGTCCGTGTGTACATCGCACAGAAGAGGAAAATATCCGTAGGTGACAAAATGGCAGGAAGGCATGGTAACAAGGGTGTTATTTCAAGAATTTTACCCGAAGAGGATATGCCCTTCCTTCCGGATGGTACACCTCTGGAAATAGTGCTGAATCCTCTGGGCGTTCCATCCCGTATGAATATCGGACAAGTGCTGGAGGTCCATCTGGGATATGCTGCGAAAGCTCTGGGTTGGAAAATAGCCACACCGGTATTTGACGGAGCTACGGAGCAGGATATAGTTGAAACATTGAGAAAAGCAGGACTGGCTGAGGATGGAAAGACAGTGCTTTATGACGGAAGAACCGGAGAACCCTTTGACAACAGGGTAACGGTTGGCTACATGTACTTCATGAAGCTGGCCCACCTGGTTGACGATAAGATACATGCCCGTTCCACCGGACCGTACTCTTTGGTTACCCAGCAGCCTCTGGGTGGTAAAGCCCAGTTTGGTGGCCAGAGATTCGGAGAAATGGAAGTTTGGGCTCTGGAAGCATACGGAGCTGCATATACGTTGCAGGAAATCCTCACCGTCAAGTCGGATGACGTTGTCGGAAGGGTTAAGACTTACGAAGCTATTGTAAAAGGCGAAAACGTGCCTGAACCGGGTATTCCTGAATCCTTCAAGGTATTGATAAAAGAACTTCAGAGCCTTGCACTGGATGTCAAAGTCTACTCGGAGGATAAGGAAGAGATTACCATTAAAGAATCCGTCGATGATGACATTGAGGAATTGAATGTTAATATAGAAGGCAGAGAAGATGAAGAGGCAATACCGGATTATGATGATGTAGCTGAAGATTCAATGGATGATGACATCGAGTTAGATGATTTTGACCTGGAAGATATCGGCACTGATGATAACCTCGATGAAAATCTAGTAGATGACCTTTTCTCTGACGACGATTTCAAAGATGACGATGATATCGACGACGATTTTTAAGGGAGGGAGATGGCGCCATGTTTGAATTGAACAACTTTGAATCCATTAGAATTGGTTTGGCTTCTCCTGAGAAGATCAGGGAATGGTCCAAAGGTGAAGTAAAAAAACCGGAAACTATTAATTATAGAACTCTGAAACCCGAAAGGGATGGTCTCTTCTGTGAGAGAATTTTTGGACCGCAGAAGGACTGGGAATGCCATTGCGGAAAATATAAAAGAATAAGGTATAAAGGTATTGTTTGTGACCGGTGCGGAGTTGAAGTAACCCGTTCCAAGGTAAGAAGGGAAAGAATGGGGCACATAGAATTGGCTGCCCCGGTATCCCATATATGGTATTTTAAAGGAATACCCAGCAGGATGGGATTGATCCTGGACATGTCGCCCAGGGCTCTTGAAAAAATTCTGTACTTTGCTTCTTATGTCGTAATAGATCCCGGACAGACCCCTCTGTCCAAGAAGCAGGTGCTTTCTGAAAAAGAATATCGGGACAGTGTTGAAAAATTCGGACATAACTTCCGTGCCGGAATGGGTGCAGAAGCTATCAAAGAGCTGCTTATGGAAATTGATCCGGAGAAGCTTTCAAAAGAATTGAAGGCTGAACTGGCTGACGCCACCGGGCAAAAAAGAGTAAGACTCATAAAAAGGCTTGAAGTGGTAGAGGCTTTCAGGACATCAGGAAACAGGCCCGAGTGGATGATACTGGATGCCGTGCCCGTAATACCTCCGGAACTGAGACCTATGGTTCAGCTGGACGGTGGCAGATTCGCAACATCAGATTTGAACGACCTTTACAGAAGAGTAATTAACAGAAACAATCGTCTGAAAAGGCTTCTGGACCTTGGAGCTCCTGACATAATCGTCAGGAACGAAAAGAGGATGCTGCAGGAAGCTGTAGATGCTCTCATTGATAACGGAAGAAGGGGAAGACCTGTAACCGGACCCGGCAACAGGCCTCTTAAATCCCTTTCTGAAATGCTGAAAGGAAAGCAGGGTCGCTTTCGTCAGAACTTGCTGGGTAAACGTGTTGACTATTCCGGGCGTTCAGTTATTGTTGTAGGACCGGAGCTTAAGATATACCAGTGTGGTTTGCCAAGAGAAATGGCTCTGGAGCTTTTCAAACCTTTTGTAATGAAAAAGCTTGTTAATGACGGATTGGCCCATAATATAAAGAGCGCAAAGAGAATGGTGGAAAAGGTAAGAAATGAAGTCTGGGATGTGCTGGAAGCGGTTATAAAGGAACATCCGGTTCTGCTGAACCGTGCTCCAACGCTGCACAGGCTGGGTATTCAGGCTTTTGAACCCGTATTGGTGGAAGGTAGAGCAATAAAGCTTCATCCGCTGGTATGTACTGCTTACAACGCCGACTTTGACGGTGACCAGATGGCTGTGCACGTACCATTGTCTGCAGAGGCACAGGCAGAAGCCAGATTCCTCATGCTTTCGGCAAACAACCTGTTGAAGCCTCAGGATGGAAAACCTGTTACAGTTCCTACACAGGATATGGTTTTGGGCTGCTATTACCTGACCATAGACCGCGAAGGAGAAAAGGGAGAAGGAAAGGTCTTTTCATCCTATGATGAAGCTATGCTGGCATACACCAACGGCGTAATCGGTTTGCATGCCAGGATAGGCGTGAGGGTCAGAAAAGAAATAGATGGCAAGCCTATGTCCCGCATTGTCACCTCAACTATTGGAAGATTTATATTCAATAGTGCCATCCCTCAGGATTTGGGCTATGTGGACAGAACTGACCCGGAAAAAGCTTTTGATCTTGAGGTGGATTTCCTTGTTGGTAAGAAGGAACTGGGTAAGATCATTGACAGGTGCATAAAGAAGCATGGAACTACCGAAACAGCTATTGTACTGGATAATATAAAAGCTTTGGGCTTCAAGTTCTCTACCAAGGGAGCCATCACCATAAGCGTATCCGATATGGTTATACCTGAAGTAAAAGCCCGCTATCTGAAAGAGACGGAGGAAAAGATTGAGAATATCACAAAGCAGTACAAGAGAGGTCTTATCTCCGAAGAAGAGCGTTACAACTCTGTCATAGCAGCATGGAACGAAGCATCGGATAATATTCAGAGCGCTCTTATTGAAAACCTCGATAAGATGAATCCTCTTTACATGATGTCCAACTCAGGTGCGAGAGGTAACATAAACCAGATTAAACAGCTGGCAGGTATGAGGGGCTTGATGGCGGATACCACCGGTAGGACAATAGAGCTGCCTATCAAATCAAACTTCCGTGAAGGTCTGAACGTGCTGGAGTTCTTCATCTCGACCCACGGTGCCAGAAAAGGTCTGGCGGATACCGCATTGAGAACCGCGGACTCCGGATACCTGACAAGGCGTCTGGTTGATGTCAGCCAGGATGTTATAGTAAGAGAAGTGGACTGTGGAACTAAGAAGGGTATTGAAGTATACGCAATAAAAGATGGCAATGAGGTTATTGAAGGATTGGCAGAAAGGCTGGTAGGAAGGTATACCATAGATGATGTTGTTCATCCTGAAACCGGAGAGGTATTGGTTCCTGCCGATACAATGATCAATGATGCCCAGGCAGAAAAAATAGAGAAGGCCGGAATAAAGAAGGTACTTATAAGATCTGTGCTCACATGCCATTCAGAATTGGGTGTATGCTCCAAGTGCTATGGAGCAAACCTCGCAACAGGCAGAGAGTGCAATGTCGGAGAGGCGGTAGGTATAATAGCTGCTCAGTCCATAGGTGAGCCGGGTACTCAGCTTACGATGAGAACTTTCCATACGGGCGGTGTTGCAGGAGAAGATATCACCCAGGGTCTCCCCCGTGTAGAAGAATTGTTTGAGGCAAGAAAACCGAAAGGACTGGCTGTTATCTCCGAGATAGACGGTACGGTCAAGCTGTCCGAAACAAAGAAGAAGAGGGAGATAATCGTAACATCCGAGGACGGCGATTCGAGGACTTACCTTATCCCTTATGGTTCGAGACTGAAGGTTTCCGACGGTGACGTCGTAGAGGCAGGAGATGAATTGACAGAAGGTTCCGTAAATCCTCACGACATATTGAAGATCAAGGGAGTAAAAGGCGTTCAGGCTTATCTCCTGCAGGAAGTTCAGAGAGTTTACAGACTGCAGGGTGTTGATATAAATGACAAGCATATTGAAGTTATAGTCAGACAGATGATGAGAAAGGTAAAGGTGGAGGATCCCGGAGATACAAATCTGTTACCGGGCGGACTGGTGGATATGTTCGAGTTTGAAAAGGAGAACAACCGGGTGGCAGAACTGGGTCTCAGAACTGCTACCGGCAGGAGGGCCCTGTTAGGTATAACAAAAGCTTCGCTGGCTACCGATTCCTTCCTCTCCGCAGCATCCTTCCAGGAAACCACAAGGGTATTGACGGAGGCAGCCATAAAGGGCAAGACGGATCCTCTGATAGGTCTGAAGGAAAACGTTATAATCGGAAAGCTCATACCTGCCGGAACAGGAATGAGCAGATACAAGGACATAAGTATTCAAATTGTGGAAGACAAAGCAGAAAAGTAGGAAGATATTCAAAGGCTGTATGCCTAAAGAATTGAGAAAATGCCGGGATGCGGGATCATGGTTCCGCATCCCGGAAATATCCAAAGATTCTGTATAATTACCTGAGGATGTTTATATATTGCTTAACTTAGATTGTGAAAGGCATTATGAATGTTGCTAATAGTCCTCAAATGCTTCCTATATCCTTTTCCTGCCTTCCATTATTGACGACTTGACAAATGTGTCTTTGCGGTGATAAAATGTTTTAGTGTCAAAATCGGAGTGCTATGCAGATGAGAACCCAAAGACTCATGATATAAACCAGTGCTATTTGCTTTTGGTTTCTCAGATTAATCAAGCTTGTGAAGGCAAAATCAGGAAAAGGTTTTCTGTTGGCATACAGGAGGTTAAACAGTGCTTGATGAATTAAAAAATGGTAGGAAAACTGTAGGAATAAAACAGTCTTTAAAAGCTGTTGAAGCTGGAACTGCCAGGTTACTGTTCATAGCAAAGGATGCTGATGAAAAAGTAGTAGGCAATCTCAAGGTGCTGGCGCAGAACAGTTCTATTGAGATAGTATATGTGGACACAATGAAACAATTAGGAAAAGCTTGCGGGATAGAGGTTGGAGCCTCAGCAGCATGTCTGCTGAAATAGGTTTTGATCTGAAACCATATAGATAAATTGTTGAAAGGAGGTGTATTGATGCCAACATTCAATCAGCTGGTTAGAAAGGGAAGAGAGGTTACTCAGAAGAAATCTTCTTCTCCTGCTTTGCAGAAAGGTTTTAATTCCCTGAAGAAGAAGACTATTGACTTGAATAGCCCTCAAAAGCGCGGTGTTTGCACTGTCGTTAAGACTGTTACACCCAAGAAGCCTAATTCAGCTTTG
This sequence comes from Clostridium thermosuccinogenes, assembly GCF_002896855.1. Lineage (NCBI taxonomy): Bacteria > Bacillati > Bacillota > Clostridia > Eubacteriales > Clostridiaceae > Clostridium > Clostridium thermosuccinogenes. The sequence continues at coordinate 3,541,756 of NZ_CP021850.1, read as the reverse complement.
AGAAAGGTTGCCAGAGTTCGTTTGACCAATGGAATAGAAGTAACATCTTATATTCCTGGTATCGGCCACAATCTTCAGGAGCACAGTGTTGTTCTTATAAGAGGTGGTAGGGTTAAGGACCTCCCTGGTGTTAGATACCATATTATCAGGGGTACTTTGGATACGGCAGGTGTTGCAAAGAGAATGCAGGGTCGTTCCAAGTATGGCGCTAAGAAGCCAAAGGCTGGGGCTGCTAAGAAGTAATCATATGACGTGCAATGCACGATATATTTGTGTAGTATGATTTTTTATAGCAAAATATTACACAAATATAAGTTATATGATATGCAAAAAATAAGTGCTAAGTACGTCGTTTAAATATATATAAATTTTAAATGGCAGTTACAGAGCACTGACGTGGTGAAAAAGCCACGAGTACCTATGATATAAGCATATGGGGTTTTCAGAGCATTGCTGTGAACCAACTCCATACATTATTATCAAGAAGGAGGGAAGTAAGGTGCCAAGAAAAGGATTTGTAGCCAAAAGAGATGTTCTGCCTGATCCGATATATAATGATAAGACAGTTACAAAGCTTATCAACAAAGTTATGTTGGACGGCAAAAAGGGTATTGCTCAGCGAATTTGCTATGATGCTTTCGATATAATAAAGGAAAAGACAGGCAAAGATCCTCTTGAAGTTTTTGAGCAGGCGATGAACAATGTTATGCCTGTTCTTGAAGTTAAAGCAAGAAGGGTCGGAGGAGCAACATACCAGGTACCAATGGAAGTAAGGCCTGAAAGAAGGCAAGCATTGGGAATAAGATGGCTGGTCAATTATGCTCGTACAAGAGGCGAAAGGACCATGAGCCAAAAGCTCGCCGCCGAGATAATGGATGCAGCTAACAGTATGGGTGGAGCCTTCAAGAAGAAGGAAGATACTCATAAGATGGCTGAAGCTAATAAGGCTTTTGCTCATTACAGATGGTAAAATCACATTTAAAAATTTTTGAACTGTCGAAAAGAGAGAAAGGAGGGCATTAATGCCCAGAGAATATAGCTTAGAGAACACTAGAAATATCGGAATAATGGCTCATATTGACGCTGGGAAGACGACTACCACGGAACGTATCTTGTTTTATACCGGAAAGGTTCATAAGATTGGTGAAGTGCATGAAGGCGCTGCAACCATGGACTGGATGGTACAGGAGCAGGAAAGAGGTATCACGATTACATCTGCTGCGACTACTGCTTTCTGGAAAGGAAAGAGAATTAACATCATAGATACGCCGGGGCACGTTGACTTCACTGTGGAAGTAGAAAGATCTCTCAGAGTTCTCGATGGTTCAGTAACAATTTTTAGTGCAAAGGGAGGAGTTGAGCCGCAGACTGAAACAGTCTGGAGACAGGCTGACAAGTACGGCGTTCCTCGTATTGCATACATTAACAAAATGGATATAGTGGGAGCAGACTTTTTCAGATGCGTTGACATGATAAGGGACAGATTGAAAGCCAATCCTGTTCCGATTCAGATACCTATAGGCAGTGAAGATACCTTTGCAGGTATAATAGACCTTATAAAAATGAAGGCATACTACTTCAGGGATGACTTGGGTAAAGTTATTGAAGAACAGCCTATTCCTGAAGATTTGAAAGATCTCGCTACAGAATACCATAATAAATTGATAGAATCTGTTGCTGAACTAGACGAAGAATTGATGATGAAATATCTCGAGGAACAAGAGATAACAGAGGAAGAGATACATGCTGCAATAAGAGCCGGAACAATAGCTTTGAAGTGCGTACCGGTGGTTTGCGGATCATCGTACAAAAATAAGGGTGTACAGGAATTGCTGGATGCAGTTGTAGAATATTTGCCGTCTCCTGTGGATATACCACCAATAAAAGGTGTATCTTTGGATGGCGAAGAGGAAATTGAAAGGCCTGCAAATGACGATGGCCCGTTTGCTGCATTGGCATTCAAAATTATGTCCGACCCGTATGTGGGTAAATTGTGCTTCTTCAGGGTATACTCAGGCAAATTGAGCTCCGGATCTTATGTTCTTAACTCAACTAAGAACAAGAGAGAGAGAATCGGTAGAATTCTCATGATGCATGCAAACCACAGAGAGGAAATAGACATGGTCTATTCCGGAGACATAGCTGCCGCAGTAGGTTTGAAGGATACTACAACCGGTGATACCTTGTGCACAGAAGAAAATCCAGTTATCTTGGAGTCCATGGAATTCCCGGAACCGGTTATAGAAATAGCCATTGAACCGAAGTCAAAAGATGGACAAGAAAAGATGAGCCTGGCTTTGCAGAAGCTGGCTGAAGAAGATCCTACATTCAGAACTTATACAAACCCTGAAACAGGACAAACTATTATTTCAGGTATGGGTGAACTGCATCTTGACATAATAGTTGACCGTCTGATGAGGGAGTTCAAGGTTGAGGCTAATGTAGGAAATCCGCAGGTTTCATATAAGGAAACCATCCGCAAGGCAGTAAGGGCCGAAGGTAAGTTTGTAAGACAGTCCGGTGGTCGTGGTCAATATGGTCACTGCTGGCTGGAAATTGAGCCTAAGGAACCTGGAACCGGCTATGAATTTGTCAACAAGATCGTCGGTGGTGCTATTCCTAAGGAATATATACCGGCTATAGATGCTGGTATTCAGGATGCCATGAATAATGGTGTTCTGGGTGGGTACCCCGTAGTTGACGTAAAAGTTACTCTTGTTGATGGTTCATACCATGAAGTTGACTCCTCAGAAATGGCCTTTAAGATTGCTGCCTCCATGGGATTCAAGGAAGGCTGCAAAAAGGCTGACCCAGTTCTCCTGGAGCCTATAATGAAGGTTGATGTATTCGTTCCTGATGAATACATGGGAGACGTAATGGGCGATCTGAACTCAAGAAGAGGTAGGATTGAAGGTATGGAGTCAGTATCCGGTGTTCAGAACATCAAAGCTTTCGTGCCGCTGTCTGAAATGTTCGGATATGCGACCACCCTGCGTTCAAGAACTCAGGGAAGAGGTACCTTTACGATGCAGACAAGCCATTTCGAAGAAGTTCCCAAGAGCATTCAGGAGCAAATTCTTAATGGCAAAGCTTCAAAGTAAGTTTAGCTTTATTAAGGCAAGTACCGAAATGATTTTATCGGTACATTGAACTTAAGATCTTTAAATATTAAATTTTGAAAAACCAATATGCAATAGTTTTATTGCATATGGTTTTTCATAAAAATTAATAAATTAATTAACTATCAGTAAAATACTGATATAAGGGAGGAGAATTTTAATGGCTAAGGCTAAATTTGAAAGAACTAAGCCCCATGTTAACATTGGAACAATTGGTCACGTTGACCATGGCAAGACTTCATTGACAGCTGCTATAACAAAAGTATTAGGCTATCTCGGAAGAGCAGAGTATAGAGCATATGATCAGATAGACGCTGCTCCGGAAGAGAAGGAAAGAGGTATTACCATCAATACCGCTCATGTTGAGTACGAAACTGAAAACAGGCACTACGCTCACGTTGACTGCCCCGGTCATGCTGACTATGTTAAGAACATGATCACCGGTGCTGCTCAGATGGACGGAGCTATCCTGGTTGTTTCAGCTGCAGATGGTCCGATGCCTCAGACAAGAGAACACATTCTCTTATCACACCAGGTTGGAGTACCATACATAGTTGTTTTCCTTAACAAGTGTGATATGGTAGATGACGAAGAGCTTATCGAATTGGTTGAAATGGAACTCAGAGAGCTTTTGAGCCAGTATGACTTCCCTGGAGATGAGATTCCGATAGTAAGAGGTTCTGCTTTGGCTGCATTGGAATGCACTTCAACAGATCCTAATGCTCCTGAATACGCTCCTATTCTCAAGCTGATGCAGACAGTTGACGAATACATTCCTACTCCTGAAAGACCGACAGACAAGCCTTTCTTGATGCCTGTCGAGGACGTATTCTCCATCACCGGCCGTGGTACTGTTGCTACTGGTAGGGTAGAAAGAGGAACAGTAAAAGTTGGTGACGAAGTTGAAATCGTCGGCTTAATGGATGCTCCCAGGAAGACAGTTGTAACCGGTGTTGAAATGTTCAGAAAGCTGCTGGATCAGGCTGTTGCCGGAGATAACATTGGTGCTCTCTTAAGAGGTATTCAGAGAAATGAAGTTGAAAGAGGACAGGTTTTGGTAAAACCCGGCTCAATCAAACCTCATACTCACTTTAAGGCACAGGTTTACGTTCTCACCAAAGAAGAAGGTGGAAGACATACTCCTTTCTTCAATGGTTACAGACCTCAGTTCTATTTCAGAACTACCGACGTTACAGGTGTAGTTGAACTGCCTCAGGGTACAGAAATGTGCATGCCTGGTGACCATGTTAACATGACAATCAAGCTCATCACTCCTATAGCTATGGAAGCCGGCTTGAGGTTCGCTATCCGTGAAGGCGGAAGAACTGTTGGAGCAGGAACTGTAACTGAGATAATAGAGTAATTTTAAAATATAAAAATGACCGCCGATAAAGCGTGTCATAAGTAATTTAATAAAAGACGGTGTAGCTTTTTGGCTGCACCGTCTTTTATTAACAAGTATGAAGAAGACAAATCGTGCTGCATAAAATCATATATAGATGAAATATATCAGTGTACGGTGTAATGTATATGAGTATGGTAAAATACAATAAATAAACGAGCAAATACATAAAGCGTTTAATACTTTACATGAGTAGCTTATTTGGCTTCTGAGGGGAAATCAAATGCAAAAACACCCATCCGGCTGCAAAGCGGATAGGTGTTATTTTTACTTTCTATATTTATTCATCGGTATAAAGCTTCCGGAAGCCCTTACAACTCTCATTACTGCCAAAGCTAATTATCTTTTTGCCTCATCAGATAGAAAAGGAATCTCCAAAAGTAATTTCCCAAAGGAGATTCCAAAGAGGATTTGCCTAAAATGGCATCTTTATGATGGGATTTATTATCATTCATTTACTAGCAGCACATTATATTATCCGGCGCTAACCAGGCCTGCCCTGGTCAGGGCATTTCTTATCTGAAGCCCCAATGCTGCGGAAATTACTGCCTTTACAATATCAAGGGGAAGAAAGGGTATCACTCCTGCGGATATCGCCTTGGCCGCATCAAGCTTGGCACTCACTGCAAGCCATGAAGTGCCCAAAGTGTAGCATACAACCAATCCTGCCAGAAGCGCTCCGGTCATTGTGATAAAGGATGCGTTTTTCTTGCGGCTGACCAGCAGACCTATTACCAGAGCCATGAAGGGATAGCTGATTATGTACCCTCCTGTGGGACTTAATAAGACATTTAACCCGCCTCTGAAACCGGCAAATACCGGAACACCTACCAAACCCAGCAGAATGTAAACGATTTGCGATAAGATACCGTTTCTGGTTCCTAATATCAATGATGAAAGGAATACTCCGAAAATGGAAAGGGTGATCGGTACCGGAGAAAAGGGTATTGGGATGGAAATCTGAGCCAGGATCACCGTTACTGCAGTGAATAAAGCAATAACATTAATATCTTTCAAATTTAGTTTCATAAGACCTCCTTGAATTGTTAACTATTTTAAAAATTTAGGTTGACAATAAGAATAATATAACAGACTCCTTTTTCTGTCAATATATCTCTAAAGATAAATTTAATTTTCCGATGCGCCGGGGGATGTGTTTTGATTGAAAACCTAAGAGGTGATGGAACATAATGTTTCCTTAACATATTGATTCATATGGGAGTTTGTATTATTCTAAAATAGGAATTATGCTCCAGATGAATAGACTCGTATTCTATTATGTTTAAAATGCCACTGTGAGGGAATATTTATTATTGAAGTTGAAACTAAAGGAGGAGCTTGCTTATGATTGAGGTAAAAAACGATATTTACTGGGTAGGAATAAAAGATTGGGAACTAAGGCAGTTCCACGGACATGAGTTGTCTACCCATAGAGGCTCTACTTATAATGCATACCTCATTAAAGATGAAAAGGTGGTCCTGGTTGACACAGTTTGGGACCCCTATCAAGAGGAATTTGTGGACAAGCTGGAAAAGGAAGTCGGCATAGACAATATAGATGCAATTATTATAAATCATTCTGAGCCTGACCATGGCGGCAGCCTTGGATATCTGATGTCTAAGAGGCCGGATATTCCCATATATTGCACTAAAAATGGAGCTGATGCAATCAGGAGGCAATTCCATAAGGATTGGAATTTCAATGTTGTAAAAACCGGTGATACCTTAAAAACCGGAAAGTATGAGCTGGTCTTTGTTGAGATGCAGATGATACACTGGCCGGACAGCATGCTTACATATGTAAAGGGAGCAAACCTGGTGCTTTCAAATGATGCTTTTGGACAGCATTATTCTCCGGCATCCCTTTTCAATGATGAAATCGATACCTGCGAACTGTATCAGGAGGCAATCAAGTATTACGCCAATATCCTTACTCCGTACAGTCCTTTGATTAAGAAGAAGATAGAGGAGATAAGAGCCTTAAATCTTCCGATAGATATGATTGCTCCGAGCCACGGGGTCATATGGAGAGAGAATCCTGTTCAAATAATAGACAAGTATTATGAATGGTCTCAGGATTACAATGAAGGAACTGTTGTCATTATATATGACACAATGTATAACGCTACCAAGATGATGGCCGAAGCGATAGGGGAAGGTTTGGCTAAAAACGGTATCAAATACAAGCTGTATAACAATTCAGTATCGGATCAGAGTGATGTGCTTACCGAAATATTCAAGGCTAAGGGAGTAATAATAGGCAGCTGCACTGTAAATAACACGGTTTTACGGTCAATTTCCGCGCTCCTGGATGAAATAAAAGGCCATAGATTTAAGAACAAGGTAGGCGCTGCTTTTGGAAGCTATGGATGGAGCGGGGAAGCGCCAAAGATAATAAGCAAATCCCTGGAGGAAGCAGGATTGAAGATTCTGCATGAGCCTCTCCAAATCAAGTATCGTCCTACGGAGGATGAGCTTAAGATGTTTGTTGAGATGGGAGACAAATTTGCAAAGGCCATGAACGCATAGGCAGCGATAATGACCTTGAAATTAACTGAATAAAATACTCCGGTAAGTTCTATAACAACCAAAAAGCAGCTTTTATCCGTTAAGGATAATAAGCTGCTTTTTAATTAGTCTGCTTTTCAAAATATTTCATTAGCTCGTTATTCGTTAGCTCGTTATATCACACCGTAGGTTGCAGTATATTGTCACCATTATATCCGATATTCTTACATCTCTGCGCGCACTCTTTGCACACTCTTTTTTCATGCTTTTCGCATTATTTTCTTCTTTTGCGGGTTGCAACGTCAAAGATTACGGCAGCAGCGAGGACAGCTCCCCTAATTATATACTGATATGAGATTCCCACACCCATAAGGTTCATACCGCTGGTCAATGAAGCCATAACCAATGCCCCGATAATGGAGCCGGTTACCTTACCAACTCCACCGGCTGCGGATACTCCTCCGACATAGGCGGCTGCAATAGCATCAAGCTCAAACAAGGTTCCTGCTGTAGTGGTTGCTGACTGAAGGCGAGAAGTGTATAATATGCCTGACAGCGCAGCAAGCATGCTCATAGATCCAAATACTATGAATGTTATTTTCTTTACATTAATACCACTTAATTTTGCTGCTTCAGGATTTCCACCCACCGCATAAATATGCCTTCCCAAAACCGTCTTGGTGCTTATGAAATGATATAGAGCCACTACGATCAACACTACCACCACAGTCCATGAAAGGCCGTTGTAGCCGGCAAGTATCCAAGTCACACAGGCGATTAAGGCTGACACAAAGCTTATTTTGAGTATAAACATGCCGAGGGAAGTCACTTCAAAATTGTACTTTTTCTTGTTTGCCCTGGTTCTGGCTTCACTCCATACATAAAGTGCGATAGCCAGCGTTCCAAGAATGAGCGTAAGCAGATGGAAGTTTCCAACGTTGGCAATATCGGGTATAAAGCCATTTCCTATAGCATTGAAAAATTCATTATTGATGATAATAGTTCCTGTTCCTTCAGTCACAAGGAGAAGCGCTCCTCTAAAAACCAGCATCCCGGCGAGAGACGCCACAAAGGACGGTATCTCCAATTTTGCAACCAGAAATCCATTAACAAGGCCAATCAGGATTCCCAGCAGCAGGATTACGGGAATGGTTATTATTACCGACAACCCCATCTTTGTGAGCATAATAGCTGCTATTGCCCCTAGAAAACCGGCAACAAAACCAACTGAAAGGTCAATATGTCTGATGACTATGACCAGAGTCATACCGACAGCCAGCACGGCGATATATCCCGTCTGATTAATCAAATTGCTTATATTTCTTGAGGAAATAAACAATCCGTCAGTTGTAATAGTGAATGTCAACATTATCAAAAACAGGGCGATATACATTCCATAATCGCGTATGTTTTGCTTAATCAGAGTTCGTGATTCTTTGACAAATTTCATGACCATTCCTCCTAATTTGTTGCCAGCTCCATGATTCTTTCCTGAGTGGCTTCCTCTATTGATAATTCACCGGTAATCCTACCCTCCGAAACCACGTATATCCTGTCGCTCATACCTAAGACTTCAGGAAGTTCGGAGGATATCATTATGATGCTCATACCCTGTCTTACCAGCTCATTCATTATCGTATATATTTCATACTTGGCGCCTACATCTATACCACGTGTAGGCTCATCCAGTATGAGAATATCAGGTCTGGCAAACAACCATTTACCCAGAGAAACCTTCTGCTGGTTTCCACCGCTTAAATTGCCAACCTTTTGCTCGATACCGGGTGCTTTAATATTAAGTGATGCTTTATATTCATTTGCGACTTTTATTTCTTCATTCTGATTTATTACACCATTTTTTGATATGGATTTTAAATTAGCCAATGTAATGTTCTGCTTGATATCATCAATCAATATCAGACCGTTGCCTTTCCTATCTTCCGTAACATAGGCAATTCCTGCGCGGATAGCATCGTCAGGATGTTTGAAAACCTTTTTTTGTCCCTTTATTATCAGATCGCCCTTTAGCTGATACTCTGCCGCATTACCGAAAATGCTCTGGGCGAGTTCAGTTCGTCCGGCACCCATTAATCCGGCTATTCCGACAATTTCTCCCTTTTTCACATTCAAGTTTATATCTTTAAGTATTTCTCTCCCGAGTCCGGGATCATATGCACTCCAATTCTTAAGCTCGAAAACTGTTTCATTCGATGGTTTGAAATTCCGCTTTGGATAGATATTATCAATCTCGCGGCCGACCATATTTTTTATAATTACATTTTCAGTGATTTCCCCTTTTTTAGCATCCAGGGAGCAAATCGTCTGACCGTCCCTCAAAACAGTTACGGTATCGGCGATAGCTATAACTTCCTTAAGCTTATGGGAAATCATGATTGAAGTTATACCTTGTGCTTTCAGTTCTTTTAACAGTTTTAGAAGGTTTTCACTGTCATCTTCGTTCAAAGCTGCTGTGGGTTCGTCCAGAATAAGCAGCTTTACATCCTTACTCAAAGCCTTTGCAATTTCAACCAGTTGCTGCTTTCCTACACCCAGGTCTTTTATTTTTACTGCAGGATTAACATTAAGCTTTACTCTTTTTAACATTTCTCCGGCTTGCAATATGGTCTCATTCCAGTCGATGGCAGCGCCCCTTCTTATTTCATGCCCCAAAAATATGTTCTCATATACCGTCATTTCCGGAACAAGCGCCAATTCCTGATATATGATCGCAATACCAGCCTTCTCACTGTCCCTGACGCTTGTGAATTTCTGAACTTCACCATTGAAAATAACATCACCAGTGTATTCCCCATGAGAATAAACACCGCTTAAAACCTTCATCAGTGTTGATTTTCCTGCGCCATTTTCACCTACGAGGCAGTGAATTTCTCCTCTTTTAACCTTGAAATTCACGTTGTTTAAAGCCTTCACTCCGGGAAACTCTTTGGTAATGTTTCTCATTTCCAGTATGTGTTCGACCATAATCATTAACGCTCCTTTGATAAGCAAACCTTAGAACGGCAGAATAGTGATGGCTGCTGCTATCACTATTCTGCCTGTACTAATTATTTGCTATTACTTTAAACCTGTGAAATCAGATGCTGAATAGTAACCTGAATCAATCAATGCGGATTTAACATTTTTGCTGTCTACAACAATAACCTCAGTCTGTTTTGCCTTAACATCAATCTTTCCGTTGTTGTATGAACCGGTGGTTTCAGGTGTGGTACCCTTTAACAGAGCAATTGCCATGGATATTGAATCTTTAACAAGGGTACGTACATCTTTGAATACGGTCATTGACTGTTTGCCATCAATGATGTATTGAATGGAAGCTTTTTCAGCATCCTGACCGGTTATCACATAGCTCTTTACTGCAGAGTCTGCCTTGAATGCATCTGCTATTGCACGAGCAGTACCATCATTGGGAGCGAGTATGAATACATCGCCTTTATCAGCAGCTGAAGCAGAAGTCAAATGAGCTTCAGCCTTGTTCTTTGCTTCATTGAAATCCCAGTTTGTTGTTACCTGGCCGATGATCTTGCTCATTTCTTCTCTGGTCAAAGTGGCCTTATCCTGTAAAGCAACCGCCTCGCTGGAGTTTTTAATAACGAAAGTACCATCAGCAATCTTCGGCTGCAATACGCTCCAGGCACCTTCAAAGAAGAGGAATGCGTTATTGTCAAAAGCACCGCCGGCATACAGGTAGAGCGGATTTCCGCTGCCTTCTGCATTGTCAACCAGGTATTGAGCTTGCGCCTTACCTACAGCTATACTGTCAAAAGTCACATAATAGTCAATTGCATCAGTGTTTGTAATCAACCTGTCATAGGATATTACCTTGATACCTTCCTTTTTAGCTGCTTCTACAGCTGCAGCTGCGGCATCACCATCTTGAGGACAAATGATCAATACTTTTATGCCTTTTGCAATCAAGGCATCCACGTTTTCCTTTTCTTTAGCCGATGTACCCTGGCTGAACAGTATTTCCACGGAGTAATCAGTGTCTTTCAGTGCTTCCTTGAATCTTTGTTCATCCTGAACCCATCTTGGTTCATCTTTTGTCGGCAGAACTATGCCGATATCAACCTTGCCTTTGGAGTTGCTATTGCCTGAATTGCCTGCTGAACACCCGGCAAACATTGCTGCAAGCATAACTGCTGAAACGATAAATGTCACAAATTTCAAGTAACGCTTCATTAGAAATCCTCCTTTTTTGGCGTCTTCGCCTTTGTTGAGTTCATTATAACACCGCACCGTCTGGACATAGTTAACGCCAATCTGCATATTATTTATCTGTGTGAATTTTGAGAGAAGTGACCACGAGATTTTTAACATTAAAAAAGGTAAGGTAAAGCAAAAGCTGCCTTTTGAGGCAGCTTCTCCCTGAAAAATCCTATTTTATCTGTTGTGCCGGCAGCATGACAAGCTAATCTATTTTAGGCCATTGGGATTTTGGTATATTCATATATACGTCTTCAAGCCTGTGAAATTGATCCTTGATGATGACATCAACCATGTTTTCACTGGTGACAAGAATCGGTTCGATTTTGTAATAGGGAACATCATATTTGCCGTCATTTATGGTATCATTTGCCTGTATCAACCCTCCTCTTGCCATTTTCACAGCAAACTCTGCGGCTGTCCTGGCAATTACATCGATGGGTTTATAGACGGTTGCATACTGGGTGCCTTCTACCACTCTCTGGCATCCGTCCAGATCGGCATCATGTCCTATCACGGTCACCTTTCCTGCAAGCCTTTTCTCAGCCAATGCCTGCACCGATGCCCCCGCCAAAGTATCATTGGCAGCTATTATTGCATCAATTCGCTCTCCGGAGCGCAAAGCTTCTTCAACAAAGGATAAAGCATTCTCATACATCCAGTCATCTACCCATGTTTCGCCTATCACCTGAATGATGCCGCTTTCAATTCTATAATTCAGAGCTGACATGTAGCCTTTATTAAACATAAAGGAGTTGTTATCCTTTTTTGAACCATTCAATATCAGATAATTGCCTGTAGGAGAATTCTCTATTGCCGCTTGTCCCATAAGCTCTCCCACCTTTACATTATCAAAGGATATATACAAATCGACATTTGCTTTCTTTACAAGCCTGTCATAAGAGATGACCTTTACTCCTTTGTTTTTGGCAGCTTTTACCATATCTGTGGCTTCATCGGCATCATGAGGCACAAGTACCAGTATATCAATGTTCTGATCAAGAAGATACTGCACCTGTTTCTCCTGTTCGGCGCTATCACTATTAGCTACCTGCAAAATCACTTCTGCACCAAGCTCATTGGCTCTTGCCATAAAGATGTCCCTGTCCCGAAGCCATCTCTCATGAACCAGAGTATCCATTGAATAGCCTATTACTATCTTTTTTTCTTTTTGATCATTACCATCCGGTCCGTTTTCTTTTGTTTTGCTGCATGAGCTCAACACAAGCGGTAAAAAAATCATCAGCAACAGGATGATTGCCAATCTCCTCAGACAATACACATTAACATCTCCTCGAATATCAGTTTAATTCAGATCTAAAAAAGCTTTCCTTATACTCTGTGGGTGCTACTCCCACCACTTTTTTAAATATCCTGCTGAAATAATTCGGGTCGCTGTATCCTATATTATAGCAAATTTCCTTAATGCTCATTTCACTTTTTTCCAGCAAATCTTTTGCAATTTTGATTCTGATACCGGTGAGATAGTCTATGAAGTTTTCTCCTGTTTCTTCTTTAAATAGTTTGCTGAAATACTGGGGGCTGACATTTATTTCCCTGGATATATCTTCCAGAGTTATGGGCTTGGAATAATTCGCTTTTATATATTCTTTTGCTTTCCTGGTCAGATCTCCAATTTTGTAATCCCGATAGGAATTTATCTGTGCGGCAACGCTCTCCACTCTATTTCTGCACCACAGCTTGAGCTCAGTGAGATCATTTATAGACAGCATTTCCTCAAGAAAGCCGATTTCGTCTGATTCGAGATCAGTACCGTATTCCCATGCCATGTGGTTGACCAGAAAAACAATCTCCAAAAGCTTGTTTTTAATCTTTAAAGGCTGATTACTATAATTGCTTACCAGCCAATCGAAAATATAATTCAATGCATTCACGCTCTCAACAGCATCTCCAAGAGCCACCTTCTGCAATAGCGTTTTTTCCTTGTGCTCCGGATATTGGGACATCTGTGGATTTCTTGAGGGGATATCCATATAGTGCATAACGCCGCTGCTCTGGAGATAGCGCAATGCTTTCAACGACTCTTCGTAGGATGACGGAAGCAGTTCGAAATTATCATAGGTTCTTCCGATGCCGATTTTAAAGCTGCATTTCAGCTTATTGGAAAGCTTTTGAAAAAGGCTTTCGGCAATGGACAATGCTTCCTGGCGTGCTGAAAATTCATCCGTATCACAATTGGTGGGAACAAATACAACAACACGGTTCAGCATTACAGGACCTACTATGCACTTATGCAAGGTATTGATGGTATCCTTCAGAAAGGGATAAAAATGCTGGCTGCGCACGCTGTAGCCGATTTTGTTCTCCAGCTCTCCATTCTTTTCCTCATCTCCAAACTCAACGGTCATCACATATCCGCCGTTTTCCTCAATTTCAAAAATTTGTTTGTAGTTTAGAAGTTCATTCCTGTTATCATCGAAGAGAATCAATGAGTAAATAAACCCGTTTTCCAATATTGGAACTATATATTCCATCTTTTCCTTCAATTCAAGTTCTATTCTGCGCTTTTCCTTTTCAGTCTTTACAATTTCGATGGCCTTGTTAATGACTTCCACAACCTTTGTCCGGTTTACCGGTTTCAAAAGGTATTCGATGACACCGAGATTGATGGCTTCTTTCGCGAAGTCAAAGTGATCAAAGGCTGTTAAAACAATAATGACAACCTGCTTATGACGGCTTTTTATTTCTTTTATGGCTTCAAGACCATTAATTCCGGGCATCCTGATGTCCATGAATATGATATCAGGAACAGCATCATCGACTTTTTCTATGACTTCGCGCCCGGATCTGGCGGTAGCGATAATTTCTATATTGTTGAAATTTTTTTCTATTATATATTTGAGTGAATCAATGACTATCTTTTCATCATCGGCGATTATCAGCTTATACATAATTATCCCCCAATCAATCCTGATTAATAGGTATTCGCAGTAAAACTTCCGTTCCTTTGCCAGGTTCACTGTAAATATTCAAAACTTTATCATTGCCATAAAAAATCTTTAAGCGGCTCAAAATATTATTTAATCCAATACCATTAGTATGCCCTTTATGTGCACTTTCAGCAGTTGCTTTATCGTGTGCCTCTCCATTTAGGATTTCCTTTATCTTTTCGGGGGGCATACCCTTTCCATTATCTCTTACGGAAATTTCTGCATTTTGCCCGCGCCTTTCGGCTTTTACCCATATCCTTCCTGTTTCCTCTAAATCACCAATACCATGAATAAAGGCATTTTCCACAATGGGTTGGAGTACCATGCATGGTATCTTGACTCCCAGTATGCTTTCGTCTTTGCTCAAATAAAACTCAATTCTGTCACCAAAACGTTCATTCAGCAATTTCGTGTAATTTTCAACATTCCTGATCTCATCTCCAATTGTCACAGGCTTATCCAGATTCCTCAGGTTATACCTGAAAAGCTCGGCCGCGCTTTCGATAAAGGAACAGGCACGGTCAGCGCCCTCCAGCATTGCAATCTGGGCTCCGGCATTAAGAGTGTTGAACAGAAAGTGAGGATTGATCTGTGCCTGTAGGGCATGGAGTTCTGCCTCCTTAAGGTTGCTTTTCATTATCAGGTTTTCCATCTCCTGCTCTTTCAGGCGGCTCTCAAGCTCGGCCTTCTCCTTGATTTCGTTTATATATTGCCTGATGCTGCCTGTCATGCGGTTAAAGGCTTCTGCCATGACTCCTATTTCATCATTGGAGTCCACTTTTACGCTGGGCACGTTGAAATTCCCGTGAGTTATCTCATCGGCAGCCTTGGAAAGTTCTGATATTGGATTTGTGATCCTATAGGTAAACCACAGTATTAATAATATGCTTAATGCGATGATGGAGCAAATTATACCTATGTTCAGCATATGCACGATATTAAATCTGCTCTTCACCGACATATAACGGTCGGTATTTTGCAAAAACAGGGTATTATTGAGCTTTTGAATATACTCGTTGATATACTGGTGAATCCTGGCGCTTTCCCTGTAGTGCAAAAGATATTCATCCACCATCCTTCCTCTTCGGGCGGTTACTGCAGCATCTATTTCCTCCAGGTAGGTGGATATCATATTCTTGATATTTTTCATCATAAGTATGTTTTCAATGCTCGAATAGTTCATTTCTATGGACTCTGCTTCTTTCCTCAACTCGCTGGAATATTTGTAGTAGTCGCTAAGGTTTTTGGAGTGCTTTGTAGTCAGGTAGTTTTCATAGGCATAATCAAGCTTTTCCAGGCTTTTATGAAGGCTATTCAGTTTTACATTCATCTCAAAAGTTCCGCTCATTTTGTTCATAAGCACACTGATGCTGTAATAGGGGTATATATTGGTAGCGCTTAAAAGCATGATAGTCGCCATGAAATATAGTATCAGCTTTTTCTTGATGCTGCTATTGTTCCATATTTGCTTAAGCCTTCTCCACAAACGCATTTCAGTCCTCCCCAGGCTTCAGATATTCATCGACATTTGCTTTTGTTATCAAGCGTGTTTCCACTGTAAAATAGGCTGACGTTCTGCCTTTTTCCTTTATATCCATCAGTGCGCGGATAGCATCATAACCCATTTGTTCATGATTGGCTGTGACGGTGCCAAAAACTACTTCGCTGTCTATATAGCGCAATAGCTCCGGGGAATCACCATAGCCGATTATATTGTAGCCTACCTTGTTAAGATCAATTAATCTCTGGGCAACAGCTATGGTATCGCTTGCAGTCGTGCACACTATCGTATCCAGCTCGGGCCTGTTGGTCAGCAAATCTTTTATGGTATCCTCGATGCCTAAAAAATTTAAGTCATCATATTCAATTATACTAAAATCAATCCGGTCATGTATCTTAAAAGCGTCTTTAATACCTGAAATCATCAGATTTTGGAGCATTGTTCCGCCAACCTGATTTTTACCAATAAGCACAGCAACATCACCCTCATCGCCTGTGGCGGCAAGGGCCATTCTGCCCAGCTGAACGCCGGAACTATACGCATTCATGCCAACAAATGCGGTTCTCATGCTGGCCTTGGCATCTCTGCCAATAGTGACAACAGGTATATCCTTTTTCACGCCTTTGTTTATAAGCTCACCGGCTTGATCTTCATCCCATACGTAAGTTACTATTCCGTCCACTCTGGATGCTATAGCCACATCCAGGTATTTCCACTGCTCATCCATATTTGAAATGCCTGGCCCATTAAACTCGACAGCCACGTTGAATTCCTTTGAAGCCTTTTCCACACCTTTCTTTATGGAGAGCCAAAAAGGATCATCGACGTTCTCACAGATCATTGCGAAGTGATAGACAGGCTCCTTGTCCGGTACTATTATTCCGGCATTCTGATCGACAGAAGCAAGGGCGGTATTAATGCTGTAATATATAAATGAAGTAATTGCAAGAATAAGCAAAATCATAGCAGAAAGCAGGACTACATAATGCTTTTTTTTCACAGGAAATCCCTCCCTCACAATTATACATACAAAGGGCGCATTTTATCAAAAACAATATTTAACAATATAGTATAACACAACGGTACTGCAATTTCATGATGCAAAAATTGGATTACCGCTTTTGATACTGCAATAATAGATATTTCATCGCTTTATAACCCATAAAAGCATTCTTAATACAATATTGCCAATTTATATATACTTTCCCATAGGATTTGATTTATAATAAACTTATATGACAGTACTTACGCAAAACAAAATGATCCTTGAAAAATAAAGATTTCACGCACTTAATTTGTCCCAAATGGTTGTTGCGAGAGGATTTGAGACAGTATTTACCTCTTTACCTGTCCGGTCTTTGGATGTTACATTAATAATGTACACAATACCGTTGACTTTAACCTGGACAATGTCCTGCAGGAAGCTGATGGTTTCACCCATGGTATTCAAATTATTCTGTATCTGCAAAATCTGCACGAATACAGAAGTTATGAACACCAAGGAGAAGTGACCCTCAAGTTTTCTAATAGACCGGACTTGAACTTTTTCAAAGTTCAGAAACTGCTTGATGTCTCTGAAGAATACTTCAATGTCCCAACGGCAAAGGTATTTCTTGAGGATGTCTTGAGCAGCTACACCGGGCAAGTCAGTAATGATAAATCTGGTGTTTTGGATAGATGCGTTATAGCCGTTTTTGACTATTGCCATCATGGTGTTACCCACACCAGGTAAGATTACCGATAAAGCCTTGATGTAGAAGCCTGTACCGGGGTAGTACCTGTACTGTTTCTTGCTAAACAGCAGGCTTATGGTCTTAACGTTAAAGTTAACCCTGTTGTTGTACAGCACTTTGCGGTTATTCTTTATCATGCAGACATAGTGGTAACCGCACTCTGAGAGCTTTTGCAGGAGCTCTTTACAGGAATACCAGGTGTCGAATGTGACGTATTCGGCAGCCAAACCAAATTTGTGGGCGAAGGATATCATACGTATGGCTAGTTCAACCTTGGTATGATATTCTTCACACTTTTCTTCCGGTTTCCATATCCGAAACGCCACGGGGATTTTAATCCAACCATTAGACCATAGAAGGACTACAATGTGCATTCCCCAGACATACCGATTATTTGTGTGATCGTATACATAAGATGTCGGGAAAATGCTCTTGCCGAAAGGCTTCCTGATAATCACATCATCGATGATCAAATATCCAAGACCAGCCGTTTGTGACTGTATTGCCTGGATGAACAGGATCATGATATTTGTGTTATTAATAGAAAGCAACGGCAGCAGCCTTGTTATGGCATCATGGGATACCCAGTACAGCTTCTGCGCAATATATGTTGCTGTAGGATTATTAAACAGGATTATACCCATACATGCTGCAACGAAGACCAGTGTATACTTCTCAGGGAACAAAAACTTATCCAAATTGAACTTTCTCACCAGTTCAGTAATAATATCGTGAATGCCGTGCTTGGCAACGGTTATGTCGGAAATGCAATTTTTGGTAGACCTCATGGAACCCCTGCCAAAAGAATAGCATAATTCGAAAACTGGTGAATAGCTGTAATATATGGAAACCTCAATGCAACAACCTTTTAAGCTATATTCTGTTTTCAAAGTGCTGATATGACTTGTTTATGTTACTTTTGCGTAAGTACTATTATATGATTTAATTTTATTACCATTTTTCCGGTATAAGGGAGTGTTGAAATTGGAACTGCAGCAGGTAAAAAGTCTTGGTGAAAGAATCAAATCTAATATTTCCCGGGTTATTGTCGGTAAGGATGACATAATCGATCTTGTGATAATATCTCTTTTTTGCTCGGGCCATGTACTGCTGGAGGATGTGCCCGGAGTGGGCAAAACCATGCTGGCAAAATGCCTTGCCCGGTCGATAGATTGTGAATTCAAGAGGATACAGTTTACACCGGATTTACTGCCCACCGATCTTACAGGCATAAATTATTTTGATCAGAAGCAGGGGGAATTTGTTTTCAGACAGGGCCCCATATTTACCAACATAATTCTGGCCGATGAAATCAACAGGGCTACCCCGAGAACACAGTCAAGCCTTCTTGAATGCATGGAGGAACGCCAGGTGACTATAGACGGGGATACGAAAATCCTTGCCAAGCCCTTTTTTGTCATAGCTACCCAAAATCCTGTGGAGACCCAGGGAACATTCCCGCTGCCGGAAGCTCAGCTGGACAGGTTTATGATGAGGCTCAGGATGGGATATCCGACAGCGCAGGAAGGTAAGGAAATTCTGGACCGGTTCCAGGCAAAAACCTCGTCGGTGGATATAGATACTGTTGCTTCGTCGGAGGAGATAGTTGAAGCTCAGGAAGCTTTTGCTTCGGTAAGGGTAAATGATGCGGTAAAGGATTACATAATAAGTATCATAGAGGCTACCAGAAACCATGAGAAAATCATCCTCGGTGTCAGTCCAAGAGGAAGCCTTGCCCTTATGAAGGCAGCCCAGGTATATGCTGCATTGAAAGGGCGGGATTATGTCATCCCCGATGATGTCAAGCATCTGGCTTTACCAGTGCTTGCCCACAGGATAATACTAAGAGGGCATGCAGTCACAACCAAAGGCATTAAGCCATCGGAAGCGGTATTATCGGATATTTTGAAGGAGATTCCTGTTCCAACGGAGGAAATATAATTGAGGGAGAAAAGCCAATGGAAATCCTGGCATTTATCATAATCGTCCTTGCGGTAATAGGGATGCAAAGCTTGATCTTTGGGAAGCTTGCCTTTAAAAACCTTATATATAAATGTGAGTTCAGCGTTAAGGAAGCTCATGAAGGGGATGAGATATTTTTGGTAGAGACGGTGGAAAACAGGAAAGTGCTGCCTGTACCGTGGCTTAAGGCCAATATATACACATCCCGCTGGCTGGATTTTGCAGGTGCCCGTTCGGTTGTCAACCAGGAGAGCCGCTATGCCACCAGCAGCTTCGTATTAAAAAGCTATCAGAAGATAATCCGAAGATGGAAGGTAAAGTGCCTGAAAAGGGGTATATATAATATAGATACGTCCACTCTGGTAAGCGGTGATCTTCTGAGTTTCAGAACAAACTCAATGCCGGTCAAGGTGGGTGCGACTCTCAAGGTATACCCGGCTGTCGTGGATTTTGAGCAGTATTTTATTCCAATCAACTACCTCCAGGGGGAAAGGATAGTCAGACGCTGGATCATAGATGACCCTTTTATAGTTTCAGGAGCCAGGGAGTATACTCCGAGGGACCCTATGAACAGAATACACTGGAGGGCTACAGCAAAAGAAGGCAGGCTTATGGTCAGGAATAACGATTATACATCCCGGCTGAGCCTTACTGTTATGCTCAATATTCAATCCATAGAAAATGAATATTACAACACCATCGACAAGGAATTGGTAGAGTATGGAATAAAGGTGGCGGCATCGATTTTTGATTCGTCCCTTATGTCGGGGGCTCCGGTGAGATTTGCTACCAACGGCACCACAATCGACGATGACGGCAAGATGGTATTTACTGAAGAAGCTGCCGGCAGGGAGCATGTTTCAATGCTCATGGAGATACTGGCAAAGCTGGAGCTTAAGAGAGTGAAGGATTTTCAGGATTTCTTAAGCTGGATGGAGGGAAAGATACGGAACTGCGATGTCATAATAATAACCTGCTATCTCACCGATGCCATATGTGAGCATGTGAGGGAACTGGAAAGGCTTGACAACCGGATTTCCATCCTGCTTTTGAAAGAACCGGAAGGTGCAAAAGTGCCGGAAGACATGAACATCTATGTTTTGTCGACGGATTCGGAAAAAGATTATGCAGTGCAGGCATGAGCTAAGGCTCGAAATACCGGCACAGCAAGCTGGTTTTAGTTGAAAGGTGGATACAATATCAATAGAGCAGGGAAGGATATGAATGCATGAGAACTTCAGAACATATGCATTAAAGGCAACAGCGCTGCTGGGGGTGTTTTCGTTTATTTACCCCGCAGTAATCACCGTCAGGGCATTATTATTCAAAACAGATGGCGGAGCGCTGTCCCTTTTGCTTGCATCAATTCTGATGACAGCCGGATTTTTCATCGCATCGGCTGTTATAAGGGAGAATTCCGCCTTTTTTTCCCGGTTGGCTTCGGGAAAGGTGGCGGAGTTCATATTGGATAAACATGCCACGGCGCTGTTTCTAAGCGGACTGGTAGTTCATATTGCAGCGTTGGTGCCGGCGGCAATAGCGGCTGTGGTATTTCAAAGGGACGGAATATTCAGAGCTGCCTTTGAGGCTATAGCAGCGTTGATTTTCTATATAGTGGGAGTGAGGGCCCGGTATGGAGAGTTCGATGATATTTTGAACCGGACGAAATTGTACGGTGGTATCATTACTATAGCCATATCGACAGCAATTTGCTCATTTTCGGACATAAGGCTGAATTTTATATTCTATGCATATATCCTGACGGTGACATCCATGATAGTATTCAACCAGGCCGGAATAGACAGTGTATTCCTCCATATGAACAGGCGTCTGGCCGGAGTATCAAAGGATATTAGGAAATTCAACATATTTTCGGTTTTGACACTGTTTGGCATCACTCTGCTGTTTTTAAACCTTAAAGGCATTATTGTATTTTTCCTGAATATACTCAACAATGTCGTCCGCAAAGGAATAGTGCTGTTTTTGAGAGCGCTGGAATTTCTATTCAGCCGTGCTCCGGAAACGGACGGCATCATTGGTCAGGCGCAGCCCCCACAGCTCCCGGATTTGGGTGATGAGAGCGGCATGAATCCGGTTGCGGATTTGATACTCAAAGGGATATTTATTGTTATTTTTATATATCTTATATATAAAGCTCTGCCGGTCATCTTGCGGGCTGTCAGGAAAGCTTTTCAAAAGGTATGGATGTTTGTATTGAATATTCTTCGCAGCACGGATAAAGTTGAGCCGGAAGAGGAAGATTATAACGATGAGGTAGTTGAAATAAAGCCGGTTAAAAATTCCGCCGGAAAAAGGAAAAAATCGGAAGAAAAGCTCCGGTGGAGCATGAGAGGACTGAAGAAAATAACAAATCCGGCAGCCAAGGTCAGATATATATACGGCATGATACTGGATGTATTGAATGCGGCAGGCATTGGAGTTGCAAGGTCGGATACCCCGGGTGAAATATGCAGAAAAGCCGGAAGTGAAGATATTTCCATAGAAGGTATCACAAAGGTTTATGAAAAGGTGAGGTATGGTGATGTTGTCCCGGACGCGAAAGAGATGGACCAGGCGGAAGCGTGCTTAAGCACAGTGATGGAACGCCTTTCAAAAGCGAATCGGAAGCCCAGATGAGTTTACAAGACAGGAAAGGTGTTCCTGGAGAGGGAAGAGTATGGTGTTTTGATAGTATCGAATGCTACTGTAAGCCAAAGAGTTCCCTCATATTCCAGATAAAACAATTGAAATGATGAGGGTTAAAGGTTATAATTGTTACGATTATGGTATTAGGCAGAGGTAGCTAGTCTAAATCGGCGTATAGTTGCATCTGCCTGTTGTAATAAATTGGAGGCAATTTTTATTAGAGTTTGAAGGGATGATATGATGATAGAGTCAAATAAAGCAATAAAGAAGCAGATTCTACCGCTTTTGCCCCTCCGCGGATTGACGGTGTTTCCATATATGACCTTGCCTTTTGACGTGGGTAGGGCAAAATCCATAAAAGCTCTGGAAGAGGCTATGGTAAACAATCAGTTGATCCTGCTGGTGACGCAGAAGGACGCAAGAGTTGATTCGCCTTCCGAAGAAGATATATATAGGGTAGGTACCATATCCAAAGTAAAGCAGCTGCTTAAGCTTCCAGGAGATACCATCAGGGTTCTTGTGGAGGGCATAAGCCGTGCTGAAATAGGCGAAATTACGCAAACAGAGCCCTTCTTCATGGCTGAGGTTGTAGAAAAGATATACACTTATGATGAAGATGACAAAGATGAAATAGAAGCCCTTAAAAGAAGTACACTGTCAACCTTTGAGGAGTATGTAAGGCTTAGCAACAAAATTTCACCCGATATATTGTTGACTGTCAATTCCATAGAGGATCATGGGCAGTTGGCGGATGTGATAACTTCCAACCTTACACTTAAGGTAGAACAGAAGCAGGAAATTCTCGATGAATTCCATCCCCGGATAAGACTCGAAAAATTGTTCCGGTTGATGCTGAAGGAAATTGAAATTCTGGAAATTGAAAAAGAAATAAATGCGAAGGTGCGCAAGCAGATAGACAAGTCCCAGAAGGAATATTACCTTAGGGAACAATTGAAAGCAATACAGAATGAGTTGGGTGACAGGGACGGTATAAGCGGTGAAGTGGAGGAATACAAGGCAAGGCTGAAAAAAGCCGAAGTTCCCGAAGAGGTAGAAAACAAGGTTCTTAAAGAGCTGGATCGCCTGCTCAAGATGCCCTCCGGGTCGGCAGAAGGCTCTGTCATAAGAACATATCTGGACTGGATATTGGATCTTCCCTGGAATAAATCCACGGAGGAGATCATCGATCTGGATAAGGCAAAGAAAATTCTTGATGAGGATCATTATGGACTGGAAAAAGTTAAGGATAGAATTATCGAGTATCTGGCCATAAGAAAACTCAAGAGCGCCCTCAAAGGCCCGATACTTTGCCTGGTAGGACCTCCGGGAGTGGGCAAAACCTCTATAGCCAAGTCAATAGCAAGAGCTTTGAACAGAAAATATGTGAGAATGTCGCTGGGCGGAGTGAGGGATGAAGCAGAAATCAGAGGACACCGAAGAACCTACGTCGGAGCGATGCCCGGAAGGATAATAGCAGCTTTGAAGCAGGCAGGATCGAAAAATCCTCTGGTGCTGCTGGATGAAATTGATAAGATGAGCAGTGATTTCAGGGGTGACCCGGCTTCTGCGATGCTGGAGGTACTGGACGCAGAACAGAATTTTGCTTTCAGGGATCATTACCTGGAGCTGCCCTTCGACCTTTCCGACGTAATGTTCATCACAACGGCCAACAATCTTGACACAATACCGAGGCCACTGCTGGACAGGATGGAAGTAATAAGCCTCACCAGCTATACTGAGGAAGAAAAGGTCAATATTGCGATGAAGTACCTTGTACCAAAGCAGATAAAGGCCCACGGCCTAAAAAAGGCAAATTTGAAGATTGATGAAAAGGCTGTAAGGGATATCATAAACTATTACACAAGGGAAGCCGGAGTCAGGAACCTTGAAAGACAGATAGCTACAGTATGCCGTAAAGCTGCCAAGGAACTGGTATCCACCGGAAAGAAGTCCGTTAAGGTTACCTCCAATAATCTGGAGAAATTCCTCGGTGTGAAGGTATACAGGTATGACAAGGCTAAGGAAAAGGATGAAGTGGGTGTTGCCACAGGCTTGGTCTGGACCCCTGTTGGCGGTGACACATTATCTATCGAAGTCAATCTTATGAGCGGTGATGGCAAGCTGGAGCTTACAGGTCAATTGGGGGATGTAATGAAGGAATCCGCCCGGGCTGCCATAAGCTTCATACGATCGAAAGCGGAGCAGCTGGGTATAGATAAGGACTTCCACAATAAATACGATATCCACATACATGTGCCTGAAGGAGCTATACCTAAGGATGGACCTTCGGCGGGTATTACCATGGCTACGGCTATGGTGTCGGCATTGACGGGTATGCCGGTGAGAAGGAACGTGGCTATGACCGGTGAAATCACTCTGAGGGGAAGGGTGCTGCCCATAGGCGGTTTGAAAGAGAAGGTTCTGGCAGCCCACAGAGCCGGAATCGATACAATAATCCTTCCTGTGGACAATAAAAAAGATATAGAGGATATACCACAAAATGTCAGGGAGAAGCTCAAATTTATCCCTGTGGAAAAGATGGAATCTGTTTTGAGCGCAGCCCTGGTTAACAATAAAAAAGATAAGACAAAGGCGAGCAGCATGAAAAGTGAAGATGATAAGATGATAATTGCCGAAGAACAGGCAATACTGGGCGATGCCGATCAAAACACGGATATGATTCAGCAGTAGCTTAGATCCTTGAAGCATGGCAGGTTTTTATGTTGAGACAAAGTCCTTACTGGGTGGCATTTGCCATCCCAATAGCAATCAGGAGATATGGAGAGATTTCCATATCTCTTTTTTTATTTGCTTTAGCACGAAAACATGGATGTTTTTTATACATTGCTGGCACTTTGCAGACATGAGCGGTCACGGAATTTTATGCTCATTTATGAAGAAGTGATAGCTTATGAAGATTCTATTAAGGTTTCAGAATTTTTTTTCGATAATTCAAATGAAATATTCATGTTTACGAAGTAGACATAATTCTGCCGTTCATGGTAAATAAGCAATTATATCTATGGTCGTGGATTCCGCAGTTTATCATGAGAGTAAAAATACAACAAGGGGAAGCGTGGAAGTATGGTTATATATTTAATTGTTGCCACAGCAGCAGTCGCTATTACGTCAGTTTTGTTTTTCAGAAGGAAAAGCGGGAAGGATGAATTAGGGCTTAACGCCGCAATTATTTCTTTCATCGGCTCAATAGCAATCAGTATTGTGGTTCCTGTTACATTTTCTGTCGTCGGCGGCCTCCTGCGGCAAAAAAACACTATAGAATTCTCCTGGAGCAATTTTTATCTTGCACTTTTCTTGACCTTCATAGTATATGTTATAATGCTTGTAGCCCTCACAACAGGGATTGCACGAATAGCGGATCATAAGGGAGAGAATATGACTATAAATAAAGCAATGAACTATATAAGAAACATATTTGAAAAATTTGTTGACAGAGCACGAAATATTGGTAAAATGGGAATAGAAGTTAAAACTTGGGAGAATGTCAATGTAGCCCCAGGCGAAGCGGCTGCCGCTGCAATATCTGAATCCCCCAAAACCTTGGTGGAAACCGAAAAAGATGGTGCCCTGACACCGGACGGGCAGAATCGGGAGAAAAATATGCCGGCTACAGTCGAAAATGCTGAGGAAGGAAGGGAGCCGGAACCGGTTTGTCAGATTGAAACGGCAAGTGTAACAATACCGGTGAATGAAGCAATTCCGGAAGGTGTAAAAGCATATGCCGGGGAGACGAAAAATGGAGAGGAGCCGATTAAAGAGGCAGCGCCGGCATTGGAAGAAAAGGATAATCCCGGAAATGGTTCATGTTTAAGCGATTTGATCAATGAAGCATTTGACAGCAAGATAAAGGGAGATTTGGAGGCGGCCATCGCACAGTATATGCGTGCATTGGATTTAAAGCCCCAGGGAGAAATTCTTTCATTAATTATTGCGGATATATGCATTCTTTACAAGGAACTGGGCCGTGTGGAAATGTCCAGAAAGTTCTTGGAGGACTGTGGATATAAATATGGAGATATGATGGATGCATCGGTAAGAGAAAGAATAGAAAGAAATTTGTGAGATTCTGTTGGACGTGATCATATTTGATATATATGAAGGGGTGTGGGAGTAAATGAAAAAAACTCAAGAGGTGATAGGTTTACCTGTTATAAGTATCTGTGACGGTTCGGAAGTGGGAAAGGTGAAGGAACTGGTTGTTAACGCGGAAAAGGGTGCCGTGGATTTTGTCATTGTAGATAACGGTACGCAGATTTTAGGAGCCAGTGTCATTCCCACCGAAAAGGTGCTTGGTATAGGAGGATATGCCCTTACAATTGAAAACAGCAGTGATATGGAGGAAATAAGCAAAATGCCTGCTGCTGTCGACCTTCTTCAAAAGGATGTCAAAGTGAAAAACACCAGGATTCTCACAAAAAAAGGAAGACTGATAGGAGAGACGGGAGATATATTTATCGATGAAGACAATCGGTGCAGCATTGCTGGCCTTGAGTTTATTTCCAATGCAGCTGAGGAACAGATAAAGATTATTCCCAGGGAAAGTGTCATAACTTTCGGAAAAAATCTTATAGTTGTAGCGGAGAATGTTGAAGAAACCCTGTTGAATGATGCAGAACAGCTGATGTCGGAAAAAGCGGCAGCAGATGCTGAAAAAAAAAATCTAGAGTTTTCTGATGAGGCTGTAATAACAGGCGTCAGTCCGGAAATGCCTGGTGCGCCGGAAAATACCAGCGAGCTGCTATCAGTGAATAACAACAGCAATTCACCGGAAGCATATCAGGATAATGCAGCCGGCCTGTTTAAAGAAAAACAGATTCAATATTTAAAGGGAAGAAAGGCTACGAAAACTATAACCGATAGCCTTGGGAATATTATAGTCAGCGAGGGTATGGACATCACGGAAGAGATAATAAGCAAAGCAACGCAGGAGGGCAAGCTGATAGACCTGGCAATGAACAATAAGGCATAACAGATTATACATATGAGGAAACCCTTTTTTGAGCAGGAGTGAAGAAGGTGATTGAGCTTGGAAATCTGAAAAATCTATTCCTGTTTTTGGCTTTTCAGACAACACTTGCCATTTTCTTCGGTCTCATGGCAATATTTTTATTATATGAAAATAAAATTCCCTCAAATACATATGTAGGAAGTATAAACATAAGTTCTTTAAGCCGTGAGGAAGCAGCGAAGAAAGTTTCACAATATTACGAGGGTATTTTGCATGGCGGCAGTATTACGATAAAGCTTGACGGGAAAAGGGAATTCAAAATTGATTATGGTGAAATAGATGCATCCATTAACGGCATGGAAACAGCCTGCAATGCCTTTGGAAAGGATTTCGTCCATAGGGTGCTGGGGGTAATTAACGGTTGTTTTTTTTATGGCACCAGAAATCAGATAGGACCGGTCATCAACTATAATGAAGGAAAGCTGAGAGTAAAAGTGTCCGAAATTGCTAAGGCTGTCAACACTGAGCCTGTCAATGCAGCAGTATATATTAAGGACGGAAAAGTTGTAAAGAAGGACGGTTCTTCAGGGATAACCCTCGATGTGGATAATGCAATTAACAAACTTAAGGCTCAAATGGGAAATTTGCCCGATTCTCTTATAGAGTTTAACGTTTCGGATAATTATGAGGTGAAAGTTGTTCATCCCCAATATACCTCCGGGTTTTTTGAGGATGCGGATTTGATAATTTCCCAGTGTTCCACAGATATTAGCTCCCAGTCGTACATAAATTCTGCCGTGCTTGCAGCCAAGGCGATAAACGGAGTTGTCGTGGAAGCTTGCGGTGCTGAAGACGATACTTTCTCCTTTAACCGGTGCCTTAACCAAATGGGAAGTCCGGCAAAGGAAGATGATGAAGGATATAATATTGTAGCTTCTACGCTGTATAAAGCCGTGCTTATGGCTGGCATCGACCACTCCGGCATTGTGAGGACTCCTCACGGTGAGGTGGTTGATTATATGGAACCAGGCTTGGATGCAAGAATCCTGGAAGGAGAAATGGATCTAAGGTTTAAAAACAGCCTTAAGTCCAAATTGTTTATTTTCGCCGAGGTTGCAGATAACAGGATTACGGTGAGCATTGTCGGAAATGATGAAATCGGAGATGATCGGGATTACAGGATAGAAACCGAAGTGATCCAGAGGTTTTCACCTGCCGTGGTGAACGTGGAAAGCCGGCAGCTCCAACAAGGCGAGAAAAGAGTGGTCTTCCCGGGAAGGGAAGGATTAAAGGTTAATGTATACAGGGTAATGCAAAAAGACGGAAAAGAGGTAGGACGAGAGTTTTTGTATAATGACAAATACGACGCCATTGACAAAGTCGTGGAAATCGGACCCGATACAAAATGGGAAGAGGATACCGGATTGAAATAATAGAAGGTCAAATATGGATAAAAGAAAAGAAGGCTCTTTATCGAAACGACAGATGGCAAATGCAAATAAAGTCCAGGAGTAATTTATTTTGGATCAAGCTGATTTTAGATAAAAGCAAATTAAATTATAAATCATACCTTAGCTTAGAGAATTATATGAATAAAAGTAAAAACCACCAAGTCGGCAACTTAACTTGGTGGTTGGTTAATAATCTGAACCAGCAACAAATAAGTTGCTGGTTTTTAGAAATATTTATTTATCACTTCTATGGAGTTATGATCAATCACTGTTTCCCCATATTCATTCAAATAGCCTTCAAAGAATCCCGGATTGTGCACCTTGCGGCCATACTCTCCCAGGAGTGCTTCCAGCATCTTTGCATCTCCTGCGGTAAAACAGTTCCGGGTAAGAGCCAGATAATAGATGCCTTTCAACTTATACACCGAACTGTCCCCGCAGTACATGGAGCTGATTTTCTTGCACAGCTCGCACAAGTCATCAAACTCCCTGAAGGAATAAATGAGCAGAGAAGAATAAACCTTGCGGTTTCTCTTTTTTGCTTTGAGATCGTTTCTTTTAAATCTGTTCTTTATATATTTCTGTATAGATTCAAAACTCTCTTCGTCATCGTCCACTTTGGTTATCATTATTATAAAACCGGTATCGGAATCAGGTACAGGCTCTATTACCAGCTGTGAGTCCGACAAATCGAACCCGAACTGGGCTTCGGCCTCTTCCATCATATCCCAGAACAACTCCTGAGCTGCCGGGGAATTATAATTTAAAGAAGTCAAATCTATATTTCTTTCTTCCAGGTCATCCATAGATATAGTAATTTTTATTTTATTCTCCCCTATTCTTTCAATTTTCATAAAATCACCACGATTCCATTAATTTTATATGCGAACAATATAATTGTAACAAGCTTTATTATATTATACTAATAGTTACAGGAAAAGAGAAGTATAAAAATTTTTACAACCTTATGTAAAGAAATGAATACCTTTTCCTGATAATGAAATAAAAACTATTGTAAATTAACTGACTTGCTCAAATAATAAATAAAAACTATTATTTGAAAGGAGGGGCTTTGCAATATGGATGATTTTGTTACCGGGTCCGGTTCGGAGGAAAATGAAGCCGGTGAGACAGAGGTTGTGTATAATACGGAAAAGGATTTTTACAAGGGCATTGGAGGAGAATTGCGTTATAAGGCCGAAGGGCTTTTCAAAAAAGCCAGGGAAAAGGGTATTTCCATAGAGGATATCGAGGTTAACCAGTTGAAAGATAATGGCGCAGAATTTCCGGGCCTGGGATTTATAAGCCTTCCTGCTTTGCTGGTCAAGGTAAGGGGAAGGCACATGCAAAGCGGGCAGGTTATAACCGATGGAAAGCAGATAGATTATTATAACAGGTACCAGCAGTATCTTGCCGAAAGGATACAATCAAAAAACGGCATCAAGGATGGAAAAGGCAGGACGGCAAAGGAAAGCAGAAAAGAGGTCGCTTGGGAGAATCCCCAGTTTGTTCTCTCCGACTGGGAGCTTTTTGAAATCGGAAAAGATCTCCTTGATGACAAGGAATTCGGCCTGGAAAAAACCATCACAGGGGCATGCGACAGGGTCATAAGGAAGCTGATGGGTGAAAACGACTGGCTCTATCCGGGAGAGGCAAGATTGTTGGATGAAGAATTCTCTGCAGTACAGAAAAAAATAGAGGCAACACAGGATAAGAGCGGAAGCGTCCAGACTGCTGCTCCGAAAAAGGCCACTGAAAGGCAGATAAATTATCTGAAAGCAAAAATCAAAAACCTTGGAGCTGACCCATATGATGGCACGGTAATGAAGGAGGTAATAAGGCAAAGCGGTTTTGAGGCCGAAGACATAAACAGCTTGAGCACGGGTGAAGTGAGCAAAATAATCGACAGCATAGGCATAATAATGCCGAAGGTAAAGAAATCCCTGGAACAAAGAAGCGGTATTGAAGCCTTCGGGCATGACAATGCTGCAAGACCCCAGACCAACCTGAGGCAATGAAAGATATTTTCTTTTATGCAATAGGGCTTTAAAATTTAAATACTATTTAATTGTATTTTTTTGAGTAGTATAATAAAATAGAATAAAAAATTGTAGAAATTTAAGAAAAAGGATTTTATGCTATTGAAAACGTCAAAGGGATTGCTGCCTGCCTTGAGCAAGCTGTTTTCCCGGAGGATGGGCTAAAAGGGAGCTGATTTTGGCTGTTATGAAGGAAATTGTTCTTGCATCGGCTTCTCCCAGACGTTCCGAACTATTGAAGCGGGTAGGTATAGCTTTTAGTGTTATGCCTTCAAATATAGAAGAGAAAATAGATGTAAGCTGGGAGCCTGAAGTTTTAGCTGAGGAGTTGTCTTACAGCAAGGCGCTTTATATAGCAGAGCAGCTGAAAAGGGACTGCCTTGTTATCGGAGCTGACACCATTGTTGTCAAGGATGGTGTTTTGGGAAAGCCCCGGGATGAGGCAGAAGCTTATGAAATGCTAAAACGCTTGCAGGGAAGCTGGCATGAAGTGATCACAGGAGTCACCATCATAAATGCCGGGGACATGGTAAGCCTTAAGGACCATGTAAAGACCAGGGTAAAGATGAGAAGCATGACGGATGATGTAATATATTCATATATCCGCACCAAGGAGCCCATGGATAAAGCCGGAGCTTACGGCGTCCAGGGGATGGGTGCACTGCTTGTTGAAGCTATTGAAGGCTGTTATTTCAATGTAGTGGGACTTCCTCTTATGAAGCTGGGCACCATGCTGGAGAATTTCGGAGTAAGATTGCTTTAGTACAGTTGAAATGACTGGGAGGAAGCTTAAGATATGCCCGATGTTAACTATAGATTGAAAATGAAGGATTTGCCTGTATGTGAAAGGCCATATGAGAAATTGGAGGAATATGGCCCGGAAATGCTTTCAAATGCAGAACTGTTGGCAATAATTATAAAAACGGGCAGCAGGAATGAAACTTCCGTTGCTCTTGCCCAGAGAATACTAAAACAGGACAAGTCCAATAAAGGGCTGGCCTTCTTGCATGACATAGGCTTAGAAGAGCTGAGAAGAATAAATGGCATAGGCAGGGTCAAAGCTATTCAAATAAAAGCGTTGGCAGAATTGTCCAAAAGAATGTCATCGACTTACACTTCCGGCAAAAGGGTTGTTATAAAAACACCGGAAGATGTAAGCAAGCTTTTGATGGAGGAAATGAGACATTTAAAAAAGGAAGTATTCAAAGTAATTCTGCTTAATGCCAAGAACCATATGATAAGGTGTATGGACATTTCCGTCGGAAGCCTTACGGCTTCAATAGTGCATCCTAGGGAAGTCTTCAGCGAAGCGGTTAAAAGTGGGTGTGCAGGCCTTTTGTTTGTACATAATCATCCCAGCGGAGATCCTGAACCGAGTACCGAAGATGTGGATACTACCTTAAGACTTGTAGACAGTGGTAAAATATTGGGAATAAAGGTTCTGGACCATGTAATAATCGGGGATGGAAGATATGTAAGTCTTAAAGAAAAAGGATTGATGTAGGACAGAATTTTGTAAAAGGAAGAGGAGAAGAATATGAGCTTATTTTCCAGAGATATAGGAATTGATTTGGGAACCGCCAATACATTAGTTCATGTGAAGGGCAAAGGTATTGTCCTTAGAGAACCTTCTGTTGTAGCAATTAACGTAAAAACCGGCGAAATACTGGCAGTAGGGGATGCAGCCAAGGAGATGATAGGCAGGACTCCGGGCAATATTGTCGCCATAAGACCTATGAAGGATGGGGTTATTGCAGATTATGACGTAACCCAGAGCATGCTGAAATACTTCATTAATAAAGCAGCACCAAAAGCGCTGTTCAGCAAACCTAGAGTAGTTATATGCGTGCCTTCGGGAGTCACGGAGGTGGAAAAAAGGGCAGTGGAGGAAGCTACTCTTCAGGCAGGTGCCAAGGAAGCGTACCTGATAGAAGAGCCTATGGCAGCGGCAATAGGAGCAAACCTTCCGGTGGAGGAACCCTCAGGCAGTATGGTGGTTGACATAGGGGGAGGTACCAGTGAGGTTGCCGTTATTTCCCTGGGAGGAATTGTTACCAGCAAGTCCTTGAGAATAGCCGGGGATGAGTTGGATGAGGCTATTGTGCACTATGTTAAAAAAGAATATAATTTAATGATAGGGGAAAGAACAGCCGAGGATATAAAAATGAGCATCGGAGGTGCTTATCCAAAGCCTAAGGAGGAATCCATTGAAGTCAGAGGAAGGGATTTGATAACGGGACTTCCAAAGAATATAGTTATTACGTCCTCCGAAATAAACGAAGCTTTAAAAGAGCCTATAAACGCTATTGTTGATTCAATAAAATTCACATTGGAAAAGACGCCGCCGGAGCTTGCAGCGGACATTATGGACAAAGGAATCATGCTTACAGGCGGAGGAGCGCTATTGAGCGGACTGGACAGATTGATAAATGAGGAAACAGGCATGCCGGTTTCCGTAGCGGAAAATCCTCTGGACTGTGTTGCATTGGGCGCAGGTAAAGTGCTTGACGAAATTGAAGTGCTGAAAAAGGTACTTATTTCTCCTAAAAAGCTGAAGTAGAAGGGAGACAAATCCTTTGTTGCGCCTTTTTAAGAGTAAATTATTCATATTGGCACTGGTGACCATAACAGTGCTGGTTATTATAGGTATATCCTCAAGGGCGGGCAGTGCAGTGAACACTGTGGGAAACGCTCTTGGTACGCCTCTGAATCCCTTTCAGAAAGCCGTTGCCTTTCTGGAAAGCAAGGTAGGGGGTATATTTACATATTTTGAGGATATGAAGCAGCTGAAAAAGGAGAATGATGAATTAAGAGCAAAGCTGGATGAACTGGAAAGAGATAGCAGGGATTTAAACAGATTAAGGGAAGAAAACAAGATGCTGAGGGAAACCCTGAATCTGAAAGATCAATTTAGCGATTATGAAAGCATTGGTGGAAACATAATAGCAAAAGATGTAGGTAACTGGTTCAATATCTTCACAATAGACTCGGGAACGAAGGACGGAGTGGTAATAGATTCCCCCGTCATAACCAGCAAAGGTCTTGTTGGAAGTGTTTACCAGACCGGGCCCTTATCATCGAAAGTAATTTCCATAATTGATGTGGAGAGCGCTGTCAGCGCGATGGTTTCCAATTACATAGTAATAGTGCGCGGTGACATAACACTGAAGGATCAGGGGCTATTGAGGATGGACCGCATACCTGTCGAATTGGATTTGAAGGTGGGCGATACCGTTGAAACTTCAGGAGTGGGAGGAATATTTCCCAAAGGCATATTAATCGGAAAAGTGAAGGAAATCCGGCAGGGAAGCACCGAACTGAGCAGATATGCCGTGGTTGAACCTGCAGTCGACTTCAGAAGGCTGAGAGAAGTTTTCGTCCTTGTAGATAAAACAAAAAATATTGAGACAGGTAATGAAGAAAGATGAGGAGAAAGATAGTTGCCTATTCGGCTTGTTTGTTTGTATTGGGGCTCATACAATCCACCGTTTTGGACTACATAAGAGTATTTAATGTAAAACCGAATCTTTTGCTGGCGTTTGTTGTGGTGACGGCCTTGCTCAGAGGCAATATGGAAGGAGCAGTCATTGGGTTTCTGTCCGGATTATGCCTGGATGTAATTTCCGGTAAACTTATCGGATTTTATACACTGCTGTGCATGTATATCGGACTCATAATAGGTTCCGTCAACAAGCGCCTTTACAGGGAGAACTTCCTGATTGCCGTATTTTTTACCTTTGTTGCTACTTTTACATATGAATATACCGTGTACTTTTTCAGCATTTTTCTAAAAGGAAAGGGAGACCTTCTCTTTCCCCTGAAGGCTGTAATTTTGCCTGAAGCTGTTTATAACTGCGTTTTATCCATTCCGCTGTTCATAATAATGTTGAAGCTGCATTATGCTTTTGAGGATGCAGGAAGGGCTTCCAGAAAATATTAAGCATATAAAGGGTGGGACTTGTCAAATGCCTGAGAGTAGTGTTATGTTCAAAGCTACGGTCAATGATTTATTTATAATAATGAAGGAAGAAAGTGATTTTGAATCGATTTTGGAGCAGATAGCAAATAAAATAGATTCGGCAGGAAGATTTTTTAAGGGAGTATCCCTCAATGTAAAGTACAGAGGAAAGAAGCTTACAAAAGATGAAGAGAACCGGATTCTTGAACTATTAGTGCGCAGGTCGGGAGCTGAAATCAGGAAAATTGAAGAGGATATACAGGAGGCTCCTGAAACCGTCGAATACGCGCCAAGCCATAAGAAAATCAAAATAAACAAGTTCTATTTTAAAGGCATTGATGAAGGTCCGGCAAAATTCTATAGGGGCACTGTACGATCCGGTCAATTGGTTGAGTCGAAAGGCAACCTGGTGGTAATTGGAGACGTAAATCCCGGTGGAGAGGTAATTGCCAACGGGAACGTAGTAGTAGTGGGAGCGCTTAGAGGTATAGTGCACGCCGGAGCCGATGGAAACAAGGAAGCAATAGTCGTAGCCCTGAACTTGCAGCCTATGCAGCTTCGAATAGCTGATGTCATTACCCGGTCACCGGATGGGAAAAGCTCCGGAAACATTCTTGTACCGGAAATGGCATATGTGAAGGATGACATTGTATACATAGAATCTTTCCTTCCCCAGAGATGACCTGTCGAAATCCAGGCCTGCACAGCCATTTAAGCTTTTTTGCAGGCCATGGATTGGAGAATTGACAAAACTATAAAACAAAGATATTATTTTATTATAGGCATTCGGGAAAAGAATTCAAAATAGAGCAGTGCTGATGAGTTGCTACTGCTAAAGGCCGTACCGGTATGTTACGGCATCTTTGTACTTAAATAAATTGCAAAATTTCCGCTTCTCATTGCTGATTCTGCATTCGATGAACTAGGGGGTAACCATTAATGAGCGATGTCATAGTCATAACTTCGGGAAAGGGAGGCGTAGGTAAAACTACAACTACCGCCAATATTGGAACAGGCCTGGCTTTAAAAGGTAAGAAGGTTGTTTTAATAGATACGGATATAGGTCTTAGGAACCTTGATGTTGTTATGGGGTTGGAAAATAGAATAGTTTATGACCTGGTAGATGTTGTGGAAGGCGCTTGCAGGATAAAGCAGGCTCTGATAAAGGACAAGCGCTATGAAGGTCTTTACCTTCTTCCGGCTGCTCAAACCAGGGATAAGTCAGCTGTATCTCCGAAGCAGATGATTAATCTGACCAATGAATTAAGACAGGAGTTTGACTACATAATCATCGATTGCCCCGCAGGCATTGAGCAGGGCTTTAAAAATGCAATTGCCGGGGCTGATAGAGCTATTGTTGTAACCACTCCTGAAGTCTCGGCTGTCCGGGACGCGGACAGGATTATAGGTCTTCTGGAGGCAAATGAACTTAGGAATCCAAAACTTCTCATAAACAGGGTAAGGCCTGATATGGTAAAACGTGGGGATATGATGTCCATAGATGACATTATTGATATTCTTGCTATTGACCTTATAGGCGTTGTTCCGGATGATGAGAAGATAGTCATATCAACCAACAAGGGAGAGCCAGCCGTCACCGATGAAAAATCCCAGGCAGGACAAGCTTACAGGAACATCACGAGGAGGATTCTGGGGGAAAATGTGCCGATTATGGATATGGAAGTTGACGATGGTATAATGCAAAAAATAAAGAAGCTCTTCGGTTTAAAAACGTCTTGAAAGGAGTAAACCTATGCTGCTCGATTTATCAAAGTTATTTGGAAGATCAAAGAATTCAAAGGATGTCGCAAAAGAGAGGCTAAAGCTGGTTCTGATACATGACAGAGCAAATGTTTCTCCTGAATTCCTTGAAATGGTTAAAGGTGAAATCATAAAGGTCATAAAAAACTATATGGATGTTGATGAGAGTGGCCTTGACATACAGCTTACGCGAACTAAAAGCGATGAAGGGGATGGAGTAGTGCCCGCCCTGATTGCCAACATTCCTATAAAAAATGTTAAGAGCAGCGGAAAATAGATTTGGAAGCAAAGCCAGTGGAAGGGAACTGCTTTGCTTATTATTAGAGTGCCTACGCAACTTAAATTAGAGAGGTTTGACGACTAATTGAAAAAGCAAGCCGCACTTCGATTTGAAGAGCGGCTTATTTTGTGCGTTGTCACTTAGCTGTTGTCACTGTTGTCACTTTGCGGCGTTTGCCTCCAGAAGCGAATCGCAATATTTGCATTTGGCTACAGCTTCAGAATATACTGCATTGGTTGCTCCGCAGTTCGGGCATTTGACCACTTTTGCCTTACCCAATCCCGGTTCGGAAGCATCCTGCTTGCCGGAATCTTTACGAGCGGATGGTGTTTCGGGTGTTATCAGCATTTTCTTATCCAAGTCGATATAAGAAAAAGGGAAGAAACCTGCGGCAATCATCTCCTGCAAATCCTTGCATGCAGTTTTATAGTCAGTTGGGAAAGCGGACGCTATACCTTCAAGGCTGTAGATCTTTCCTGAATTCACTATTGCTTCATAGCGTTCAAAACGCAATCCTCGCTTGACATATTTCCTACCTTTAAGAATACAAACGCCACTGAAGATATAAAAAAACGCTATTATAGGAAAGGCATCGCTGAAGCTCACGACTTCTCCGGATCCTTCGTATGTTGATGAGCCATCCAATACTGACATTACAAAAATTGTGCCCATAACAAAAAATGACCAGCCAAAAGCTTTTAGAGCTTTTCCGTTTTTTATGTAATTATGCTTTTCCGTTGTGACTTTCTTTACCATCATGTATATGCCAACAGGAAAGAAAATAATAAACATAAAAACAATTAATCCCCAGGAGCGAGTTTTTCTCCTATTATTATTTCTCATGTGCCATCCCTCACCAATTAATTTTAGGTTCACAGAGTTTCCATTTACTTATCAAGAGGCCAGATCATGCCTCCTAAAGCTATATTAAAATGGAAAAACACTGTTGATGGCGATACCTCTGATGAAGTATCTGCCTGTACCGCCATGCCGAACCGTTAAATTATTCAGTACCTATTTATAAATTTTATTATAAAAATATCCAATTATCAACAGGTTTAGCGTTGTGTTCATTTCATCAGGTCTTTAGTGATGGTCATTTTGAGTTGATTTTTTAACTTTCCGGCATGACAAGTTTATTGTAATAAAACTATTTCAATAAAAATATAATTTAGTAAACCGAAGGAAATACGGTGGTTTAAAAGGAAACAGCCGGATAAAAAAGCAAGGTACTTCCGGCAGACCGTGCTTTAGCAATTTTCAAAAGAGGTGCAGCAGTATGATGGATGATGTGATTGCCAGACCTAGATATGCACGGAATAGTGCGGCAATAAGGAGAAGAAGAAGGAGCCAGAAAAACGCCAGCATGAGCATGGCGGAGAAGCTTGTCCTTAAGATTATAGTATGTCTGGCCATACTGGTTGTGGTTGGACTTATCAGAAGCATCAATACCCCGGTTACCAACTTCCTGAGCGATAAACTAAAAGCAGCAATTTTGCATGAAGTAGATCTTAAAGGTATTTACCAGTGGGTTGACGGGGCTCTCGCCAATCTGGGCATTGATAAAAAAAGCGAAGAAGGGGAACATGATACTCCTGTCGGAGGCAATATTCCCGATGATGTTTCCGGAGACGACTCCAACAGATATGGGTTGGACCCTGGGGGATACGATTATTTAGAAGAAACCGGCAATGATACATCAAAAAAGGTTGAACTCGCATCAGCAGAGGTATTGGAGACCATCAGGGAGAATTATGAATTTATCACTCCTGTAGACGGCGTTGTTGTGTCAGGTTTTGGGAGCATAAGCAATGAAGAAAGGGATGACAAATTCCATACAGGCATAGATATGGAAACGAAAAACGGAGAGGCTGTAAAATCCGCCTTGGATGGCGAGGTGGCTTTGGTAAGCATATCTCCTGAATATGGGAAGTATGTGGTAATTGACCATGGCGGAGGCCTATCAACCAAATATGCTCACTGCTGGCATATTATGGTGAAGGAAGGCCAGCAGGTGCAGGCTGGAGAAGTCATTGCAGAGGTTGGCAACTCCGGAGTTTCCGTAGGCTCCCATCTGCATTTTGAAATACTGAAAGATGGCAAGTATTTGGATCCCATGGACTTGCTGAAGGTTCAGGTTGAGTGAAAACAGAGCTTGCTTTCAAATTCCGACAGGTCGATATAAAAATAAATATTTTCACTTTTGCCATCATTCCCGCAATGTACCTGACAGGTTATTTTGAAACATTCATAGCAGCCTTTATAAGCATTATGCTGCATGAGTTGGGACATATTGCGCTGGCTTGCCTGCTGAAAGTGAAGGTTCATGCTGTAAGAATAATTCCCGTCGGCCTAAACGCGGTAATAGATGAGATGCCTGATACGGGAAAACAGCTGATGGTATATCTTGGAGGTCCTTTTACCAATATTCTGCTTTCAGTGGCTGCTTACCTGTTCGGCCTTTGCTTTTTACCCGGCTCAAAGGTTGCTAATCTCATAGCATCAACCAATATATATCTTGCTGTTTTTAATCTCATGCCGGTTTTACCTTTGGACGGAGGCAGAATATTAAAAACTGCAATGGCCGATAAGGTCGGATTTCTGCCGGCAGGCAGGTATGCTAAAAAGATATCTTTGATTTTTGCTGCTTTTATATTTCTGCTGGGAATAGCTCAGCTTTACATAAACAGTTATAACTTCAGCATTTTTTTTATAAGCATTTATATAATAATCTCATTGAGGTGGGATGAAACGGAGGCTGCATTGATGAATGTAAAAAGCATTATTTACAGACGTTCCCGCTTGGTTAGAAAAGGTGTTTATCAGGCCCGGGACCTGGTGGTTCTTAAAAACGTCATGTTGAGCGAAATCATAAAGAACATGGACTTTGACAGGTTTCATATAATCCATGTCCTGGATGATGACCTGAAGCTGGTAAAGACGTTTACAGAGCAGGAAATAATAGATGCCCTGTTTGAAAACACTACAGACATCACCTTCGATGAGCTTATAAAAAAGTCAGAGTCAAACAAGCAGGGGTGAAGGAACAGCAATCAAAGCTCTGTTTTCCTTGTCAGCAGACGGTTCACTTCATTGTCCTCAATTATTTCTTCGATGGTGTTAATCCCGAGCTGTTTGAGAATTTTCATTACATTGAGATTGTCAAAGGGCGTGAGGATTAAAGAGTCTTCACCAAACTCATTTACCATCCGGGTAGCCTTGCTGACATCAATGTTTGTCCTTGGTCCGCCTACGCATCCACCGCTGCAGCCCATCCCTTCAACAAAGTTGGCATTGATATCCACTCCGTTGGACAGGTCGCTCAGTATCTTGTTGCACGCAGAAACACCGTCCACCCTTTTCGACTTAAGCTTAATAACCCTTTCCGGCTCCAGCCGGTTTACTACGGTTTTAACGGAAAAGCTCACACCTCCGGTCCTGGCATAAATTCTTCCGCCCATGGAGGCATGGTCCTTTTCATCGCCGGGCAGGTCCTTCAGATGAATGTCCAAGGCCGAAAAGATTTCGGACAGCTCCCTGAAATTGATTACAAAATCGATGGCGCCTTTCAGCTCCGGTTCTTTGACCTCTGCTTTTTTTGCGATACAAGGTGATATAAACACAACTTTGGCATCCTTGTACAGCTTTTTCAGGATTCTTCCGGAGGCTATCATGGGCGATACCGATGGGGACATGCGCTTGAAAACTTCCGGATACTGTTTCTTTGTCAGATTGAACCATACAGGGCAGCAGCAGCTGGTAAGGAAAACATCCCCTTCATTTTTTACCTGGTGGTTAAATTCCAAGGCTTCCCTGATTGTTAGTATATCTGCGAATAATGCAGTTTCAACCATGTCGGTGAAGCCTATGAGCTTCAATGCTGTCCTTAACTGACCCATGGAGACGTCATCTCCAAACTGTCCGACGACGGCCGGGGCTACCGAAGCAAACACCGGAGTGTTGGAATCCTTCAGTAGGTCAATCAAGGGCAGGAACTCGATTTTGTCTGCTATGGCTCCGAAATCACAGGCAGTAACGCATTCTCCGCAGCTCAGGCATTTATTTTCCACAATAACCGGTCCTTCGCTTTTTCTATAAATATGAGCTTCGTATTTACATACGTCTTCACACCGGCAGCTATCATGGCCGCAGTGTTCGCACGATCCCTGTATCCTGGCAATCACAGGTACGCCAATTTCCTTTGATTTTTTTATGATGTCCAGTTCGTCCTTGAATTCGGAGTCTCCCTTTGGATCCAGGCCCATGGCGATCCTTATGTGATCTTTTATAAACGGCATGTCGTCATCGGTGAACCCATATCTTTCCTTGATATCCTGGGCCAGCTCGTTCAAATCATAGTTGCTTTTAAGCTTCCCGTTCCAGTATCTTCTGACCAGCTCTCCGAATATCTTCATTCTTTTTTCCTGAAAATCACTAAACCGGTTATCTATCGTAATCATTCCCCTCAATAAGCTTTTTATATATTCTTGGCTGTTATATATATAATTGTTATCGGCCATGTTGCCAATTAGTATAATGCCCATATTTAATTAAAGAAATTCCCGGAATTCAGCCCATGCCATAGTTATAAAAGGCTCGTAAAGATCTACCATAATATAGATTAATTGTAAGTTGTGTGCAGAATAAAATCATTAAATTCCTT
Source organism: Clostridium thermosuccinogenes (assembly GCF_002896855.1). Lineage (NCBI taxonomy): Bacteria > Bacillati > Bacillota > Clostridia > Eubacteriales > Clostridiaceae > Clostridium > Clostridium thermosuccinogenes. The sequence goes on along the minus strand of NZ_CP021850.1, from coordinate 3,500,589 downwards.
CCCTTTCTAAAAGAAATTTCCTACAGGTAGAAATCATTTGCAAAAAAATTGACTCATAAAATGTTCTGCAAATATTAACATGAAGAAAAGTGTCTAGAAAATAGAACATCAAATTATATTGATTTCTAAAAGAATATGTAATATTATATACTTACATTAGTTAACAGTGAATCCAAATTTAGAGGTTAATTCATTCTATTGTATATGCTGTATGAATATAGTTAATCTGTAAAATTTACTTATTTATTTTGATTAATTATCATTTTTATTATGGGTTTAGGTGGTCACTTAATTATAAAAAACTTTATAACAATGGCATAAAAATAACATTGATATTAGGTGTACAAGCTCCTCAATTAATATATGTAATAGTACTTACGCAAAAGTAACATAAACAAGTCATATCAGCACTTTGAAAACAGAATATAGCTTAAAAGGTTGTTGCATTGAGGTTTCCATATATTACAGCTATTCACCAGTTTTCGAATTATGCTATTCTTTTGGCAGGGGTTCCATGAGGTCTACCAAAAATTGCATTTCCGACATAACCGTTGCCAAGCACGGCATTCACGATATTATTACTGAACTGGTGAGAAAGTTCAATTTGGATAAGTTTTTGTTCCCTGAGAAGTATACACTGGTCTTCGTTGCAGCATGTATGGGTATAATCCTGTTTAATAATCCTACAGCAACATATATTGCGCAGAAGCTGTACTGGGTATCCCATGATGCCATAACAAGGCTGCTGCCGTTGCTTTCTATTAATAACACAAATATCATGATCCTGTTCATCCAGGCAATACAGTCACAAACGGCTGGTCTTGGATATTTGATCATCGATGATGTGATTATCAGGAAGCCTTTCGGCAAGAGCATTTTCCCGACATCTTATGTATACGATCACACAAATAATCGGTATGTCTGGGGAATGCACATTGTAGTCCTTCTATGGTCTAATGGTTGGATTAAAATCCCCGTGGCGTTTCGGATATGGAAACCGGAAGAAAAGTGTGAAGAATATCATACCAAGGTTGAACTAGCCATACGTATGATATCCTTCGCCCACAAATTTGGTTTGGCTGCCGAATACGTCACATTCGACACCTGGTATTCCTGTAAAGAGCTCCTGCAAAAGCTCTCAGAGTGCGGTTACCACTATGTCTGCATGATAAAGAATAACCGCAAAGTGCTGTACAACAACAGGGTTAACTTTAACGTTAAGACCATAAGCCTGCTGTTTAGCAAGAAACAGTACAGGTACTACCCCGGTACAGGCTTCTACATCAAGGCTTTATCGGTAATCTTACCTGGTGTGGGTAACACCATGATGGCAATAGTCAAAAACGGCTATAACGCATCTATCCAAAACACCAGATTTATCATTACTGACTTGCCCGGTGTAGCTGCTCAAGACATCCTCAAGAAATACCTTTGCCGTTGGGACATTGAAGTATTCTTCAGAGACATCAAGCAGTTTCTGAACTTTGAAAAAGTTCAAGTCCGGTCTATTAGAAAACTTGAGGGTCACTTCTCCTTGGTGTTCATAACTTCTGTATTCGTGCAGATTTTGCAGATACAGAATAATTTGAATACCATGGGTGAAACCATCAGCTTCCTGCAGGACATTGTCCAGGTTAAAGTCAACGGTATTGTGTACATTATTAATGTAACATCCAAAGACCGGACAGGTAAAGAGGTAAATACTGTCTCAAATCCTCTCGCAACAACCATTTGGGACAAATTAAGTGCGTGAAATCTTTATTTTTCAAGGATCATTTTGTTTTGCGTAAGTACTGTATGTAATTTAGCTTGATATTATTAAGCTGTAATAATATTTCGTGTTTTTAGAGATAGCTAATGCTAATAAGAAAAGCAGATAAATTTAGTTTTTATTCTAAAATCTAATATTAGAAAGTTACTAAGCTCGAACTTTTTTACAGGATTCTGTAATCTTACATCAGTATGCGCATTGGGATCTATTATACTGGAAAGAAAAGTAATTTGCTCATTGACAAATGAAAAAGATATTACAGGAAAAGAGAAAAAGAGCATACGAAAAAGTCTGCAGTACCAAGTTTATTATTGTGAGCAGGATAATTCAAGAACCTCAGGACCTAAAGTTTTTTGAATTATTCTGTTATGGATTTGACGCTTTTGACTTGTCGTGCAAACTAGCTTAGTAAGCCACATAGACAATAACCTGATTGGCGATATCACTCATATAGAGACCAGTCTTAGTAGTTTGGGTTTTCAGGTGTAGGAGTTACCCATTCTGAGAGGCAGCTTAAGTCTTGAGATTATCTTTTCAGCAATTACCTACCACCTGAGATTTCTTCCTTCTATTCTGAATATCTTGAGGTATGGGAATAGATATCATCGAGGCTATTTATAGTACATAACCTTATTTGCTGTCAGTGCAAGGATGTTTACAGGAGCTGATATACTCTTTGAAAGTTCCACTGCATTTAGACACATGTATTTGGGCCTGGAAAAGCGGTTTTAGCACTTTATTTACAGTCAAATTTCAAAGGTAAGGTTGAGTCGACAGACAAACCAGAGGTCCATCAACATCATCAGACAGAGAACGAGTATGGCCTGAATTTCTTGGACTCAAAGAAATCAATGAGATAAGTTTACGTTTGTATAGGTATGCCTTTAGTTATATTGGAATCGTAACCAGAATCACCAATGAATATCTTTAAGTAGTTTCGAGAATGGGTATCGTTTGAAAAAATTATCTAAGGCAGACTTGAAGATTTTAGTGTCAGAGTTTTATTTATCTTCTTCGTGATCAAAGGAGTATATTTTATCCTCAATGAATGAATCCCAGAATTATATATGACGGATAATGCCTGTACCGTTTTATATAATAGCTCATTTCAGGGTATAGGTGAAATGCTCATTTATATACTGAAGCTTGGCCTCAGAATTTGACTCTGTAAGTTTGAGCGTTTGAGCTTTGGCAGCTTTGCAAATGTAGGTTTAGGAATAATCAATGCTCCAGAGTTATAGTAGTTCTAGAAGTTTCACGATGGCATTGGAGAATTTAGGGTTATTCTTTCTGCCATAGACTTAAATCTTTTAGTATCAATAATTAAGGCAATAGATCTTCTTTATCATATTTTTGAAAGATTGGTTCAGCTAAATTGACCATAGCATGAAAAGAATTTTCTATATCATTTATAAAGTTTGATTTAACCTTGAGAGAATGGTTTTGTCAAAGACCTTGTTGCCAAACTACGGAGGGTCTTAAGTTCTTGGAAGACATTTAGAATTAGCAGCATAGGGCATCAGTGGGGATTGAGAAAAGCTTTTAAATGAGCAATGCGCATATGTAGTTAAAAAGAGAGTAATTGTAATCAAAACCGAAACAAATGTAATAGTTGAAAACGTATGGAGGAGGCAACAAATTCTAGATTTTAAGATGGGCTTTCAAAAGATCAAAATGTAGTTGATAGGCTACTTTCGGTAAGTCATCGAGAGCAGATAATTACTCAAACATTGTGTTATGCTTTCTTGATTTGCTCTATTGTGGTATTAGTGGGATAAATACATCTCGGTAAAACAGGAAATAATCCCTACTTAAATAACGGTTAAATGCCTGAAATCTCAATGTTTCAGGAGTTTAGCAATAATCTATAAATCTATTGTTTAATAGGAGGTATCTATTATGAAGCTGAAAAATAAGCTTAAGGTATTTTCTGTTTTAACATCATTAACACTGCTCCTTCAATTAATACCACCAGGGATAGCTCATGCAGCAGTAGGTAATTCAATTTCTCTAACATTAGGAGAAGGCACAGTACAAGGTAGTGTATCTAGTGGTAGTGTAACTACTCATGATATTGACATGAATATCCCTGCAAATAAAATGGTAATATTGTCTTTAAGTGGTGTCTCAGCAGGAAATGGTTGTGTTCTAAAATTAAAAAACAAGTCTACAAATACTGAAGTTTCAACAAAATCGGGTGGGTGGTATTCACTAAGCAGGATGATATTCTATAGAACGTCTGATTCAGTTAACACGAAATACTATGTTGAAGTTTCTTCAAGTACTTCCATAAGTTATACATTAAATGTAAAAGTACTTGAAGCTGTTTCCTTTACAAAACAAGATACTAAGAGCAATAATTCCACTTTAAACACATACTGTATATCAAACTCTCCAGAACAGCTAGATGCAGCTAATGAGTTGGGAGAAAACGGTTACTTTTTACAACGAAGCCTTATACAAGGTAATGCAAACATATATTGGGAACATCAAAACTTGTATGGTAAAAACATGAGGTTCGGCGTTCTTCTTTATAACACATCAAGTTCGCCTGTAACAGTTACACTAAACCGAAGAAGTTATAAAGCTTGGCCAGAGAGTTCAATGGCAATGGCTGAAGTATGGGCCGACTGGATGATAATGGTGAAAAAAGCTGATGACTCAGGTTTTACTTCAACAGTAACTATACCAAGCAATTCTGCAAAATGGATTTGCTTATATACAGTGCCTTATCACACAACCTACCCAAGCAGCCCAGTATATAACACTTTTAATGGTGTGATAGATATTTCTATTCCTACAGGAGTAAGCTTATATTGTGATACATATATAATGAATTCTGGTAAAGAGGATTATACCCTTGGTAATGTATCTAAAGCTGTTAGTGCAACAGGAACAGGAGACAGTCTACGTGGTTCTGGAGCAGGTGCAATGCTTTATACTTGGAATACAGGAACAACAACAATAACTCCTAGTACACCTTATAATATAGCAATAGGAGGCTATGATGCACCGTATATAAATCCTGGTGAAAAAATAACAATAACAGATAGTAGCGGTGTATCAAAAGATAACGCTCAGAACTATGGAGTAGTATATAAAATTATATTTAGTAATATAAGCAGTTCAGGTACTGTAAAAGGAATAATTAAATGTAACCCAAAAGTTAATACCAATCTTGCAGAAAATCCTAATACTTCTACTGGTGGTAACATGTTTGTAACAGTTTCTGGTACTGGTATATCTACGCCAGTTAAAGCTAGATTAAATAAAAGTAACCCTGAAGTTACATTTATCAATTCAGTTCCCAAAGGTCAACAAGTAGTCTACTATGTTGTCATAAGTGGTCAAAGCACTATGCCACTAGAAATTAGCTTTACTAACTAGATATCTATTATCAGTAACGTGTTTCCAATCGTGTAGTTATTCGATAATACACGATTGGAAACATTTTTGTATTATGAGTATCACCTGCTATGCAGGTAGTTTTTAAAAAGTTATAGCTATAGCTAGATAAAAATATAACATTGCTACCCCTATATGGTAAGCTATGAAAAAGCTTCTTTCAGAAGAGATAAAGACTAATTCATATGTCAAAGTATTATATTGATGAAGATTATATAGGTCAGAAAGGTTTAAGGTATATAATACTCATCATAGTAATTGTAGGAAAGAGCGATAGATATCAATCGGAAGCAGGATAGGCAATAGTAATCTTTTCGATTTTTCTGTGTATTGTAAAATAAAAGTACAGCAAGTTGCCACGTAAAAGTGCAGCAGCTTGCCAAACAAATTTGAGAATATTTTACAGTAAATATTAATACAACTTTCACTGCGGTTGATTTCTATCGTCAACGGCAGGCATATTTAGCTATTCATGATTTTGATAGAAGAAAAAAAACATTGCCAGCACCCAATTAAAAATAGTACCCTTTAGTTGTCAATGCTAAGGGGGTACGGAAAGGATGCTAACAATGGCTGATATTAAGTATATCAAAGATTTATCGGATAAGAAAGGCTTATCCTTACGAGAAATTTCAAGAATAACCGGTTTTAACTTCAGAACTGTCCAGAAATATGTGGATAAGGATGATTGGTCAAAACCATTAACCAGAAAAAAGAACAGCAAAAGTGTACTTGACTCATTTGCAAAAACTATTGATGAATGGCTGGAAGCCGATTTAAAGGCACCAAGGAAACAGAGACATACAGCCAAAAGAATATATAATCGGCTTAGTAAGTTATACAAAGATGAATTTACTGTATCATATCGAACTGTTGCCAGATATGTAGCAGAAAAGAAACGAAAACTATATGGAAGCAATGAAAGCTATATCCCGCTTTATCATCCTGCCGGGGAGGCGCAGTTAGACTTTGGAATGGCAGAATTTGTGGAAAACGGGATTCGATATGAAGGCTGCTATGTGGCCATGTCTTTCCCATACAGCAATGGCGGTTACATACAGGCCTATAAGGGAACCAACATTGAATGCCTGCTCCAGGGTATGCAAAATATATTCAATCACATGGGACGAGTTCCCACCTGTATATGGTTTGATAACGATAAGGCTGTTGTAAAGAAGATATTGACTAACGGTGAGAGGGAAGTTACAGACGCATTCAACAGATTTCGACTGCATTATGGTTTTGAGAGTAATTTCTGCAATCCCGACAGTGGGCATGAAAAAGGGCATGTGGAAAACAAGGTAGGCTATTCAAGAAGAAATATGCTGGTTCCGGTGCCGGAATTCAAAGACCTTCAAGAATTTAATAAGAACCTGCTGATCGAATGTGATGAAGATATGCATCGTAAGCACTACTTAAAAGATATCCTCATTAAAACTCTGTTTGAACAGGATAAGAAAGCAATGAAACCTTTGCCAAAAGCTGAGTATGAGATCTACCGTCTTGAGAAAGTGAAGTCCGATAAATACGGGAAAGTGAACTTTGAAAACAGAAAATACTCTGCCAGTCCTGAGCATGCTCAAAGGGAGCTTTTTGTGAAAGCCAATGCTTTCAATGTCTGGATTCTTGATGATCAGTATCAGGTTGTTCAATGGCATAACCGATTATATGGAAAACAAAAAGAATCTATGAAATGGGAACCCTATCTGGTACTGATGAGTAACAGACCAAATGCCATAAAATATACCGGCTTTTTTCAGCAGTTGCCCCAAACATTGCAGGAGTACCTTTCTGGCTGTGATTACGAGCAAAAGAAAGCTACCCTAAGAATGCTGAAGAAGATGGTTGCTAACAGTGAGCTTGAAACAGCAGTGGATGCTTTTAACTACTGTGTTCAAAAAGGTATACAAGACTTGGATAGTATATGGGCCCGTTATTACAGTATGGTCTTCGCAAATGCTCCCATACCTGATATTGTTGTGAAAGATGAAATCCCTTGTCTGTCATATGAGGTGAATAACTCAATCTACGACGACCTGCTTGAGAGGGGGCTTCCTCATGCATGAACTAATTGCTGCCTACTGTAACACTCTAAAACTTGGCTCAAGAATTGCCAAGAATTATTCGCAGATTGAGGCCGAGACCCATGAGGAATTTCTTGCTAAGCTTTTGGCTATGGAAATAGAGGCCAGAGAACTCAATCGTAAAAATGCCCTGCTGAAGCAAGCGCAATTTGATGTCTTGAAAACCTTTGGAGACTTTCGGTTTGAAAAGATGAGTATACCCAATACTATCGATGTAGAAGCTATTAAAACAGCTTCTTTCGTTGACAAAAAGGAAAACCTGATTCTCTATGGATCTGTTGGGCTTGGGAAAACTCACCTGGCTACGGCAATGGGTGTGGAAGCCTGTAACCGTGGGAAAAGGGTAAGGTTTTTCCGCACATCTTCACTTGTTAATCAACTATTGGATGCCAAAGCTGAAGGAAGCCTTAAACGTTTTATGAAGCAATTGAATAAGGCAGATTTGATTATTTGCGATGAATGGGGTTTCATTCCATTTGAAAAAGAGGGAGCGCAACTTTTATTTCAGGTTATATCAGACTGTTACGAACGCAAAAGTCTAATTATTACTACTAATTTAGAATTCAGTAAATGGAACAGTATTTTCTACGATGAAAAGCTAACAAGCGCAATCATTGATAGAATTATTCATCACAGCCACTTAATTGTATTTGAAGGTTCAAGTAATCGTTTAGAGAACTCCTTGATGAAAGTACGATAAAAATTCATACCTTATATTAACAAAATTGGATTGCTTGGGTGCTGCATTTTTCTTGTCATTTTGATGCATTTCTAGTTGACAAAACACAATTTTTCCATTGAAGCAAGAAGATTATTTTTCAGATGAACTCCTGGATCAGCTTATCAAGGAGTATAACATCAAAGACACAGATGACATCAAAAACATGCTGAAAGACCTTATGGGAAGCACCATTCAGAGGATGCTAAATAGCGAACTGGATGAAGAATTAGATTATGAAAAGTATGATGTCCAAAATAAAGAAACTGATAATTCACGAAATGGATACAGCAAAAAGACTGTACGTTCTGAATACGGTGAAATCGAGCTTGATATACCACGAGATCGTAATGGTGAATTTGAACCGCAAATAGTAAAGAAAAACCAAACTGAAATCAAGGGTATTGAAGGTCAGATTATCTCTATGTACGCAAAAGGGATGAGCAACAGAGACATTGAGACCCATCTCCAAGAACTATATGGCATCGAAGTTTCACCAACACTAATATCAAGAATAACAGATAAAATTTTACCTGAAATCAAAGAATGGCAAAGTCGTATGCTTAAGAGCGTATACCCTATAGTGTTTATGGATGCAATCCATTATTCCGTTCGCAAAGACGGGATTGTTGTAAAGAAGGCTGTATATATAGCTATCGGGATAGATTTGGAAAGCCAGAAGGATATCCTCGGGATGTGGATTGGAGAAGCAGAAAGTAGTAAATTCTGGCTTTCCATAATGAACGAAATTAAGAACAGGGGTGTCAGAGATATCCTTATCACCTCTGTTGACGGTTTAAATGGTTTTTCTGAAGTCATTAGGGCCGTTTTTCCTATGACTGAAATACAAAGGTGTATAGTTCACCAGATAAGGAACTCAACCAAATTTATCTCTTACAAGGATTTAAGATCATTCACAGCTGATCTAAAGCCGATATACAAGGCTGCTACTGAAGCCTTGGCACTACAGGAGTTAGACGCATTTGAATCGAAATGGGGAAGCAAATACCCTAATGCTGTTCGATCCTGGAGGAATAACTGGGAAGAGCTTAGTGTCTTTTTCAAGTATCCTCGGGAAATACGGAAAATCATTTATACTACCAACGCGATTGAAAACTTCAATCGACAGCTTCGCAAGGTTACAAAGACAAAATCAGCATATCCTTCTGATGATGCTCTTATTAAGGCCCTCTATCTGGCTGTACGGGATATTACAAAAAAATGATCCGGACGGATTCAAGGTTGGTAAGCGCTTAATTTTAGGGTGCCTTGTATGAATCATTACGGCACCAGGAGGGTAGTTCAGGTGACCACGGTAGATAAGGTGTCAGAGATTCATGCGTCAATTCCTTTAAGCTTGGTAAATTTGTCAGTAGATGCACCAAATACATATATGGATTAAGTTGATTTGCTTTGGCAGTTTCTATCATGCTGTAGACAATAGCACTGGCCTTGGCTCCGCGAGTTGTGTCGGCAAACAGCCAGTTCTTCCTGCCTGTGACATACGGACGAATGGCATTTTCGGCTCGATTGTTGGAAAGCTCGATTCGTCCATCCAACAGGAAACGATTCAATGATTCCTTTTGATTCAATGCATATGTGATCGCTTTCCCCAGATTGGAGTTTGGCAGCGGATTTAGTTGTTGCACCCATTCCCAGAACTCATCAAGAAGGGGTTTCATATTTTTAAGTCGTTCTTCATACCGCCTTTCAGCGGATAGTTCCTCCCATTTCTTGTCCATGGCAAACAGACGGTTACAATAATCATATCCGATAGCCGCCTTGGAAGTCTTAGTGTCAGCCCCCTGGGGAATTGCTTCTTCGAATTTGCGTTGTAAATGAGCCCAACATCCACAATGTATAACATCAGGCACTGCATTGTAGCCACTATAGCCATCTGTCTGAAGGTAACCCGAAAAACCCTCAAGAAATCTTCGGGCATGCTGGCCGGATCGTGTCGGTTGGTATTCAAATAAAACAGCCGGGGTTGGACTTCGCCCGGAAGTGTAGACCCACATCCGCGATTCTGTCGTTGCTTTCCGTCCCGGTTCTTTTAATACCTGCAGTACAGTTTCGTCTGCATGAATCAGGGGTTCGGAAATCAAGTGCTTATGAATGGCATTGTACATTGGTTCAAGCCATTCATGGCTTGGACGTATGATCCAGTTTGCCAGGGTGGCTCTGGAAAGTGTCACCCCCTGATTTGCCCAGTCTTTCTCCTGCCGGTATAAAGGCATTCCGTTGGCATATTTCTGATACATAACATAAGCAACTGTTGAGGCAGAAGCAAGGCTGCGTTTCATGACCGGGGCTGGAACCGGCGCTTTGACAATGTTGGCATCTCCGGTTTCCTTCTCGCAGACGGTACACACATAATTAAAACGAATGTATCTCAATACTCTTACTTGGGCAGGGATAATCTCAAGTTCATCCCTGACATGCTCCTTGCCCAGATATCTAAGGTCAGCCTGGCAAATACCGCAAGAGCGCTTGTCCTCGTCAAGGTCACAAACAACCTCCACTACAGGAACTGTCTGTGCCAGTTCTTCCTTTGTTCTTTTAGGTTTTCTGGTATGGGCAGCCACAATTGTCTGTACGGTAGGTTCTTCTGCTTTGTTGTTCGCTTCGACCTCTGCTTCGTTGAAAAGTGAGATTTGATCGTTGTCTTCTCCTAAAACATAACGACGCTTTTCGCTGGATTGGCCGTATAGAGCTTTTTGGGATTTGATAAGAAGCTCTGTAAGCTGGTTGATACGGATTTGCTGGTTTTCCACTATTTTTTCCAGAGTGGAAACATATTCAATTTGTTCTGGCGTAAGCCCTGTAAAATTTATCTTTTGCATAAGATAATTGTACCATATTTCACCTGAAAAATCCAGCTTAAATGCTGTAAAATCAATACTTTTACGCACTTTTTTATCAGTAGATTTCGCCTGTTCTTGCTTTTCGTATTGCTTTGGGTTGATCTATCGTCAGACCCTCCATCAGCCACCGGAATTCCTGCTGGGTAAGCCGTCTTGCTTGCTCCGGTGTACGGGGCCATTTAAAGTTCCCATTCTCAAGACGCTTATATAGCAGTACAAAACCGTCTCCTTCCCAGAAGAGAGCTTTGAGACGATCACGACGTCTCCCACAGAAGAGGAACAGGCTCGGAGAAAAGGGATCCATGCCAAATGTCTCTTTGATAATAGCCGCTAATCCATCAATTGACTTTCTCATGTCTGAGTACCCGCAGACAATGTAGATATCTTCTGCCCTTGTAATATCGCCTAACATATGCTTTTCAATGCCGACAGAACTGCCTCGATGGTTTCTCTGGAAGTTCCGTCATGTATATCAACACAAAAAGAAGGCAAGTGGATTGTGACTGCTGCAGATACCTTTGTCTGGTGAAATGGTACTGGGACAATTTCTTGTTCCGGTTTCTGAGGTACAAGTGATCCGGTCTCACACGCCAAGGTGCGGATTCTTCGCAGCCAGTAGTAGTACGATTTAATTTTTACATTGTTCTGGCTGCACCAACTGACAACTGTCATTCCACTGGTTTGGCAGGCTTGGATAATCTTGCTCCACTGCTTGAGTCGGAATTCAGTTTTGGCATTTGTGATTTTATCCATATTGAGATAGCCTCCTTAGAGATTCTAGACTTTTTAGTCAGAGTCGAAAAACTCGAAAAAGTCTAAAGACTTTTGGATGGATTATCTCATATGGACGGATAAACTTCTATGCGCACTTATATTAAGCGCTTACCAAGGTTGGGGTACCATTCTTGATCAGCTTATGATTTATTTTGACGGGCGGATATCAGAAAAAGACATATAAAGCTACGGGCATTTATTCCACGATCCTCTTGACAATGAGCCTTTGCTGGCATGTTACAAGGCATCTGCAGGCACCACCCATTCTGAACAAGGGAGTACTCCTCTGCAGCATGGAAGATGCCTGGCTGATAGCCTAACATGCCGCTTTACTCATTATCAAGAGGCTTTCGCGGCATAAAAGCCTTTTCAGGATTCCGTAATCTAATCAGAAATCACAAATATGTATTGACTAAAATATAAGCGAATGATAGAGTTAAAACAACTGGGATACCAAAAAATCTGGCATCCCAACACCAAAAAATATATTATCCTTGAGTTTACACAAAACTTAGGACACTACCTATCACTCGGAAATACGCTTCTTTGACGGTTTAAACGGCGGTAAGTACTATTAGGACTTTCTATGGAATTGGTTGTGTGTATATTACTTTGCGCACATCTGACGAAAACTTAAAGATTGGACATATTGATATGAGCCCTAAATGTTAGACTTTAATTATGCTCCCATTTTAAGTCTATATTGTACCGGCGACAACTTTAAGCCGGTTTTTAATTCTTCTATTGTTATATTAATCTATGTGTTCCTCCAACACAATCTTTAAGTCGCTCAATGTGGAAAACTTGCTCTCATTCCCATAAAAAACTTCATTCTTTAATAAACTGAAGAAATTTTCCATCACAGCATTATCCAAACAATTTCCTTCCCTTGACATGCTTTGTGTAATTCCCTTTTCCCTCAATCGTTCTTGATAACGAACCTGTTGGTATTGCCATCCTTGATCCGAGTGCAAAATCAGATTTGTATTTTTTGGAATTTTGATAAATGCTTTATCGAGCATTTCCATAGTTTGCTTAAAATTCGGATTTCTTGAAATACTATAACTGACTATTTCTCCATTATATAAATCTATTGTTGGTGAAAGATATAGTTTACCAGCAGGTATTCTGAATTCTGTTATGTCAGTTGCCCATTTTTGATTTGGAGAACTCGCATTAAAGTCCCGGTTAATTATATTAGGAGCTATATGTCCAACTTCTCCTTTATATGATTTATACTTTTTCTTATTTTTTATAGCACGCAAACCAAGCTCCTTCATCAAGCGTAATACCGTTTTATGATTTATTTGGATACCCCTATTCTTTAACTCGATGCAGATTCTGCGATATCCATATCTTCTCTGATTTTCGGCATAAATGCGCTTTATTTCTGCTCTAATACTTTCATATTTACTCGGCTGCTTCATACGTTTTTGATAATAATAGTATGTACTTCTTGCTATCCCAGCCAACTTCAATAACGCCATCAAATCGTAACTCTGCCTTAGTTCACTGATGACATTAATTATTTCGCACTTTCTCGCTTTATGCGTTCCAGAACTAAGGCATTGAGTTTTTTTAGGAATTCATTCTCCATACGCAGCTGCTTTACTTCAGCGATAAGATTTTTTTCTAACGTAGGTTCGATATTTTGAGGATTATTAATGCGGTCTTTATTCATTTTGGGTTTCCTGCAAGGCTTCCATTCCCTTAAGCCCTGCGGTCCTTTCTCATAATATATTTTTTCCCATTTACCAAGAATACTAGTTGTAGGGATACCAAAGACAGGAGCTGCCTCACATAATGACAAATGGTGTTTATGCATATATTCTACCGCATTAACTTTGAAATCACCACTATAATTCCTGGATGGCTTTTTATTTAAAATTTCGTATCCATGTTCATTAACTAATCTCACCCAAAATGTTATAGAAGAATCACTTATTTGCAGCACATTCGCTACAGCTATGACAGTATTATTTTCTTATAAGACTAATCGGACAGCCTCTTTCTTTAATTCTGATGTATACTTCATCCTCATTTCCTCCATTCTCCATATTATTTTGTCTAACATTTTGGGTTCATATCATATGACATCCCAGCTTGCCTCCCAACTTTTCATAGCATTTGGATAACGATCCTGCCATTTATCTGTTATTTTTAACATACGCTCATATCCGGTTTCCTCAGTAGGCGCGTGGTAGATTGTCTTCAAATCAGCTGCAAACTCCTTTTTGTCCTTGTCCGCAACGTATTTCAGGGTGTTTCTGACCTGATGAACTATACAGCGTTGATATTCAGTATTAGGGAAAGCTACCGCTATGGATTCTTTGATGCCACTAAGCCCATCAGCGCATAGAATTAGTATGTCTTTTACTTCGCGATTTTTTAGCTCATTAAGTACACTAAGCCAGTATTTGCTGCTCTCATTTTGACCTATGTTAATGCTTAAGACTTCCTTTTGTCCATCTTGATTAATGCCAAGTATAATGTAAGCAGCAAGTTTTTTGATGACGTTGTTATCTCTTACTGAAAAATGAACTGCGTCAATAAATATTATCGGATATATGCTGGATAGGGGTCTTTGCTGCCATTCTTCTATCTCAGGTAAAAGTTTGCTTGTGATATCTGAAACCATGTCTTCACTAACTTCAAATTCATATATTTCTTTAATCTGATCGGATATTTGCCGTGTTGTAAGCCCCTTGGCATACATGGCATCTATATTGGAAATGTCCTTTTGACGCTTCTTAACGATTTTAGGTTCAAATGTACTTTCTAGATCTTGAGGAACATCGATTTCCGTTTAGCCATATGAACTACGTATAGTCTTGGGTTTTGTACCATTCCTGGAATTTGTACTATCTGTGCGTTCATATGGTTTATACCCAAGATGCTCGTCCATCTCAGCTTCTAGCATACTCTGGATTGTACTACCCAAAAGGTCTTTCAAAGCATCCTGGATGTCTTGTGCAGACTTTATGCCTGCACCCTCGTCTCCAACTGGGATGCCCAAAAATCTGGCATCCTAACACCAAAAAATATTTTCATTAAGTTTAAACAAAACTTAGGACACTACCCTATCACAATAATTAATTTTTGAGGTTTATTTCCCAACTAGACACATTATGCCATGTAGTTCCAGCTTCAATCTTTTTATACTCATCATTATCAAATTTAGAAAAATATAATTTATTACCTATTTTATTTACATCCCAGTAAAATGTTTTAAGCTTGTTTTTAAATCCATCAACCATATCTATATTATCAATTTGTATTTTAAACTCATATTTATATACACTGTCTCCCCAAATAGTTGCTGAAAGTGATTTTTCATATCCTAAATAATTAGTATGCCCATTTTCTGTTAAAGTATCTCCTGATTTAGGTGTTTCATAAGTTCTAGCTGTATCATCAAATCTTATATATCTTCCATGCTCTTTTGTCGTCGGAAACATGCAGACATATGATGTGCCCATATATACATCATATATGAAATTAAAATCTGTCTCAAGTAAAATCTTAGTTGGAAAAATTATATAAGTCCTTTGCACTTCAGAGTATTTTTGAGTAAGTGCTTCATCAAAAGTTAAAAACGTATTTTCTACAATCTTAAGTGCATTTATTTTGACTTTTTCTCCAGGTTGTAACTTCAATTCGGAGCCATCTTCAGCATTCAATAATCTTATGTCCTCTAAACTCTCCCTACCATGGTTGCCTCCTGAAAAAACATATGCATCTCCAAAATTCTTGGCAACTCTAAAAACATACTCCCAGTCTGTTCCACCACCTGCTAGTAAATGCAAGCTTTTTGAAGGAATATTATTATCGGAAACGATATACCAACCCTGAATATTCCACGTTCCCCAATCCTTCTTTATAAACTTCGTGGTCAAAATATTATTATCTGGTAGCAAACTGTAAATTTCAAGTTCACTTGTACTTGGACTATATAGTAGTAACTGATTTTTATCAAGATTTACATGTTTTCTGATTATGTTTTTTCTTACATTGTTAATCTCATTATTTATTAGAAAGAAAACCTTATTGCAAAATTCATTATTCTTTATATTCAATTTTATTTGATCTTTAAATAGCATACACAGAAATATGATTATAAGGGTAAAGGACATAAATAAAATTGATTTTCGAGTTCTACTTATCATAATATTATCCGTTCCATTCGCTATATTCTTTCATATTAAACCATAGTTAACAAATGTTGCTTATATTATACAGCTTCGAAATATAATATTCAATACTACAATAATATGTAAGTGGTATCAATTTATTGTGTTTAACTGAAAAAGTTATTTCGACCTCAATTTCATAGACAGCGGAATTTAACTTTGCAAATAAGTAGAAATTAGAAAAGTAGAAGTTACTTGTGAAAAACTGTTTCAGTTCTGCTAAATGAAAGTAGAAATTCTATTTAAAATAAAGTGTAGTTGTGCAGTAAATTGTAAATGTTTATGCAGCTATCCCTAGCTTGGCAACAACAGCATCGACAGATACCCTTTTAACTGCACAAGTATATGCAAGCTTGGAAGTTGAAACCAAGTGTTGTTTGCGGAAATGCCCTATAGTATCTCTCAAATTCTGAAGCTTTATGGATTTCTTGCTTGAACCCCTGAAAAGCTCCAGGAAAGTGTAGGTCATAAAGACCATGCTCCATAAGCGCTTTATTAAGGTTAGGGATTCTACCTGGTATTCATCAAACCCAAGAGAATTCTTTTGATACCAGTAACTCACTTCAACATCCCAGTGATTCTGGTAATTTAAAAGGCTTTCGGAGGTGGCAAGGCTAACATCCATACTTAGTATAAATGCTGGTTTATCGGATAAATCGCACTTGCTCCAGCAGAATAGGATAACTGCATTTTCAAGGTCATTGATTTTACCCTCATACCTGTAAACGTAGTAAGTATCGTCACCTGCTGTAACTAAGCTGGTTTCGTCTCTATTGATAAAGGTAGAAAATTCTCTGACACTTGTTTTAATGCCTCCAGGGTAAATCACTCTATTGGATTTTATTATTCCAATGGTGTGATAACCTTTTCTTAACGCATGGAGCATCAGTGTTTCTGCCCCGGATAAATGTCCCGGAGTTGCTCAAGTTGCGTGACCGTTTGCACGTATGCTAATATCTTCCTGGAAGAAAAAAAGGAGGATATGATAAGAGCTTTGAATATATATGTTAAGTGTTCCAGCACCTAACCCTCAAAGCCCTTTAACACATTTGTAATATGATAATAGCATATCTGGGGCGGAATGTTAAGGAGTATCGCAGAAATTGTTTAAAATTTTTGGAAAGGCTGGAGTTGATATGCCCGAAATGCGGCGGGAAAACAACCTTTCATGACAGATATGCACGTCATGTGCATATGGGCGAGGAAATTGAATGGATTAACATATTCCGTGTAATCTGTAGCAAGTGTGGGAAGACACATGCAATCATACCGGATTTCATCAGGCCGTATAAGCATTACTCGGCTTGTGATAGCGAGCTGGTCCTTCGGGACCAGGAGGACGGTATACCTCTTGAGGAGATTGAGACTGCCGCCAGCATATCCACATTAAGGCGGTGGGTAGAAGAATTCAGGCAACGGGGGCGGCAAGCTGCAGGAGCATTAAGAGCTATACTGTACAGGTATTATGGCAAGTTTGTCAATGAGCTGGAGATGATAGAAACAAAGGTATTCCACATGATTGAGCGGCTGCTTGGGTTACTGCCGCAGATAGAAAGCAGCCATCTTGCCATAGGTGAAACGAATATGTGGCTAACAAATCATCTGGCAGGAGTATTTGTATAGAAAATTCCCACATAGTTTGCGTAGCTGTCCGGAGTTCCCTTCTGATAGGCTTTAGGAAAAAGCACAGGAGGGATCGAAATGATAAACAATGAAGTATTGGAAAAAGCATTAAAGAAACATGAGATCATATCGCCGCTATTGCAGCCGGATCTGGATGAGGCGGAAAAGCGGAGAATACGGCAGGAGATACTTGAGAGGGAAGGAATTTCGGAAAGGACACTTCGGAGGTATCTTGCAGCGTACCGGGAGAATGGTTACGAAGGGCTATTACCAAAGATACGAAAAGATACAGGGCAACAAAGAGCGATATCTCAGGAAATATTAGATCGGGCAATCGAAATAAAACAGGAACTGCCGGAGAGAAGTGTCAGGAGGATCATAAAGATCCTTGAAGGCGAAGGGATTGTCAAAAAAGGAAGTGTCTCCAGAAGCACCTTGTCCAGGCATCTTTTGAAGATGGGCTTTGGTGCAAAAGACTTCAGAAATGTTCGTATAGAAGGAACGACAGCCCGCCGGTTCGTCAAAAACGGAAGGAACACATTGTGGCAGGCAGATATCAAATACGGTCCGTACATACCGACTGCCGACGGCGGTAAGAAACGGACATACATGGTGGCATTTATTGACGATGCGACGAGGCTGGTGTGTCATGCAGAATTTTACGACAATCAGAGGCTTCCGATATTGGAAGACAGTTTTCGCAAGGCAATATTGAAATACGGCAAGCCGGAGGCAGTATACGTTGACAATGGCAAGGTATTTATCTCGAAATGGTTCAGAGTAGCATGTGCAAAGCTGGGAATCCGTCACATGAACACAAAGGCGTATTCTCCGGAGAGCAAAGGCAAGATTGAGAGGTTCAATGCCACAGTTGAAGAGTTTTTCCAGGAGATATCGCTGGAGAAAGCAAAAAGCCTGGAGGAACTTAACCGCAAATTTCGGGTATGGCTGGATGAAGGGTACAACGGGAAGCCTCATAGCAGTTTAAAAGGGGTTTCTCCATCGCAGGCGTATGCAAGTGATCCAAAGAAGGTGCGGTTTGCAACTCCTGAAGAATGCCGGGACGCATTTTTATGGGAAGATACAAGGAAAGTTGACAACACAGGCTGTTTCAAGCTGCAAGGGATAGAATATGAAGCCGGAATCGAATACATAGGCAAAAAAGTGGATGTGCGGTATGATCCTTTTGATATGAGCCTTCTGGAGATATGGTACAATGGTGAGCGCCGAAAGACAGCAACCCCGCTGAAGGTTGGGGAATACTGCTCAAAGGTTGAAAAAACACCAGCAACGAAATCGGCGACTCATTCACGGCTATTAAAAATATATGAGAGCGAGAATGAAAAGAGGCAAAAACGGCAGACCGGAGCATTAACCTTCAGGAGCATGAAGGGCGGTGACAGAAATGTTTGAGCAGTACTACAACTTTCTGCACACGCCGTTCACCCGGGATATACCGGAGAAGCATTTGTATAGCAATCCGGAGCTGGAAGAGGTCTGCAGCAGGCTTGAGTATGCGGCCCGGAACCGGTTGTTTGCAGTGATAACGGGAGATGTTGGTACAGGAAAGACCACAGCCATAAGGAAGTTTGTTGGGGCGCTGGACAGCAACCGGTACAAGGTAATGTACATAAGCGATTCGGCGTTGACACCGAGGAATTTTTACTGGGAAGTATTGAACCAGCTGGGATGTGAAGCGAAATTCTACAGGAGCGATGCAAAACGACAACTAACGAGAGAGATCAGCAACCTGATTGAAATACAGAGACGTATTCCTATAATCATCACAGATGAGGCACACCTACTTTCAAGGGAGATGCTGGAGGAAATCCGGTTTTTACTAAACTTCAGGATGGATTCGTATAACCCAATGAGTTTAATCCTGGTAGGCCAGAGTGAGTTGAAGGACATCCTGAAGAAGCAGATATATGAGGCAATATGCCAGCGAATAGATATCCGATATCATATGATGCCATATGATCGGCAAAGAACCGGTGAATACATAAGAAAGCACCTGGAGTATGCAGGAGAAAGCCGGGAGATATTTACGGATATGGCGGTAGACGAGATATATGAATATTCTCATGGAGTACCGCGAAAAATCAACCGGGCGTGTACAGCTTGCCTTTTACATGGGGCACAGGTACAGAAAAAAATCATAGACGATCATGTGGTAAGGCTTATTGTTGAGGAAGAATTGAACTGGTAGTTAATATGCCCTGTCCGTATACATCTGCGGACAGGGCTAATGAGCAAAACTAGCGGTCAAAAAGAATGAGCAGATTGCGGTCAAAGAGGCCGAACAGCGACAGCATCAGTTTTCCCGATGTATGCCAAGCATCCAACAATAAGTACGTTGTTTCTGTAACCGGTGTAAATTTACTAATAAGCTGTATTGCAAGCTATTGTTTTTCTTAAAGTTCTTCTTTGTTTCAATACCAAAAAATCCCTCTTTGGGTAGATTTTGTAATCAACCGGCAGTGAGTATTCGGAGATTTTATAGTGGGAAGTAACTACGCAGCGATACCACATAGTTTTTCTGTCACTATGGGAGTGGTGATAGTCAAGACCTTCACTCTGTTTTGTAGGCTTATTTTTTTACTCAAAGAGTCGTCTATGATGAGAAAACCAACATCCCACTCCGCTATATTGTTTCGGACGATATTAAGAGAATGCTTGATTCACTTGTGGTCAACATACTCATTGCTCCACTTGTACTCTCCGAGAAACCTTGAGCCGCAGTTCCTGTCCCGGTTACGGGTATGTTTTGAATAGATCGCAGAAGCATCTTTGCTTCCCTCGGTGGTAATAATGCCTAAGACCATATGAACCATATGGTCTCATAAAGCTACAGAATGAGTTAAATATATCATATTTATACAGCTGATAATTTCTTGGCTTTGCTCTATTATTATCTCAGACATAAGTTTGACCTCCGTGGAAATAGCTTTGTTTCTCGGCAATTCAAAACTACCACATTACGTCAACTTATGCTTTTGTTTTACCATTAATTTGGTGATACAATTATTTACTTTTAAATACATAATACTAATAGTTTAAATAAAATCATAAGCTCGCTAATACTATTAACTAATTATCCAATATATAAAGCAATTGGATGAAATTCGCTCAGATATTAAAGAATCAATAGATTTACTTTTGAGATTAAAATAAAGGAAAGCTAGAAAGTTGCTTACTTACATAGGCTTCTTGGTGCATCCTGTAAAGAAGGCCTGCCTGTTCAAGGATTTTCCGGGTGGATTTAGGCCTGTTCATAGTATAGAGGTGAATACCGTCCACACCGTTTTCCACCAGGTCCCTTATTTGTGCTGCCGAATATTCAATTCCTGCTTTTCTAAGGTCTTCGGGATTATCAGCATATTTATCCATAAGCAGTACCAGTCGGGCAGGTATTGAGCAGCCGCTTTTGGCAGCAATGACTTTAAGCTGGTCGGCTTTGAGGACCGGCATGATACCTGCCGTTACCGGACAATTTATATTCAGTGAGATCAGCTTATCCAGAAAATCATAAAACATCCGGTTATCAAAAAACAGTTGGGTGATAAGGAAGTCTGCACCTTCATCAACTTTGCGTTTTAGATTGATCAGATCATCCTTTATCCGCGCGGATTCCACATGGCCTTCAACATAAGCGGCAGCAGCTATGCAGAAGCCGTTTTTTACCTTTATTTCACGTATAAGCTCGTTGGCATACCTGTAGGGATTTTTACTGAAATCAAAGTCAGGTTGATTAAGAGGAGGATCTCCCCGCAGAGCTAGTATGTTTTCAAGCTTATGGCTGCGCATCTGATCGAGGAGCGCGCATATTTCCTCCTTTGTGTGGCCTACGCAGGTAAAATGGGCCATGCTTTCGATACCCAGTTCATTCTTTATTTTTGACGCTATTTCAACAGTCCTTCCCCTGGTGCTTCCCCCTGCACCATACGTAACGCTTATATAATCCGGGTTCAAATCTTTGAACTTATCAAGGGAGTCGTATATATTCTCAATAGGAACATCCGGCTTTGGGGGGAAAACCTCAAAGGACACTACCGGACGCTTATTTTTAAACAGCTTTACGATTTTCATCTTTTACTTCCCTTCCATTTATATATAATACATTTTTAAGCAATACCAATTAATTTTCGGGTTGGCTCACCAGCCAATCACCAGGTAGATTTTTCTTGGTGATGTAAATATAAAGCATTAAAAATAGAATTTTAAGCGCAGTGTATGGATTATAAAACAGCTTGATGATGTAAAAATATTAAAATCAATTATAACATTTTATGGAATACAGTCAAGTATATCTAAAAAATAATTAAATTCATTCATTTTCACTTAAATTCATTTAAATAAAACGTAAAATCTAAACTGTTTCCTGTTAAGACACCTTCTGATTACCAGTGATTTGCTGTCGTACCGTATCTAAATAAGCAAAATATGTAATCGCAGGCAAATTTGAAAAGGCCTGGGACAAGTTATATCCAGTTGACTCGAATAGCTTTGAGATATACAATAAAATGTAAATATTCAATTGTCATGGTGCGAAAGTGAGGGGGAGAGTTGATGTACAAAATAGTCCGCAAGGAAGTTCTTAATTCTGCAGTGAAGCTTATGGAGATTGAAGCTCCATATGTTGCAAGGAAGGCTGAACCGGGACAATTCATAATTTTCAGGATAGATGAAAATGGAGAAAGGGTTCCTTTAACAATTGCCGACAGTGACAAAGAGAAAGGAACTGTAACCATAATATTCCAGGAAGTCGGAAAGACGACAAAACAATTAGGTACATTGGAAGAAGGCGATTATCTTCTGGACTTTGTAGGCCCCCTTGGTAAAGCTTCCCACCTGGAAGGTTATAAAAAGGTGGCGGTCATAGGTGGTGGGCTTGGTACAGCCATTGCATATCCACAGGCTAAAAAGCTGCATAAGCTTGGCGCAGAAGTGCATGTGATAACAGGCTTTAGAAACAAAGACCTGATAATTTTGGAAAAAGAGATGGCAGAAGTGAGCGATAGATTGGTTATTGCCACGGATGACGGCTCCAACGGAAACAAGGGATTTGTTACCGATATGCTGAAAAAGCTGATAGAAGAGGGCAATAGATACGACTTGGTCATAGCCATAGGACCGCTGATAATGATGAAGATGGTAAGCAAGCTTACAAAAGAGTATGGAATAAAAACACTGGTAAGCATGAACCCTGTTATGATAGATGGTACCGGCATGTGCGGAGGATGTCGCCTGACCGTGGGAGGAAAGACGAAGTTCGCATGTGTTGACGGCCCGGATTTTGATGGGCATGAAGTTGATTTTGACGAGGCCATGAGAAGGCAGATGATGTACAAGAACGAAGAAAAGCGGGTTTTGGAAGCGCATGAATGCAGGATGGAGGGAATGAAGAATGCCTAATATGTCATTGAATAAAGTTAAAATACCCGAACAGGAACCAAATGTGAGGAACAAGAATTTCCTCGAGGTTGCCCTGGGGTATACGGAAGACATGGCAAAGGAAGAAGCCCAACGGTGCCTCAACTGCAAACACAGGCCTTGTGTTGCCGGATGTCCTGTCAATGTGCAGATTCCTGATTTTATACAGCTTGTGGCGGAAGGAAAGTTTGAGGAAGCATATTATAAAATCACAGAAACCAACAGCCTTCCGGCAATATGCGGAAGGGTATGCCCTCAGGAAAGCCAGTGCGAGAAGCTGTGCGTAAGAGCAAAGAAGGGAGAATCCGTTGGAATCGGAAGACTGGAGCGCTTTGTAGCCGACTGGTACATGGCAAACCGGGAGGTAAAACCGGAAAAGGTTAAGAAGCTGAATAAAAAGGTGGCTGTTGTAGGGTCCGGTCCTGCAGGTTTGACCTGTGCAGGCGATCTGGCAAAGATGGGCTATGACGTTACGGTTTTTGAAGCTTTCCATACTCCGGGAGGAGTTTTAATGTATGGCATACCTGAATTCAGGCTTCCCAAGGCTTTGGTTCAGAGAGAAATTGATAATGTCAGAAGCTTAGGGGTAGAGATAAAGACAAATATGGTTATAGGGAAGGTATTATCCATAGACGAACTCATGGAAAAGGAAGGCTTTGAGGCTGTTTTCATCGGCTCAGGAGCAGGGCTTCCGAGCTTTATGGGCATAGAAGGCGAAAACCTCAATGGAGTTTATTCAGCCAATGAGTTCCTCACGAGGATAAACCTCATGAAGGCATATAAATTCCCTGAATACGACACACCTGTAAAGGTAGGAAAGAATGTCGCTGTAGTTGGCGGCGGCAATGTGGCCATGGATGCTGCCCGGAGCGCAAAGAGGCTGGGCGCTGAATATGTTTATATAGTCTACAGGCGTTCGGAAGCAGAAATGCCCGCCCGGTTGGAAGAGATACACCATGCCAGGGAAGAAGGAATAATTTTTAAGCTTCTAAGCAACCCCACAAGGATTCTCGGAACTGAAGACGGATGGGTAAAAGGCATAGAGTGCATAGAGATGGAACTGGGTGAACCCGATGCTTCAGGCAGAAGGAGGCCGGTTCCTAAAAAAGGCTCGGAATTTGTTCTGGATGTGGAGACAGTTATAATCGCTATAGGACAGACCCCCAATCCTCTCATTGTGTCAACCACAGAGGGCCTTGACAGCCACAAGTGGGGAGGTATAATAGCCGACGATGAGACCGGTGCCACCAGCAAGAAGGGTGTATTTGCAGGAGGAGATGCTGTGACGGGGGCTGCAACAGTAATACTTGCCATGGGTGCAGGTAAAAAAGCTGCCAAAGCTATTGATGAATATTTGAGGAATAAATAGTTTTATTAAATTAAAAATTTGAAGATAAATAAGCGGTGGAATGCTGCCTGCTGTGGCGTCATTTCATGCTTTCAAACGAATATATGATCTGATAACTGGTCCCAACCCGAAGTTCCTATATGAAAGAAGTGAAGGTTGGGATTTTTTATGCAGTGGTCATGAAAATATGGCGGCATTCAGCATGAATTTTAGCAGGCTCGTACATATGATATACAGCAGGTGTTTTACTAATGAGATTAAGAAGGTTTTTGTATATGAAATACATAAGGTAGTTTAGAATGAATTTTGGCAGGTTTGTGAATATGACTGCATCAGGCAATTTAGCATGAAATTAGGCAAGATGGCTCTATATGAACTACAATAGGCGATTTGGCATGATTTTCAACAAGTCTTGTTTTATGAATCTACCAGGAAGCTGGTATGCAAATCCTGCACCTTCAAATAAAAGGCAAACTTATGGATTAAAACCTGCAAAATCTATCAAAAACAGCATGTTGCAAACAAAACATTGAATACAAAAAGCAAATAGAAAAGAATATTTTAGATGTGAAATGAAACTTTTCCATATTAATCTTGCATATTTTTAATCCTTTTGCTATAATTTTTTTAGTTGTTTGTGATTACAAATGAACTAGGTAATACCATTTCAGGCCAATCTTATTTTCCCTGATATTATTATGGTGTGCAACGGCGTATACCACAGACAACAAAAAAATATTGATACACCTGCAAAGTACCAAGCCGGTTTGTTTCACCAGCCTGGATTTCGTTGCAGGTTATGGTTTGTGCAATTTTTGCATTGAGCACTTTGGCAAATTTTTACTGGCTTAAGTTTGCTTTAAGTTGTTTGTTTTGTTGATGGCGTTTAATTTTAATGTTAGGCAATAAAAGTTATTAAAGCATTTACATTAGTTGCTTGACAATAAAACATACATTACTTTAATTATATCAGGAGGAATCATCATGAAAATACTGCAAAGCGTTATGGATCAGGTTATAAAAAGAAATCCGAATGAACCTGAATTTCACCAGGCTGTGAAAGAGGTCCTGGAGTCATTGGAGCCGGTAGCGGAAAGGCATCCGGAATGGGTCAGTGCTGGAATATTCGACAGGATAGTTGAACCTGAAAGACAGATCATTTTTAGAGTTCCATGGGTTGATGACAACGGCAAGGTACATGTTAACCGTGGCTTCAGAGTTCAGTTTAACAGTGCCATAGGTCCTTACAAAGGAGGACTGAGATTTCACCCGTCGGTAAACTTGGGAATAATCAAATTCCTGGGATTTGAGCAGATATTCAAGAATTCTTTGACCGGACTGCCTATTGGAGGAGGCAAGGGTGGAAGTGATTTTGACCCCAAAGGCAAATCCGACGCAGAAGTTATGAGGTTCTGCCAGAGCTTTATGACGGAGCTGAGCAGGCATATAGGTCCTGATACCGATGTTCCGGCAGGGGATATAGGTGTCGGAGGCAGAGAAATCGGATATATGTATGGTCAGTACAAAAGACTGAACAATGACTTTACCGGAGTATTGACAGGAAAAGGTCTGACTTGGGGCGGAAGCCTTGCCAGAACAGAGGCTACAGGTTATGGTCTGTGCTATTTTATGGATGAAGCTATGAAGGCTAAAGGAAAATCCTTCAGAGGTTCAACGGTTATTATATCCGGATCGGGCAACGTTGCAATATATGCAACAGAAAAGGCTCAGCAGTTGGGAGCTAACGTTGTGGCCCTCAGCGATTCCAATGGTTACATATATGATCCCGAGGGAATCAAGCTTGATACGGTCAAGAGGATAAAGGAAGTAGAAAGAAAGAGAATAAGCGAATATATCAAGTATCATCCGAATGCGACATACACTGAAGGCTGCTCGGGCATATGGACCATAAAATGCGATATAGCTCTTCCATGTGCTACCCAGAACGAGATAGATGAAAAATCCGCAAGAATTCTGGTGGAAAACGGCTGCTTCGCAGTAGGTGAGGGAGCAAACATGCCTTCTACTCCGGAAGCGATAAATGTTTTCCTTGAAAACAAGCTGATATTTGGCCCTGCAAAAGCAGCAAATGCGGGAGGAGTAGCTACATCTGCGCTGGAGATGAGCCAAAACAGCATGAGGTATTCATGGACTTTTGAAGAAGTGGATGCCAAGCTGAAAAACATAATGATCAACATATACAAGAGTGCAAGCAGTGCTGCCAAAGAATACGGGGATGAAGACAACCTGGTAATGGGTGCAAACATTGCCGGATTCCTGAAGGTGGCAAATGCCATGTATGCTCAGGGTATAGCATACTAATACTGATCTGAAGCTGTAAGTTGCTAATCGGCATTTTAATTAAAGGTCATAGGATTGCTCATAGTCCTATGACCTTTCTGCATATTAATTAAAGGTAACATTGCATGTTTTTATGAAATCAAGTAATTCAGTCATATTTTTGCTTTTATTAAAATAATGGGCGGAATTACGCATTATTATGAACCAATTAATTCAGATATGTCATTTTTCATTACTAAATAAAAAGCAGCATTGCACGTTTTATAAGACTGAGCAACTCAGGTTTATCATGACTCATTGCTAAAATAAAGAACAACATTACATAATTTTATATGAAATCATTTAATTTAAGCATACCGTTCTTATTTCCAAATAAAGAGCAATGTTACGTGTTTAAAAGTCAAGTAGTTCAAGGATATCTTTACACATTTCTGATTTTTACTCATTTATATTTAAAAGAAACATTGCGCAATTATTATGAAATCAAATAATTTAAGGTATCATTGTTCATTTCTGAATTAAAAGCAACATTTACATATTTAGCGAAATCAAGCAATACGGGCATATTTCAATTTACTTATGAAAAAAAGCGTAATTACATATTTTTTGAGTTTAATAAAAAGCTAATATATTTTAATGGTAATGCCGAATAAAATAATGAGACACTTGAAGCTGCCAAAATTTATGCGGTAGCTCAATAAAAACTGATAGATTAGGGGATTGCAATGGATAAAACTACTTTATTAGGTCTTATTTTTGGTACAGCATGTATTATTGTTCCTATGTTTTTAGGTGGTAAACCTTCAGCTTACTGGGATTTAAAATCTATTCTCATCACAATAGGAGGAGCTGTTTCTTCCACCTTGACGAGCTATCGTCCTGCTGAAGCTATTCAGATCTTGAAGGTTACAGCAAAAGCTTTTAGGGACAAGGGTATTGAGTTGGAAAAGACAGTAAAGACCTTGGTTGACCTTTCCCATAAAGCTAGGCGTGAAGGTCTGCTTTCACTGGAAGCAGAAATGGAAAATATTAATGATGAGTTTATGAGGCAATCTATACAGCTTGTAGTCGATGGAGTAGAGCCCGATGTAATAATTGAAACCATGGATTTGGAGCTGGAAAGCATAGAAGCCCGTCATAAAAGAGGGCAGGGAATGTATAAAACTTTGGGTGCGATGTTTCCTGCATGGGGTATGATAGGTACCTTGGTCGGGCTTGTCGTAATGCTAAAATCTTTGGATGATCCCGATTCTCTTGGGCCTGCAATGTCGACTGCCCTGATAACCACCTTTTACGGCAGCGTGCTGGCAAACCTGATCGCTTTGCCCATTGCCAACAAGCTTGCGATAAAGAGCGAGGAAGAGCTGCATGAAAAAAGGTTGATAGTAGAAGGTATTCTATCCATACAAGCTGGTGAGAACCCGAGGATAATGGAGCAAAAACTCAAGACTTTCCTTTCGCCCGAGCAAAAGCGGCGTTATGATGAGTTAACCCAGGAACGTGATGAAAGGGAAGAAAAGGCTCAACCGAATTTTAGTTCAACGTTAGGATGAGGTGAAAGATGAGACGTCTGAGAAAAAGGACCGATGGTTCCGGCGTAGAAGCCGGCAATTGGCTGACAACATACAGCGATCTTGTGACAAACCTCTTGTGCCTTTTCGTGCTGCTATTTTCCTTTGCGACGGTTGACAGAGCAAAATTTGAGCAATTCGCAAGATCAATGCAAAGCAGCTATCTGGAAATGAGCAAAGGGGAAATCTATACGAAAAACAACGGGCAGTCGTTGGTAAGCCTTATAGCTGATTACAATGCTGTGGGCGGGCAGGATTCAGTAACCAGCAACGCTTCAGTGGGCGAGGACATGACCCTGGAGGAGTTTAAAATCAATGTTGACAAGGCAATAAGCGACCTGGGGTTGGATGAATATATCAGTGTTATCGAAGAAACGACAGAAGTTACGCTGAGGTTTAATTCCCTCATCCTGTTTGATTCGGGAAAAGCAGACATAAAAAGCTCTGGTGAGGAAGTACTTAAAAAACTGGGAGATTTCCTGGCAAAGCTGGATAATGAAATATTGATACAAGGCCATACGGACAGTCTTCCTATAAATACCCCTCAGTTTCCTTCCAACTGGGAGCTATCCACCAAGAGAGCTACCAATGTGGTGAAATTCCTGATAGCCAATTGCGGTGTGGACCCGGCAAAAGTAACGCCTACAGGCAATGCGGAATTCAGACCGGTGGCACCCAATGATACCGAGGCCAACCGGCAGAAAAACAGAAGGATAGACATAGTGATTATAAAATAAAAGCAGGCGGTTTGAAAAATACCGCCTGTTTTTTGCATGGGTATTTGGCACTGGCAATATATCTTAACGCCAATAGCGAAACTCAGCCTTAAGGGTATGGACTATCATCCTGCAAAAGCATGCTGTTCCAAGAGCAATTTAATGCAAAAAACTATGGCAATTTGTTATAATATAAATTAAAATATTATTTATCTGAATATATGGCTCCTAAATTGGATGGGAGAGAGTGCGGACAAGCTTTTGCAGGCTCTAGAAAAAGCAGGGCATCCTTGGAAAGAGCAAAATATTTTATTATGAAGTTCTGATATCAGACTTATTTGCAAAAAGAGTTTCTTGATATCACGCTTTATTAGTATCAAGCTTATTTTATTAAGTGTTATATATTATGATGATTTTAATATTACATATTAGCAGAAAGAAGGAGATTACTTATGGCAGTGGAAGTAAGGACGAGATATGCGCCAAGTCCTACAGGTTACATGCATATTGGAAACTTAAGGACTGCTCTTTATGAGTACCTTATAGCAAAGTCGAACAATGGGAAGTTCATCCTTAGGATCGAAGATACCGATCAGGAAAGGTATGTGGAAGGAGCTGTCGACTTAATATACAGAACTCTCAAGCTGGTAGGATTAAAGCATGATGAGGGGCCGGATATAGGCGGAGAATACGGACCTTATGTGCAAAGCCAGCGGAAGGATACATACATGCCCTATGCAAAAAAGCTGGTGGAGCAGGGAGATGCATATTACTGCTTCTGCACCAAGGAGAGGCTGGCCAAGCTTAGGGAGGAGCAGGAAGCGGCGGGAATGACATGCAGATATGACCGTCACTGCCTAAGCCTTAGCAAGGAAGAAGTTGAAAGAAAGCTTGCTGCCGGGGAGCCTTTTGTTATACGGCAGAAAATGCCTCAATCCGGTGTGACTACCTTTGAGGACGCGGTATATGGAACCATCACTGTGGACAACAGCGAGCTGGAGGATCAGATACTGATTAAATCCGATGGCCTGCCGACTTACAATTTTGCCAACGTGATAGATGACCATCTGATGAGAATAACCCATGTTGTCAGAGGTTCGGAATACCTTTCATCCACTCCGAAATATAATTTGCTGTATAAGGCCTTCGGATGGGAGATACCTACTTATGTACACCTTCCCTTGATAACAAAGACGGATGGAGCAAAGATTAGCAAACGGGCAGGAGATGCCTCCTTTGAGGATTTGATGGAAATGGGGTATCTGCCGGAAGCCATAGTCAACTATGTGGCTCTTTTAGGTTGGAGTCCTGGGACCAACCAGGAAATATTCTCTCTCCAAGAGTTAGAAAAAGTATTCAACATAGATGGCATCAGCAAATCGCCGGCGGCTTTTGATTTTGCAAAGCTCAACTGGTTTAACGGCGAATATATAAGAAAATTAAGCCTTGAGGAATTTAATAATCTGGCAAAGCCTTATTATGAAAAGGCTATAGCCAATAAGAACATTGATTTTATGAAGATAAGCAAGCTGCTGCAGGTAAGGACAGAAGTTCTCAAGACCATACCTGAAACCGTCGATTTTATTGATGCATTGCCGGATTATGACAAGGAGCTGTATGTCCACAAAAAGTCGAAGACCAATCTGGAAAACTCTCTGGAAAGCCTTAAAGCTGCAGTGCCTGTTCTTGAAGCAATTGAAGATTGGAATGAGCAGACGATACACGATGAATTGCTGAAGCTGGTGGAAAAGATGGGCATAAAGAACAGCCAGATGTTGTGGCCGATAAGAATAGCCATATCAGGAAAGCTGGTAACGCCCGGAGGTGCTATAGAGATTGCCGATATCCTTGGGAAGGAAGAGACGATAAGGAGAATTAAAATCGGCATTGAGAAATTATCTGCTTAGGCGTGGAATAGTTTCAGTTGTAGTGATGTGAATATGGGAATATACCGATGTATATGTAGGAATATGCCGATGTATATGTACAAGGAGGAGTAAAGGACAATGAGTAATACTGCAGAATGCAACAATCCTGAAAGAAAAAATCCCGAATCAACTGTTGAGAACAAAGAAGTTCCAGGTTATTCCAATTTTATTCAGGATATAATAGATGAAGATTTAAAATCCGGCAGGTATAACAAGGTGCATACGAGATTTCCACCGGAGCCGAACGGTTACCTGCATATAGGGCATGCCAAGGCCATATGCATTGATTTCGGACTGGCAGCGAG